>JAJDEA010000154.1 GCA_029260035.1 Phycisphaerae bacterium
GGGGAAGGCCATAAACCTTCGTTGCTTGTGGCGCGTGACGTGTGCTCCTTTGTTGGCGGTGAAGTTTCAGCAGTATCGTTTTGCGATTGCGCGGGGATTTGCTCATCGTCATGGCTTACTGAAGACTCCTGGCCCAATACAAGAGAAACCGGCAGGCAAGCCAACCCTAACCAAACCAGAGTATGAATCGCATTTCCGACAGCGAAACTATTCACAAGTCACCTCGTTTCATGGCGCATTCTCCACGGTGGCCACTCAGCCTCATGGCTCATATGATACCATCCCGCAAGGAGAAAGTCGTGAGCACGCTACCTATTGTTTCTATTGTCGTTCCAACATTCAATCGTCTTCAGAGACTTATGCGCTGCATCGACAAGATTTGTCAAAACGTGTCCATCGCCAATGAGATCATCGTCGTCGACGGCGGCTCGACAGACGGTACGCGCGATTGGCTGGCTGGCAAAGACAACCTACGAGTGATTCTGGAACACGGTCGCGAAGGGGCGGTCAAGGCTTTCAATAAAGGTTTTCGAGCCTCAACCGGCAGGTACGTTATGTGGCTAAACGACGATGCGTATCCACTGCCCGGTAGCGTCGAAGCCGCCTTGGAAATGATCGAAAGACCAGAGCTTTCTGATCTGGGTATGGTCGCTTTTTATCATCAATGGCACAGCGACCGCAACGTACTGGATCGCGTTGAGCATAACGGCGAGTCGTTTGAGTTGTGTCACGTTCGAGGCTGTCCGTACGCTAACTTCGGACTATTGCGAAGAGAATTGCTTGAGCAGGTTGGTTACGCCGACGAACGGTTCTACTTTTTCGGGTTTGACCCTGACCTGTCTCTTCGAATACAGATTGATATGGGGTTGAAGGTGATTGGCTGTCGAGGCGCACTAATCGTTCACGACGAACACCATGACGATCGCAAGAACGACGATCTTCCGATCGGGAATGAGGACAACGTCAAGCTCTTTGCTAAGTGGAACCTCCCCGAACCGGGACAGTACGCCGACCCGACACCCGCGTATTCCCAGGTCTTGATCGATCGAAATCTGACTTATGGTTTGCCCGTGCAAACGGGCGTAGAGAATCGCCAGTCTTCGCAATAGTGCCGCCGAAGCCATACACTTATCACGATGTCACTTCGGAACCGACCCACTTCCGCCCTGTTTGTCGCGAGCCTGCTCGTCCATGCTTGTGTTCTAGTCGGGGTCCATCTTCGAACGGGTTCCGCTGACGCTTACGCGTTTAACTCTTTGGACGGAATTGAGTATTACCAGCTGGCCAGAAATCTTGCCTACCATGGGAGCTTCAGCCAATCGGAAGAGCCGCCATTGGCACTCGATAGTTGGCGAACGCCGGGGTATCCCGTCTTCCTGGCGCTGGTCATTCGGCTGGTTGGCGACGCGCCTGTTTGGCTTATCGTCGCACAGCAGGTTCTTGCATCGCTCAGTGTTTGTTTGCTGTATCGAATAGGCTGTTGCTTTCTCACGCAACGACGCGCGATCCTGCTCGCGTTTCTATTCCTGTTGGAACCTTATCGCCTCTATTATTCAACTTGGCTATTGACGACAACCTGCTTTGTTTTCGTTCTGATCTTGATTTGGAAAACATGGCAGCTTGCGCATGAGCAACAACGTTTTCGCTGGTTCGTAGTGACCGGCGTACTGTGTGGCGTAGCCATACTCGTCAGGCCTCTCGCACTGCTCATTCCATTCATTTTGGTCATGGGATGTTTCGCGCGAGGTTTATGGCAATACCGAAAAGGAATCACTGAGCGGGCGGGGCGAATTATTCTGGGCGGTGCGATGCTCGCAATCTGCTCTGGAGCCGTGGTCAGTACGTGGATGGCACGCAATCACGCACAGTTCGATCACTTTGCTCTCTCCGATCAAGGCGGTGTTGTACTCGCCTACTTCAAAGCGGCAGAAGTGGTTTTGTGGCGACAGGGAAGAACGGCGGATCGATACATGGAGACATCGCTCGACCCGAGTCAGGCAACATCGCCCCACGCCGTGTGGGATGACATCGATCGTCGGCTATCCATAAGATTTTCTGGCTTGTCGCCCGAAACAAGGTCTGAACTGAATTGGACCAAGCTCGCCCAAGGCAACGATTCAAGCCTGGACTCCTTTGTCGTTTCCAATGCGCTTTCTGGAATCGGCGCGTCACTGTTGATGGAGTCGCCGTTATCGACACTTGCCTGCTGTTCGATTCGCTGTGGATCGATACTTGCTTTTCCAGCCAGCCTGGCTTTGGACGCGCCGTTCGGTTTTGAACGGCGTCATGCGCGATACGGACTGCTGGCACTGCCGTATGTTTTGTTAGTGCTGGCCGTTGCGTATCGAATAATTCGAGGGTCGTCGATGTGGCACATGTACCTACCTCTGGCAATGACCGCCGCGCTTCTGTTTGCCTCGACGCCTCAGCTCGATCCACGTTTTCGAGTGCCGATACTGCCATTCCTGCTCTTCGTCGCGCTCCTGCCCAAGCGAGGCGTAACCACAATTCGCGTCTGAGAACCCCGTGCCGGCATCATTTTCATAGTCCATCAACTCATAGTTCCTGAACGGTCTAAACTTGCGGGAGATTACTGCGAAAGTTGTTAGACGTAGCGACAAGAAAATTTGGGGAATATCGGCCATAGTGGACAACCTGCTCAATTTATGTCAGCACAAACTCGTTCGCAGTCACAAAATCACAGATTGACAAACCACCAAACAGCCGATAGAATTCCCATAAAGCCCGTTTGTGGCGAAATAGAGAGTTTAATCACAGCCAGGCATTGATGGCTTTGGCAGATGCACCGCGCGTTTGACACGTCCCGCCTGTAGTTACCTCAGAAAGTATGTTTTATGAAATTTAGTGACTTGCGGCTTAACAAGCCGCTTCTGGATGCGGTTCGTGCCGCCGGTTATGAGACCCCGACGCCGATCCAAGCCCAGGTGATTCCTTTGATCCTCGACAGGAAGGATGTTCTTGGGTGTGCCCAGACCGGTACCGGCAAGACAGCCGCATTCGCCCTGCCAATTCTTCAATGTTTGGACACCGGCCAGTCACCCAATCGCAATGGGCGCGGGCGATCGCATACGCGAAATATTCGTGCCCTTGTGTTGGCTCCAACTCGTGAACTAGCCAAACAGATTTCGGATAGCTTCTCGGCCTACGGACGCTTTACCAAATTGAAACGCACTGTCGTTTTCGGTGGCGTCAACAAAAACCCTCAGACGAACATATTGCGTTCCGGTGTTGACATTCTTGTAGCCACGCCAGGGCGCCTGTTGGACCACATGTCGGATGGCACTGCTACACTTGACTCCCTTGAAATATTGGTATTGGATGAAGCCGATCGCATGTTAGACATGGGCTTCATGCCGGATATTCGTCGGATTCTTACGAAAGTGCCAAAGAAACGGCAAACGCTACTACTGTCCGCTACGATGCCACCTCCTATTCGAGACCTCGCCAAGGACATCCTGGAGAATCCCGTATCGGTTGAAGTCGCGCGCGTGTCATCTCCGGCAGAAAATATCGCTCACTGGGCGTACCGTGTCGAGAAGAAAGAAAAGCCAGCCCTGTTGCGCACTGTCCTCGAAAACACGCCGTTCTCAAGGGCCTTGGTTTTCACACGCACCAAGCACGGAGCAGACAAAGTCGTCCGCCATCTGACCCAAGGCGGAGTCTCCGCGGACGCGATTCATGGCAACAAGAGTCAAAATGCCCGCACCCGAGCACTTGCCGGTTTTCGATCAGGAAGAACAGCCGTCCTGGTCGCTACTGATATTGCAGCCCGCGGGTTGGACATCGACGACATCTCGCATGTTATCAACTATGATCTCACGACCGAACCAGAAACCTACGTTCACCGCATAGGCAGAACAGGCCGAGCAGGGGCAACGGGAACGGCACTTTCTTTCGTCAGCGGCGAAGACTACGAAAGCTTACGCGCTATCGAGCGTCTGATTCGCACGCCACTGCAGCCCGCGCCTGACCTCCCCGGCTATGTCGCACCGAAAGTGATTGCTGTGCAACCCAGCCGAAAACCACACACAGCCTCTCGCAAGAACGGTAGCGCCAGCCAGCAGAAGCATCGCTTCGGCACTAAGAATAGCTCACGCAAGCGATCCAGCAGAGGTCGACGCGGAACCCGTAGCGCCGTGGCCAGCTGATCGTAGCAGGCCACGCGTGCGTGCCTTATGTCTTGCAGTTGGCAATATAGAATTCACGCAGTCCGCTCTTAGTTTATCGCTGTGAACGGCTGGATGTGGCACGCGAATCGCTCTATCGCACAAGCAAGAAGTGCACCAGGACGACGCATTAGAAAAGAGCTTGCTCTATGACCTCAGCAAATCGAGCACGGTCTTTGGCTGTTGTTGAGTTAGCTTGAGTACCTTCGTACCTGCCTCCATAAGCACCTGGCCGCGGTTGAGGTTACTTATTTCGACGGCAAAATCGGCGTCAGCAATTCGGCTTCGGCTTTCGGTAAGGTTTTCCACCGCGACCTCGTTGGATCGCAACGTTGGCGCCAGGACATCTTTTTGATAACCGCCGATGTGTCCTCGACCAGTCGCCACAGCGGTACTCGCAGCGGATAGCGCGGCATCAGCAGCCGCAAAGTTGCCGCTGGAAGTGTCGTTCGCCCCGCCGGACATTACAGACATCGCGTCAGCCTGAGCCTGAACAAACTGGGCTTCGACGGTGGCGTTTCCGCCGTTGGGCATATTGATCCCATCGAGCGAGGCGATGGCGTTGTTGGTGAAGCGATTAATATTGCCAGCCAAACTATCAATTTGCATCTGATTGGCTGCCCGTTCCGCATCGGACATGCCGGCGGTATTCGCGTTAGCGAGGACAAGTCCACGCATTTCGGTGAGCATGGAAGATACTTCGACGGCATGCCCCTCGGCGATTCGAGCGTTGGAATCTGCTCGTTGGATGGATCGATTCTCAGCCTCGAGCGACTTGATTTCCGCAGCCAACTGCTCCGACGTGATCAAACCGGCGGGGTCATCCTTGCCAGAATTGATTCGTCGCCCGCTGGACAGTCGCGTAAAGACGGTATCCATCGAACGTTGCGTTCGCTGAAGCGCGAAGATAGCAGACAGGGAATTCCCCGATGATATCGGTGACAGCATGTTTCCCCTCCCAAGGACATACTTCCAGCTTCACTATCCAATAGATCCGCTGGCAAATCCACCGCAATCTTACGGCCACCAATCCACTTTTGGCACCCGATAATGGTAAGCGTGTCCGATATCCGGCTGTGCCCTGCGAGACTGATCCTGCGGCTGTATCGGGAAGAAATCAATGCCCAGCGTATCCGCCGCGTGATTCGATGGAATGATGCGCCAAACCTGCAGCTTGCTACATGAAAGTGCCGCATATACGTCACTTTGAATTCTTGTGAACAGCATAAAGCGCTACTTCGTACCCATCATAATCAGTATATTTCTCGAAGCTCAGGCCACATTTTTCGAGCACCCGTCTTGAGGCAATGTTCTCCGGAACGGCCAGGCCGACGATTCGCTTGAGTCCGAGTACGTCGAAACCGTAACGAAGCGACTCCAACCCAGACTCGGTCGCAATTCCCTTACCCCAGAATTCCGGGAAGAAACGATAGCCCAAGTCCACCTCCCCGCCAAAGTCTTCGAGGTGTTTCAGGCCTGTGAATCCAATGAATTCTCCAGTTTCCTTGTAGAAACATGACCATCGTCCGAAGCCATGTTTTTCGTAATCGGGATAGTCGGCAAGCATCTGGCGCATTTCATCGACACTGCCTTGCTTTTTTTCACCAGGAATATATCGCATAACTTCAGGATTGCTGCACAAAGCAAAAAACGCCTCAGCGTCATCCGGATGATAAGGTCTCATTCCAAGTCGTTCCGTTTCGGCGATAAATGACATTTCCTCATACTCCATTGTGGTGATTAGCAGATTTTATTTGCAGGCCGGTCACGGGTAACATGCCACATATGAAACCGCAACGCATTGCATCTTTGCTGGCCAGTTCGACGGAAATCTTATACGGCCTTGGCCTCGGAGAAAAGGTTGTTGCGATTAGCCATGAATGCGACTTTCCTCCAGAGGTTGTGAGCAAGCCACGCGTGACATGCACGCATGTTTCTCCCGATACGTCAAGCATCGACATTGACCAGCAAGTGACACAGTACGCGGTCAAGGGTTTACCACTTTATAGCATCGACGTCGAACTATTGGCTTCGCTACGACCGGACTTAATCGTCACGCAAGGTCATTGTGAGGTATGTGCGGTTAGCTATGACGATGTTTTGCGTGCGACCCGAGATCGCGCGGAACTCAGGGCGACAGTCGTCGTTTCCATAAGTGCAAATACGCTGAAAAACATTTTGCAGGACATAACGCGAATTGGAGAGGCTGTGCAATGTCCGATCGAAGCGCAACGCTATGTAGCGAACCTGCAGAATCGCATCGACACGGTGAAGTTAAAAACTGATGCCAGAGCCGAAGCACATCGACCTCGCGTTGCGTGTCTTGAATGGCTTAACCCTGTCATGGTGGCAGCAAATTGGATGCCGGATTTGATTCATCTGGCTGGCGGACGGAACGAACTTACAGAATCGGGTACATCAAGCGGCTATACCAATTGGGAAGAAGTTGTCGCTTATGATCCAGAAGTCATCATACTCATGCCATGCGGGTTTGATCTCAAACGCACGCTGGAGGAAATCGGAGAAGTAACGAAGCTGCCGAATTGGTCGAAGCTGGCCGCTGTGAAGACTGAACGCGTCTATGCTGTAGATGGAAACGCTTACTTCAACCGCTCCGGGCCTCGCATTGTCGATAGCCTGGAGATTCTGGCAGAACTGATCCATCCGGATGTGTTTGGAGATGCGACCAAGTTACGCCAGGGTGTCGTCGCCAGGATCGGGGAAAACTCAACGTACAAGATATCCGATCGTCCATCTTCCTTTGCTTAATCGTAAACAATCGACAGAGGTTTTCTGTCGGTAGGGTTCGCCACGAATACACAACGAGTGCTTCATCGGTTTCAAAGGCGTTCGGGGACGGGCAAAGCAAAGAAGGTATGCTGCAAGCTGCGCTATCGCCTTAACATTAGAGGACTCTATGGCGACGTCAGGCGGCTTAAGTACCTGCGCAGCCCTATCCGCAACTTTTCCCGGAAATGGCAAAAATGGGGTTGCACATGAAAACATGGAAATCGAGGAATGATTTTGTTACAATAGCTGTTTCAATGGCATGAAGGGGAAGTTCAAGCCTATTTGGATAATTACGAACATGTAAATTGGGAGCAGATAACCGATGCAAGTCGTCCATTCATCACTTCGATGTTTACTAGCCGCCTCTCTGGTCATGCTCCTTGCCGGCGCTTCGGCCTTGGCACCTAAAGCTGACGAAATTCCCATCCGCGCCGCACATTCAGTTCACTCCTGCGCGGAAGGAAAAATACAACGCATGGGAAACAGGACATTTGACGCACCAGCCGATCCAACAACAGTTGCCTTCCTCGAAGCAATGGATGACACGGATGTTCTGCACAACAAGCTGGACATCGAAGTATCCAATCTCAACCCGGGTTCCAACACATGCGACGTTTTCGCTTCGAATGTTATGACAATTCAAAGCAAATCCTCCGCTTTGACTGAGTTCACTTTTCGACTTCGCAGCCAATATGCCATTCTTGGTTCCCTCATCAATGACACGATACCTATCGTGGTCACGGCAACCAGCACAACAACACGAGTCGCTACGCTTGATCGTACATATGGAATGGACGAAGTATTTACGCTTACGATTATCTACTCTGGCAATTCCGTATCCTCCGGGTTCGGTTCATTCGAAGTACGGACCCAAAGCGGCGTTGACATCGTCGCTTCGTTGAGCGAGCCTTATTATTCCTACACTTGGTGGCCTACAAAAGACGGCGATGTGTCACAGCCTGGAGATAATTCTGATAAGTCGACACTTGAGCTTTCCGTCACTGTGCCAAACAATTTTGTCGTGCCAGGCAATGGGCTGCTGCAAAGCGTTGATACCCTCTCGGGCAATCGCAAGCGATACAACTGGGTGTCCAATTATCCAATCGCGCCTTACCTCGTAGCCTTTGCTGCGACAAACTACAACACCTGGACGTCCAATTACGTTCACTCCGCCGGTACCATGCCAGTCGACTTCTTCATTTATCCCAGCAATGACAATCCAACAAACCGCGCGAATTGGGAAAAGGTGATCGACATGCTGGCGGTGTTCGCCCCAATATTCGGCGAATACCCATTTATCAATGAGAAGTACGGGCTATACAACTTTCCTTTCGGCGGTGGGATGGAGCATCAGACGATCACGGGTCAAAGTAGCTTCGGAGAATCTCTGAGTGCCCATGAACTTGGTCACCAATGGTGGGGCGACGATGTCACCTGCAAGACATGGAGCGATATTTGGCTGAATGAAGGTTTTGCAACATATAGTGAGTGCTTATGGGAGGAGCACAAAACCGGGGCTCCGAGTTTTTCGGCCTACAGAGCGTGCATGCTCGGTAGAAAACCGTCAAGCGTCAATGGTTCTGTATACATTCCGCCCGCACAATTGAGTGTCAGTCGCATCTTTAGTAGCAACTTCAGCTACCGCAAAGGAGCATGGGTATTGCATATGCTTCGACACTTGGTTGGCGACACAACCTTCTTTCAGACACTTCTGGACCACCGAGCCGCTCACGAAGGAAGTGCCGCGACAACTGACGAATTCGCTGCGGTAGCATCTTCTGCTTACGGCCAGGATTTGACCTGGTTCTTCGATCAGTGGGTTTATCAGAGCGGCGCACCCGCGTATCAATTTGGGTGGGATACATCTAACATCAACGGACAAGACTATGTTCTTGTGAAAATTGAGCAAACGCATCTAATCCCGACTTACCCTAACGTTTTCACCATGCCTGTCGACTTGCAGATTACAATTGGCGGAAACGCGGAAACCGTAACCGCCTCGAATGATCAGCGGGTTCAATGGTTCGCCTTTCCCACGGCCGGACCTGTAACCGCCTTGTCGTTTGACCCACTTCAATGGATCCTGCGCACATCGGCTGCAGCCGTTTCATACAAGGCGGGCGACCTGGACGGCGACCTGGATGTTGACACCGACGATTTCACGCTCTTCGAACAGTGCTTCGCAAATTCATCGACCCAACTCGTAGCAGGTTGCGAACCCGTCGATTTTAATGGTAGTGGTACAGTCAACTGCGACGATTGGCTCGGTTTCTCTGGAGCGTGGACAGGCCCGGGGCAACAGCCATTTTTCACGACTTGCGGCGGCAGCGCGCCAGCTCTTGCCGAGTTTAATTATCCCCATGGCGTCAGGAAGAACCGTTACGTTACGTTCGTTCCGAACCCCGCGAATACCGGATTGCAACATGGTTATCAGGTCGCGCACGCCGGAACAGGACAAACCTGGTATATCAGCACGCCACGGACGACTCCGGACCCGTCAATTGGCCTGGCATACCTTGTCAGTGACACTTCGGCGCCTCTTCATGATTTCGCTACCCTACCGTTTATCCACGTCGGCGGCTGTATGATTGCGCCTGGCGAACAATACGAAATCCGAGCGACAACAGATGGCGTGAATTTTTCTGCACCGTTAAGTGTCGAGACTGCAGACATTCCCCTTGACGGAAGATGGTGGGCGGATGTTGTCGGCAATTTCTCCCCAGGTGGGACTTTTGCGACAGTGCCCCCTACGCCAGCGAATTCATGGACGCCACCCGATTCGACCGTAAACGGCTTCGATATCACCGCCGTCCTGCAAGTCACTCAAGGCGCAAGTAGCGCACCCCACATTACTTGGGTAGACGTGAATCCGGAATTGCCCGACCGAGCGGTCAACGGAAATGATGTTCTACGAGCCGTAAATGCCTTCGCGGTCGGGACTACAAGAGAGTTCTACCCGTATAATGTTCCGACAGTGCCAGGCCTTCAAGGACAAAGTGCTTGCCCAACACCGCCTGTGGCAAGTTCGTTGGCTCCTTAGTGTCTAGTTAGAGGCATCGTTGTCTAAGTCTGAGCCAGCCACGTTCGCATGTATTCTTAATGTGGGGGTTGCATTCAAGAAAAATGTCTGCCTATGTCGGCGTCGTTACAAATCGCTTGATCGTCGTTGCGTGACGACGCACCTCGAATTCCCCTAATTCGGAAAGATTGCGGTGCTCGGCGAAATCGTAATCGAGCTTGGCAGTACTAAACTGAGGATCAAAGGAAAACTTGCCCTGGCCGAACAGGTTTCTAAGGAAGCCAGGCTTGTTGTATTCCTTACGACCCGCGGCTCGATCATAAAACCGCGAAGACTTCAGCTTTATGTACAGGATCTCCGGGGTACGCGCGCTTCGACTGCGAATATGATGCACAGCTGCATCCGCTTCGTCCAGCTTGCTGACCGCATTCAGTTTGATCGGGTTGGGTATGTGTGACCTTTTTAGTAGCGTCCGCAAACCGTGATAGGCCTGGTTCGACCGGGTCTTCGTCTTTCGCTCCGGATCGTGCTCCGCGTCAACAACAACTATGTAGCGACAGCCTCGATTCACCAAAGACTCCACACCCAAGTTGTTGTAGAAACCACCATCCGCCAGATCCAAATTTGGCGTAGTCGGAATTTTCGAACTTTCACGCCTGTGTCGGCGTGCATAGTTGTCAATCTCTCGACTCAAGCCAAAGCCAACAACTTCCGACCCAATTCCCGGCAGATGAAACGCCACCGCAGCACCGGAAACCGCAATCGCATCACGAATGCGTATGGGATATTTTCTTGCTTTGAGGCTATGCGTGTCCGTATACCCCAGCGTCCGACTCCCACAATACAATCGAGTCATTTCGAAACATTCCTGCGTGATATCGAAAGCATCGGGGCGGCGGTAGTTGACCGTTCCATTAACAATCAGAAAAGGCCTATCGTCATCTTGAATCAAAGTGTCATCCGACAAGGGCTTGAATCGCGAATAATCGCCATGTTCACGAAGAAACGTCTTCGCAAGAAGTCTGCCATAGATGTTGCTCACATAGTTGACATTCTTCCGAGAGAGCGCCGCTTCCTGCAAGACACGACCGGGGTGCGGCAGAAGTGACTCAAAACCCTCTTCAATGAAATTTGGATGGTTCGGCGTCGATCGAAAGAACCATTTCAAATCTTCGGCCATGGAGAAAGCCATGCCAATCCATGATCCGCCGGAAACAACGGAAAGATAATCGATTTCGGAAATCACCCCGAGTTCGTACAGCCCCTTCAGCACGCCGTAATTGTAGATTGCGGATCGGTATCCCCCGCCCGAGAGTGCAAGTCCAACCGTATGTCGTTTTCTCCCTTTGGCTTTGATGACTTCAGCTTCGGGCCAACGATGGGCAACTTTCGCGCCTAGATCGCCAAATGATGGATTGTACTGCCGCACATGTGGCATTTTAGAACCTCCTCATATGACATGCAAAAGCAATCTTCCACAAACGATATACCGTATGACGACAATTGCACCAATAGGAGGTTTAACAGTCTCCCTCCCCTTTGCCAAGAGGAGAGAGACCATCAGGCGAATATACCTCAGTACAGGAGGGTCATTAATACAACACGCAAGCAGGCCATCGCAGTCCACCAGCCCAAGGGCACGGGAACTCTGTCACAACACAACCATCAATTCTATCAAAGGGCATCGCGGCGCGCGCTAGCCCTGATATTGCATGAGGATTTATTGATTCGCGCGTAACGAAGGCCTCCCTGCTCTGTATAATAGTGTTTTCCAAGACCCTATTACCCATGGC
>JAJDEA010000155.1 GCA_029260035.1 Phycisphaerae bacterium
ATTGAGACTCCATTCGGCAAGTTGGGACTGCTTGCGGTTCAGCAGTTCGGGCGACCTGGTTTTCAAAGCGCTGAGCTGAGCCGACTTCTTCATCAGGGGCAATATGATGTCATTCATTACAACAATGTCTCGCTACTCGGCGGGCCTCATGCGTTTCGTATGGGCGATGGACTGAAGCTTTGTACGTTGATTGAACATTGGCTGGTTTGTCCGATGCACGTTCTTTGGCGGATGAACCGGGAAGTTTGTACGAAGCCCACTTGTCTGCGATGTACGCTTCATGGGAGACGCCCGCCTCAGTTGTGGCGGTATACAGGATTGATGCGGCGCGCGACTCGTTCGATAGATGCGTTTATCGGGCCGAGTCTCTTTACGATGCGTATGCACCGCGAGCGCGGCATTCAGGGCCCGATGATTCAACTACCCTTGTTTCATCCCGATCAAGAGGTGTCCACCAGCACCCCCGTATCGACTAATGACGGCAAGCCGTTCTTCTTCTTTGTCGGCAGGCTTGAAAAAATCAAAGGCGTGCAAACGCTTATTCCGGTTTTTCGAAACTTGCCAGACGTTGATCTGGTGATCGCTGGCGGCGGTGAGTTTGAAGGCGAATTACGGCGAATGGCGGATGGCGCGGCTAACGTGAAGTTCGTCGGACGATGCGACCATGCCACTTTGCAGGCGTTCTATCGCGAGGCGATCGCCACGATTGTTCCTTCGCTTTGCTATGAAACGTTTGGTGTAGTCGCGGCTGAGTCCTTTTCCGCATCCACCCCGGTCATTATCTACAAACAAAGCTCGCTTGAAGAAATTGTGAGTACGCACGGCGGGGGGTTGATGTATCGAACGAGTGCCGAGCTTATTAATGCAATCGACCGCTTGCTGAACGATCAAGAATTGCGTAACAAACTCGGCCGAGAGGGTCGAGTTGCTTATGAAACAGAATTTGCCGAAGATTCTTTTCTGCGACATTATTTGGAAGTCGTTGGTGAGTTACTTGCCAAAAAACAGGCAGGGGAGCCAATGGCCAGTATCATCGACGAAGCTGCGAAATCCTTCGCCGGTCGACCGGTTCTTTAGTTAAGCGCGATGTTGGGCTATTTTGTCTATGAATCATAATTGTTTTGCAGCAAGTTGGTACTAGAACGTATGACCAAGAGCGCGAAAACAAAACATAAACATGACGAAGCGTCAGCGTCAAGGTCCGCGCGCGCACCAATGTTGTCCGTGGTTGTTCCCGTGTACAACTCGTCGGCTGAGTTAAGGCAGTGCTTGGCTGGGCTTGCGACGTCGAAATTTGACGATTTTGATGTTCTCGTTGTGGATGATGGTTCGACCGAGCCGATTGAGGCGATCGTAAATGAGCACGGATTTCGCTATATGCGTATTGACGGGCCGAGCGGTCCGGCGCGAGCACGCAATCGCGGCGTATTGACCGTTGAGGGTGAGTACGTCGTTTTTATCGATGCGGATGTCATTGTGCACGAAGATACTTTGGAGCGATTTGCAGATGCGCTAAAGTCTGATTCAGATGTGGTCGGCGTCATCGGTACTTATGACGATGATCCGGCACATCCGAGCTTCTTGTCGCAATACAAGAATATCTTCCATCACTATGTACACCAGTCGGCTCACGGCGACGTTTCCACTTTTTGGAGTGGGTGCGGTGCAATGCGACGCGATGTGTTTATCGAATTTGGTGGTTTTGATGAAAAGCGTTATCGCCGGCCGGCCATCGAAGACATTGAGCTGGGGACATGGGTTAGCGCTGCCGGTCATCGATTGATCCTCGACAGCCGTGTAAAATGTAAACACCTCAAGCAGTGGACAGTAAAAAATCTGCTGAAGACGGATATTTTCGATCGTGCGATTCCCTGGACAAGGCTGATGCTGAGGGCGCGCGACTTACCTGATACGCTCAATGTCAGTTCATCGCAACGCATTTATGTCGCAATGATGGGCCTCGCCGTCGTTGCACTATTTGCAATGTTTTGGCAACCGTACGCGTGGATAATCTCAGCCTCGATCGTCACAGTCGTGAGCCTTTGCAATGCTCGTTTCTATCAATATTTTGCTCAGAGGCAGGGGTTGTGGTTTGCGCTGCGTGTGGTGCCACTGCATTGGATTTATTTGCTGTATTGTGGCTTCGGTTTTTTCTGGGCAAACTTGCAACACCATTTGGAAGGCCGTCCCACTTCGACGGCTGCTGAATTGAAGCCATTGCAGTAAGATTGAATCGGGCTGGCGATGTGTCAATTTGATTTCCGGAATCCAATTCTGCCTGTGAACTTCACGAATCCGGGCGCGTCGAAAATGCGACGGCTGCTCAATTGGTGCTTTTCGCCTCGATCGCAAGCCGCTTTTGGTATTTCTAGCCGAGCAGAGCCTTCATGAGATAGAATATTGCGCATCCTGAGAATTCGCCTCACGGGAGTTTTGCTTGCTCGTTCAAGATCGCTACCATGAGTGCAACATGGCTGCGATTTCAGTTCGTCAACTCAAGAAGGTCTATAAGGTCCATCAGAAGGGGCAGGGGCTGACCGGCTCCATCAAATCGCTCTTTCGTCGGCAATACAAGCACGTCCAAGCTGTCGACGGTGTTAGTTTCGAGGTCGAGGAAGGGGAAATGGTTGGTTTTCTCGGGCCAAACGGTGCGGGGAAAACCACGACCCTCAAGATTCTCAGCGGCTTGATCTATCCTACCGAAGGCGAGGTTCAGGTTCTCGGGTTTATCCCTTCGCGTCGAGACAACGCATATCGAAGACAGTTTGCTTTGCTTATGGGGCAGAAGAACCAACTTTGGTGGGACCTTCCTGCTGTGGAATCTTTTCGTCTGCACAAGGAAATCTATTCGATTGAGGATGCGAAATTCGAGCGGGTACAAGGCGAGTTGACTGAACTGCTTGACGTGCGTGATTTGTTACATCAGCCCGTGCGCGAGTTGAGTCTCGGCGAGCGCATGAAGATGGAACTCATCGCAGCTTTGCTTCATTCGCCTAGTATCTTGTTTCTTGATGAGCCGACAATCGGACTTGACGTTGTGGCTCAGACGAGCATTCGAAAGTGTTTGCGCGAATACAATGAACGCCGCAAGGTGACCATTCTTCTTACGAGCCATTATATGCAGGATATCGAATCGCTTTGCGAACGGGTACTCGTCATCAATGATGGAAAGCTGATACACGACGGCTTGCTCGCGGATATTCTTGACCGACTCGCGGGTTACAAGGTGTTAACGCTTCGATTCCAGAATGGGCGAATGCCTGAAGAGTTGACCCAGCGTGCGGACGTGGTCGAAGTGAGGCCTCCACAAGTTACATTGCGTTTGCCGAAGTCAACAGCGGCCAAAGAAGCAAGTCGATTGCTCGCGCGGTATGACATAAGCGATCTCAGCGTCGAGGATCCGCCCATCGAGGAGGTTATTGCTCAGATGTTTCGGGCTCGCGATGGGATGGCAGAATCTGTTGTTAGGACGCGCGATCTATCGTGAAAAAATACTGGGTTGTGTTTCGCATTGCGCTGTCAGAAAGGCTTGTATACCGCGCTGACTTTTTCATCAGCACCTTCCTGCGATTCATTCCTATCATTACAACGATTCTACTCTGGAAGGCCATTTTTGATGGGTCAGGTAAAGCGCAGGTGGGCGGCTTGGCCTACAGTCAGATGGTATCTTATTACCTACTTGTCATGGTGGTTCGCGCGTTTGGTTCGATGCCTAGACTGGCGACGGGCATTTCGACGGATATACGCGACGGCGAGCTACGAAAATACCTGCTCCAGCCGATCGACTACCTCACCTACCTCGTGACGTTACGAATTGCACATAAACTTGTTTATATCGTGATGGCTGCGGGGCCTTATTCGATCGTCTTTTGGCTATGCCGCGATTACATGCCGGGCTGGCCTAGCGGCGTCAACGCGGTTCTTTCAGTGGTAACGCTTGTGCTCGCCCTGTGTCTTGGTTTTGGCATCAATGCGCTGATTGGATTGATGGGATTTTGGTTTCTGGAAGTGGCGAGTTTCATCCATGTTTTCATGACGGCTCAATACTTCCTGAGTGGTCACATGTTTCCGTTGGGACTGCTACCAGACGGTGTGCAGCAATGGGTGTTGCTGCTTCCTTTTGCTTACGAAACCTATTACCCAACGATGATTATGCTGCAGCGTTTGGAAACAGGAGAAGCGCTTCGAGTCATTGCTGTGCAGTTCGTCTGGGTGTGTGTTTTGTTCGTAGCTGGTCGCGTAGCGTGGAACCGTGGGCTGCGGCGTTACGCTGCGTTTGGGGGATAGCCGTATGCGGGCGGAATATGGGAAAATCCTCGTTCGCTTCTTCAAGAACAGCCTGATTCGTGAAATGACGTTTCGAGGGCATTTCATTGTAAATGTCGCGAGCGAAATCGGCTGGGTGGCTATGATGCTCATATTCATCAAGGTGATTTTCGCCAATACGCCCGACGTGCGGGGGTGGACGGAGTCGCAATACCTGTTCCTCATGGGGACGCACATGCTTGTAACCAGCATTTTCGAGGCGTTTTTCTTCGGAAACTGCTGGCGAATTAGCGAGCTGGTGCGGACGGGGCATCTCGATTTCGTGCTGGTGCGACCAGCCAATACGCAGTTCCTGCTGAGTCTTGAGAGAATAAACTATCCTGCGCTGGCCAATGTTCCGGTGGGCCTGGGTCTTTGTGGTTATTCCTTGCTTGAGATAGGCCAAGCTGTGTCCGCCGGACAGGTTTCGTTGTTCGCCCTTTTGATCGTTGCGAGCGTTGCGATCCTATACGCGCTTCTTTTTACGTTTGCGATCATGAGTGTGTGGCTGATTCGGCAAACTGGTGTTGACCATCTTTGGTTTTACGCGGTGAGTCTCGCCCGCTATCCAGCTGAGATTTATCGTCATTTTGCAGGCGGCACGCTTTGGTTCGTGCTTGTTTTTGTGTTTCCGGTTTTGATGGTATCGAATCTCCCCGCGAACGTGATGGTTCGTGCTTTTGAACCGACGATGGTGGCTTACATTCTTGTTGTTGCCGTTGTTCTTGTTTACCTATCGACGCGTGTGTGTCATATTGCTTTAAGCTGGTATCGATCAGCCAGCAGTTGATATTCGTGATAACGGCCGTCTGGCACAGGCGCCAATTCAGACGGGATGACAGTTGAATTGATCGGTTCCCGGTCAACCGCCAATGGAAATCATGCGGCTGGTTTGTTCATGACCAGCGGCGGCCTTTGACTGCACAGCTTCGAATAAAGTCTTCTCGATCTGGCCGTTGTCGCGATCGCCGTCTTGCAACACCTTTCCCAGGTCGGTCCATCTATTGTCGAGCAGGCAGGGGTATAGCTTTCCGTCCGCGGTAAGTCGAATACGTCGACAGCTCGCACAAAAAGGTTCAGAGACCGGGCTGATGACGCCGATGACGCCTGCGCCATTGGAGGAACGAACGCTATATCGCTGAGCCGTTTCGCCCGATTCTCTGGATAATTCCTCCAGATCAAACTCCCGGCGTAGCGTGTTCAGGACTTCGGCACTCGAGACAAATGCTTGTCTGTTGAGCTGAGCCGCTGGGCCGATCGGCATCGCCTCAAGAAATCTGAGTTCAAAGCCTTTGCTCATGGCCCAGTGGACCAGGGGAATCACGTCATGATCGTTGTAATCGCGAAGGACTACAGTATTGATCCGGGGTTTCGGAAAACCCAGGAACACGGCAGACTCCAACCCCGTGAGCACATCGTCCAGATTCCCCCCGGTGATCGCTTTGTACTTTTCCGGGTCAACCGAATCGAGTGAAACATTGATTCGGTCGAGACCCGCCTGCTTGAGATTGAAGCCATACCGGTAGAGCAATCGGGCGTTGGTCGTCATCGCGATGGTCAGCTTTGGCGCCGCCTTGCGAATTGAACGCACAAGAGAAACCAAGTGAGGATAAACCAAAGGCTCACCGCCGGTAATACGCACCTGTCGCAAGCCGAATTCGTCGTGCAATGTTTTGACAAAGTGGACCCGTTGCTCATCGCTAAGTGTCTCCCGACGAGGCTCAGCAGAGCCGGAAGAGCCGGGCTTGCAGTAGACACAGTCAAGATCGCATCGATTGGTTACGGATAGCCTGAGATGATTAATTCTTCTGCCATGCCGGTCAATCAGTTCGCGTGAGTGATTCGATCGCGACGAATCTCCGAGGCTGTTTTCGCGCATGGGCAATGGCGTATTGCGGAGGCGCTCTGATGGGCTTCCC
The DNA here is from genome assembly GCA_029260035.1 of Phycisphaerae bacterium. Taxonomy (GTDB): domain Bacteria; phylum Planctomycetota; class Phycisphaerae; order UBA1845; family UBA1845; genus OFTM303. The sequence goes on from JAJDEA010000155.1 coordinate 6,225, forward strand.
GATGTGAACGAATCTGGAATTTCACGAGCTTTATCAATCACTCCAGCGTGCCTCCAGTTCGTCTGCGATCTTCTCAAATTCCTCACGTTTCTTGCCACCGAACGATCGACATCCGACTTCGCAGAACTTGCTGCAAAGCGCTGTTTGGTCTTCGGATTTAAGTACTTGATCGCCCATGTTGAACAGGACATTGTCCTCTTTGAAAATGTGGTTAGTCATCAATTCGATGTATTTCTTCGCCGCGATACTAAAGGTTGATTGGGCACTTGCATCGCCCGCATCAAAGGCGTCCAGCGAATCACCCATTTCCTTAGTGAATCCGCGCGCAAGGGTATGCTCATAAAGCATCATTCCGATTGGGCCATTTTCGCGGGGAATTCCATTGGATTCCAACGCCGGAAATAACAAATCTTCTTCTTTGGCATGGTGGCAAGCATCCGCGAAGTGACGAAAAAAGTCAACGCATGCGCGAAGAGGCTCATGTTCAAACGTTCCACTTTCGGAACGATTGATCAGATGCTGAAGTACAGCTAGGACACGAAGGATTATTTGATGTTCAGCTTTCAATACGGCTGAAGGCATTTCACTGGGATTCATGTTTGGTATCTTTCTCTATCAATAAAGACTGGATGAGTGCTGGCTCGATCTTAATTGCGCCAGCGGGACAAAGATAAGAGCATACACCGCAACCGGTGCAGCCCTCAGGCGATGCAATTGGCATGCCGGAATCGTCAAACGAAATTGCGGTTTCGCCAATCGGGCATTTTGTTACACAATAATCGCAAGGTTGGCCTTGGACTACATAGCACGAGCGATAATCGATTAGCGCAATCCCCATCGACACTGATTCGCGTGAAGTGGGTTGAAGAGCTGCGGGCGAACAAGCCGTAATGCAAGGCATGTCCTCGCATAGATAGCACGGCGATTCGGTTGGGATTATCGCAGGTGTACCTGAGGCTTCATTGTGTTCAGGACCGAGCCGACGAATGGCTTGGTAAGGACATGCATCGAGACAATCTGTACAGCGCGTGCATGTCTTCAGGAACTGCGTTTCGGGAAGCGCACCGGGAGGTCGCAGCCAAGCCTGAGGTTGTCGCTCGTCGGAGGGCGGTGGATCATCCGAACGGTGTTCCTGCAACGCGCCTACCGAGTTCACAATATTGCGCGCGACGGATCGCCCGAACTCAGCAAAAAAACCTCGACGTGTGCAGGACGACTCGATCATCGATTACATTCCGGAAGTCCGCATCTCCATGGGTTGTTTGAGGAGCCAAAGACTGAACACGCTAAATAGTACCATGCCCGCGAGCATTGGAAGTTGACTTCGTAGTGCTGCCTTGGGAGTGCCAAACAGGCGTAGCGATGTCTTGTGGGCGACCCACAAGCTGTATAGGTGTCCAACCAGGACGAGGAACACCTGAATGATCCATAGCATTTCGAGTGAGATGAGTGGCGGAATAGTCCAGCTAGCTGTTCCAAATAGGTTCCAGTTCCAGCCAAACGGATCCGAAATCATAGCGATAACCTTTGGGCCTTCCATCAGAAGGTGTTCCATGTTGTGTGCTATGTGATAGAAAAGCGCGATCGGCAGTAATGCGTATGCGTAACGAACAAAGTAATCATGGTAGGACATATGGTGTTGCGTGTGGCCTTGAGCGAGTTTTCTAGACGCCGCAACGAGTACCGCATAGATAGCGATTGGTGATAGCATGAGAATAGCCATGCCAACGCTAAAGCCGATCGTTCGGCCGAAACCGGTCGAGCTACGGATTGCGTCTACAAATTCCTGCCAAACTGGCGTCATCGTCAGGCCGTGAAAGCCGGTAATGGCGAGCATTAACAACGCGAGGTAGGCTTCATCCGTTCTGGGCTTACCCTCCACGGCTAGATCGCTCGCCCAGGGTCGAAGGTTGACGGCGAGGTTGTCGTGTGGACATGCCTGGATGCACTCAATGCACTGTATGCAATAAGTGTTTGTTTCCAGCTTGCCGGGGTAGAGAAATGTGGGACAACCGTAAGCCGTTTCACTGCCTTGAACGCATTCCTTCGACGCACATGCCTTGCATGTGGAATCAGACTTAGCTCTCACTTCGGTGCTGGCAAACAATGCGTATAGCCCGCTGACACGTCCGACAAGACACCCGTATCGACAGAAGCTCTTCCGGTCAAAAAGCAGCGCCGATACGACAGCCATCAAGAGCATGGAGATGGCCAAGTAAGCGGTTACGCGAGGCTTCATCGTCACACCAAACCCCAATTCCACCCAAGTGAGTCCGACGAAGAGAATTGTTGCAATGAGTACATTGCGGACAATGCGAGGCCATTTCAGGCCCAAACTCAGCCCCTCGCTCTTCTTGCGCCAGAAGGCCAGTTTTTCGGTCCAACCGGCAATCGCATCCCAAGGGCAAACGTAGCACCAGGCCTTGCCGGCGAACATGATTAAGATAATGAGACACCCCCACCAGATGGTCCAGGTGAGGATGGGTGCGATGTTGAGCGCAGGATTCTGATTTCCCCACAAACCGGCTGCGATGATGATAAGAAAAAGCACTGTAACAATCGCTTGCAGCGAAAACCGAAATATGCGTGAATTGAAAGCCGTCTTAATTATGCCTATTGAAAGCAAGTCGAAGCGATCGGAACGTTTGGCGACGTCGATCGAGCTTCGGCTATCAGTAAATGGAATGCTTGAGAGGAATGATCGGTTTAGCACAGGAAGTGCAATTGCTGCGGCACCACCACGCGTCGGAACGAGGTTGCCAAATTCGACGGATTCTTGTGTTGAACTCGATGATACCTTGTGAGGTGTATCGTCGGCGTGAGTTTGAGTATTAGCTTGCGTGTGTTCTTGCTTCCAGGACTTTCTCATGAAAAAATCGAATACGCCGAAGCTCACCACAAGGATGATCGCGACGGATGCGTAATATAGCCAGGAGGGGATGCCCCACATTGTATGCATGAAAAAAGTTGCCGGTTCCGCTTTGAACAATGTGCGATGTTCCTGGCTGCAAAGGTGATAGGTTTGGCTGAGATAGGTGGCGGGGAAACTGCGATTGTCATCTAAGGGCGCTTTGCACACCAGGCATTTTTCCGAAAGATAGTGCGTCGGGTCGGAGAGGAATTGTTCTCTACATTTCTTTGTACAAAAATGAAAAGTCTTGCCGTCCCAGTTTGCATCGATTCCCCAGTTGGAGTTGACCTCCATCTGGCAAACAACATCAACGAGTCGATCGTCACCAACAGGCTCAACTTCTCCTGATTTGTCCGATTTTTTCAAGAAGAAATTATGGCATCCAGTGCCGCAAAAATAATGTGTCTGGCCTGCCTGGACCTCAGTAATAGCTGACTCCGGATCGACCTCCATACCACAGGGGGCGCAAGCGGCTTTGTGTGCGATCGAATCTGACACCGTAACGCGATCACGACGTACGTTAGCCATCGCGATCACGCCCACCACGGCGGCAAGGAGAATATACGGAAATAGCAGTTTAAGTTGGTTCATTGGGATTCATGGCTCCCACAAACAGGCTCTGCAAGCACGTGCAATTTCACCGTCGCTGCGCAGGCACCTTGGGAATGCGTATTTATATCTTGCGCGTTTTTCCGGGCTCGTTTCTTTTGTGCAGCGCGCAAAACGACAAAAAGAATAATCATGCCAAACGATGAAAAAACGGCGATCGATGCGGTAGCGGTTGGTTCTCCTACGACCATGAGAAAAGGGATGATCTCTGTTTTGCCCTCAACTTCGAGTGTCAGCTCGACGATGTATTCGCCGTCATCAGGGAACGTGACATGAAACTTGTATTCATTGTCAAATGGCTCCCGCGTCGTTGGGGGCATGATGGTCACATTATCGCCGAACGTGCTGGTCTGGAGTGTGCGAACGGTGATGGGCATACCGTAGACTTCTCGCGCTGTCTTGTTCTTGATGTAGAAAGCAAGATTGGCTGGCTCGCCGGGCACCGGTATTCCCGGGTAGGATGTCAACAATACACTATATGGCCCGGTTGTGGCGGGGTATTCAAGCGTTGGCCTTTGCGGGTAGTTTTCTTTGTACGAATAATGGGGCAAGCCAAGAATATGATGGCCCCATGCAGGTGAAGAGTGAACCAGAGGTGCCATCAATAGCACCAATAGTGCTGCGGCCCGGCCTGCGCGTTGAGGCGATGGACGCGATTGTTTTGAGGAGCTTCGGATCGGCAGGCCGATTGTGTAGATCAGTGCGCGATCGTCACAATGGCGGACACATGCACAGCAGTTGTCGCACTCAATCGACTCTGATTGCGTGATGGGATTGATACCCGCTTCGCAAACCGGAATGCATTCCTGACACGCCGTGCAAAGTTCGCTCTTGAGTTTGATACGAACCGGCCGAAACCAGCCAAGTAAGCCGTACAACGCTCCCCCGGGGCACATTGTGCGACACCACCAACGAGGCGAAACGAAAAGTTCAAACGCGACGATGAGACCTAGCAGTATGAGCATGCCCATCAAGGCTGTCCCGAAAACCCATGCGTGTATCGCCCGGCTGACTACTGCGGGTGGGTAAATCAGTGCGAAGAGCGGGGCGGCGGCGATCAGCGCAGCGCCAAGTCCGACGAAAAGGAACAAGTACTTGTTTGAATGCGAAAATCTCAGTTTGCCCGGTTGAATTTCTGCAAAGCGTAACAGCCTTCGCAATTTTCCGGTTACTTCAAACAATACATACGCGGGACAGATCCAACTACAAAAAACCTTGCCCAGGATAATGGTCAGGATCACTGGTATTGCCGCCGTGAGGATCAATGGCCAATAGACGGATTTTGTTGCAAATGTCATTTCTATGGCAGCTAGTGGGTCCGTGATGTCTATCCCGAACAACCTCATTGACCACAGCGTCCCCTTGTTCGAATCAAGAAAACCCTGTGGGTCGTCAAGCGATTCGACGAACGGGTGAATGTGCTGGGTGATAGCCTCGCCGCGAAGGCCAGCCATAAGGGCGGGATCATCAATCGAACGAGCCGACCGGTAATGAGCGTATAGGCTCAGCAACGGTATCGCTGCGAGTATGGCTATAACACCAGCCTGAGTCATTCGGCGTAGAGATTGGACGATCATGCCGCCGTCTCCATCGTGCGCGTTCGAACAACTCGAATCGCCGGCTCACCTCGAACAACGGTTCGGCAGATTTCTTCACACATACCACAGCCAACGCAATGATCGGTGAAAACGATCGGGGCCAAGAACGCGCCGGGTTCGAGTTTGATGGCTCGATTTCTCAGAGGGCAGAACATGTAACATTCTCCGCAAGGCCCGCGACGTTCGTCAACTGCATCGACTTCCGTTGGCTCTTTGCCCAGTTGCATCAAGAGTTCCTGCTTGCCCCGGACGTCTTTTGCTTTGTACGACAAGCAAAGGTCCTCTCTCAACTCGACTGAGCCCATATCGACGTCCGCTTTGTCATCGAAAGCTAGCAGCGCGTCTGTCGGACAAGCAGGGCCACACTTGTTGCACAGGGTACAGCCTGCCTGGGACGGATCGACATAGGGCGTGTGGAACAGTTTTCCGTTTGATTCTGTGTAGAACTGAATAGCGCCCGGTTCGCACGCGTCCTGGCATCGGTAGCATCGTATACACGCTGCAAGAAAGTCTGGTTCGGATAATGCGCCGGGTGGACGCAGCAAGCCCGGGGTCTTCTTATATGGGCGACGAACCGCGGGGTATTTATCCAACACGCGACCGCGCAAGAGCAAATGAACAAGGCCAATGACGGACGCCAAGATTGTCGAACCGATAAGCGATCGAATGACTTCGCGTCTTGTAGATGCCATTATGATTGCCTCGCCTGGACACGGATCGCGTGGGGGTATCTAATGCAAGAACGCTCGCAACATCCACAGCCTACGCACAGGTCAGGATGGACGATCGGCCTTTCCCATGCACCGATGGTCATCGCTTCCCCAGCCAAAGGGCAGGCACGGTAACAAGCACCACAGCTCCAATTGTTGTATGAATAGCAAAGATCGAGGTCTACTTCAGCCTCGCCGATTTTTACGTTTTCTTGAATGTCGTCGGCTTGCTTGGAGACCAGTTGTAACGCGCCGGAGGGACAAGCCTCTGTGCATTTTAGATAGTCCCCGTCTTCCAAAGCGCAAAGCATGCACGCTGCTTTGCGAGGCTGCATCGTCGGAGTCCCTGACCGTCCGCCAGGCTCACCGAGCGGTATCGAAATCAGAGCGTGATTCGGACATGCATCGACGCACCGCATGCATCGAATACACGTTGAATTGAAATCATCTTCGGGGAGCGCGCCAGGAGGGCGCAGCGGATTGGAAGATGCCACCCCTTTGGCGTCTCCGTTTCCAAGGGCGACGAAGCCGCCACCGACCATCGCTGTGATCGTTGCCGACTGCTTGACGAATTCTCTCCGGTTCACATTCATTATGCAGGTTCCAGGTTTTCAAACCAAGAGTCCCGTATCATTTCGGCGTCCATACCCCCGCTTCAGCGAGTAGTGATTCGCCGAGGTTCATAGAGTACGTCGATCACATAATCTCAATCCGAGCGGCAAGTTTCTTGTAATCGCATTGACCGCTCACGGGGTCCCATGCGCGATGACTCGTTGAATTAACGAGCCACTTGTTTTTTCTCGGGTCGGCGCTGTCCGCCACTGAAAGGTTCCATGGGCTGAACAAGTATCCCGGCGGGACTTCTGTCCTTGCTGGCCGAATCATGCTGGCCTGCCCAACGGAAACGCGCGCTTCGTAATGGCCTCTTCGTGTAACAAGACGAACGCGCTGCCCATCGCGCAAACCGAATCTCTCAGCGTCCGCGTCGCTAACCTCAACATATTGTTCCGGGACAAGTTTCAATGTTGTTGCCCCGCGTATGGTTTTGGCTGTGTGGAAATGTTCGTATACAACGCCAAGGCCTAGCCAAAACGGGTATACGTCTTCGCGTTTGTGGTCAGCCAGTTTCTTTGAATCATCTCCATAGACAGCCAAGTGAGGCAGCTCGGGAACGAGGCCGGCGTCGCGGGCTTCAACAAGGATTCTTGGTTTTCCTTTGTTCTTCCCTTCGGTGTGCAAGTCGTCGATGAAGAATGGCCCTTGTCCCGGCTTCTTCTTGTCTCCGTATGCCATTAATCTGGTAGTCACGGACTCCAACTTGGAATAGTCCTGTTTACAGAGCTTCATGCGAGCTTTGCCATCCTTGTGGGTAAACGCAGCATAGGGCTTGCCGGCCCATCCCTCTTGCCCGAGATATCTCCTGGGCGTGCCACCTTTTCGCGCGATTTCGTAGGACGGCGCGGGCCATTGTATTCCGCGCAGCGTCCGTAGCTGGTCGTATAACGATATGCCATCACGTTTCTCGACCTCAATCATACCTGACAAATCTGCGTCAGACCCTTTACTGGCCGTGATGATGTCACGGAAAATGTCCTTTGGATCGTAGGCCATGATGCCGTTGCCCATTTTGATTTTCTTTTCGTATGGGAAGATCTTTTCGGCATCGAGGCCGAAGGCCTTGGCGAGCATAATGCCTTTGTCGATGGCCATATCGAGATCAGGACGACAATTCGGCGGGGGATTGCTCGTACCGTCACATATATAAACGCGTCGTTCCGACTGAATATACGTTCCGCCTGTCCATTCGCCCCATGTGGCTGCCGGGAATACAACATCGGCGTACAGATTGTTCGGCGCGTGGCGATAGATGTCTTGCACAACGTTAAACATCTTCGTTAGGGCTGGCCGAACCAGCGTATCGAGATCGGGCAAATGTACATGGGTTGTATACATCCAGAACATGCCGTCCAAGCCGCCTTTGAGTGCGCGCTCCATCATGCCGAGGACCATACCAGGATTGGGCAAGGTGGACGTTTGTGCGAGCCTTGCACGCGGCACCCCCCATGCATCTGCAATGTGGTTTCGCCAGGTTTCGTCCTTCAGAGGTTTGTTAAACGGTAGCCTACCCGTCAAACCTCCCATAAGCCTTTCGCTCATTGCATTCGGTTGGCCTGTCTGAGAGTGACTGCCACATCCCGGTCGTCCGATGTTGCCGGTCAAAAGGTGAAGGTTAATAATGCTGATCGTGTTGTGTTGGCCGTGCAGCATTTGGTTGTAGCCAATACCCCAGAAGCTAAGCACGCCGCCTCGCCCGCGCTGTCGACCTCGAATTGAAGCCTCCGCCCATGCGCGCGCGACAGTTTCAATAGTCTCGACCGTAACGCGCCCACCATCGATCGCTTTTACGCGTTCGACAGCTTGCTCCGGCGAATAATCGGCAAGTACGCCTTGCTTGAATTGTTTCCAACCATTGACGTGCTCTTCGAGCCAGGATTCCGGCATGCAGGCATCCGGATACTTGGTTATCAATACATGCGCGATGGCATTGAGATAGCTGATGTCCCCGTTGAGAGTTGGTATGTGATAGCTATTACGTGGGTTGATGTCCTCAAGGCCTACGACAGAGCCGGTTTTTCGTGGATCAGCTACACAGGTTGGGATGTCGTGTTTGCGCTTGTGATCGGCAACGCGCCAAAACAGGATCGGATGGGCTTCACGTGCGTTGTGTCCCCAGAAAGTGATGAAGTCAGCCTCTTCGATGTCTTCGTAGCTGGTGGGGGGGGCATCTGAGCCATAGGAGTGAAAGTATCCTGTCACTGCGGAAGTCATGCACATGCGGGCGTTGGCTTCGATTGAATTGCTGCCAATGACGCCTTTCATCAGCAGATTCTCAATCCACTGGGCCTCCATCGTAAGTTGGCCGGAGCCGTTTAGGCCAATCGCGTTCGGCCCTTTTTCCTTGACGATTTCTGCAATGCGTTCGGTGACAAGATGCTCCGCTTCTTCGTAGGGAACTTCGTGAAATACCTCGTCGTCGAACCGCCCCTTGGTGGCGGACACATGGCCACGAAGCGGGTCACTCATGTCTTTGCGGACCAGGACTTTCGTCAAACGATCGATATAAATCGGCTCATGAGCGTTGAGGCCTTTGATGCACTGGATACCTCGGTTGGTTGGGTGCTTCTTGTCCGGCACCATGCCAACTACCTTATCGTCCTCGACTTTAATCAAAGTGCCGCAGCCCACGCCGCAATAGGGGCACGCTGCCTGCAATAATTGCAGGCTCTTACCCGTTTTGCCGTTGAGCGACGGCGCTGCATGCGCCTGTATGAATTCCTCGGGCATCATGGCGGTGGTTGCGACCGCAGCACCCGTTCCCGCCGCCATTTTCATGAAGCTGCGACGGTCGAAGTCTGCCCCTCGTTTGACGAGGCGATGGATTGTACATGGCGTAGAAGGTTGTTCTTCAGTTGCTTCGCTCACATTTTCATCACGCATGATTAATTCTCCCTACGAAGAGGCGATATGGCCGTTGCCTGTCGGCTTGGTACTTCGATTTCATTTCGTAAATTTTGTTCCGCCAACACTTGTTTGTCATTGGCGTGTGTTGATTGCGTTGTTCGGTTTGCCTCCGTGACTGTAGAAGCTGCCTCCTGCGTTCGAGCTGCGGGAATGGTCATCGGAGATGGGGCAGCAGTTGACCATTGCCTCATATATGCCACGATGTCGTCAATATCGTTAGCGGTTAGATCTGCAACGCCGTGACCGCCTATTCCGAACGGTCTCATGGCGGTCCCCTTTCGCCCGCGAACAATTGTGGCCTGAAGAAACCCGTCTGTTGCGAATGCAAGGAACCCTTCGTTGTTCAGTTCCGGAGCCCAAAGTCCTTTCCCATTCGTTCCATGGCACCCTGCGCAATACGAATCGAACAGTGTTCGTCCTCTTTCAATATCCCAGGGAACAACAAAACGATGAGGAATGTCGCTTGACTCTTCGCGTTGGTTGGGAGGCGCGAATTCCCAGGAACGCAGGAATGCTACAAGGTCATTGACCTCATCACTTGAAAGTTCCAGGATGGACTGGGGGCCTCGTTTGACCGGTCGCATTTCTGTTCCGTGTCTACCCAATGCCATCGTGGCCATGAGGAAACCGTCTGATGCGAACTGTAGAAACTCTCGATTGGAAAGAGCTGGACCACTGGAGCCTTCTCCGTCGCTTCCATGGCAGCCCTCGCAATTGTGCTTGTATATGATGGCCCCTTTGCGAGGGCGTCCGTGCGGGGATTTCGCGACACGAGAAATTTCCGTCTCGCCAGCGCGTTCAAGTAATCGCAGATATGCGATGACGTCTTCGATTTGCCGATCGGAGAGTTCGGTGACACCTTGACCGCCTTTCCGAAAGCCCAGCATTGGAGTTCCTTCTTTGCCGTGGGTAATCCACTCGCGTAGCATGACGTCGGAAACGGTGCTTAAGAAGACCGGATTATTGAGTTGCGGACCAAGCGATCCCTCGCCCGCGTCGCCGTGGCAGCCAGAACATTGGCCTGCGAAAATATGTCGGCCAGCGTCCCAATCACCTCGCTCTACGGTCTGCTCATGCCATGTAGGTGATTTGTCCGGCGTGACTTGCCAGGTGCGAAGGTGTCGAACAAGGGACGCGACATCTTCGTTTGAAAGATGCTGCCAGCTTGGCATCCCGGTGCCGGGCCGGCCTTGAATCAGCGTTTCTACGATGAAGGAGTCATCTGCGACCGTCAGAAATGCCTGTGTGTTGATCGAAGGGCCTAAATCACCTTCGCCACCAACTCCGTGGCACATGACGCAGTTGGCGCCGTAAAGAATGGCGCCGATGTTGGTGGAAACATTGGCGTTGTCCGTGTTTGAGATTAGCGCCAGCGTCGAGGCCACTTCACTTCGAGAGTCTTGCCATGTTCGAATATACGCAAGAAGGTCGCTGAGTTCCTGTCCGTCAAAATCTCGCCAGGATGGCATGGCTGTGTTGGATCGGCCGTGAATGATTGTGTCGCGCAAAAACGCATCCGACGCCACGGCCAGGAACGTCGGAGAGTTTAGAGTGACGCCGATGCCTCCTTCGCCGTCGCGCCCATGACATGCTGCACAGTTGGCACGATACAGAGGGGCCCCAAATCTTGCATCGCCATACGAGGCGGAAACAGTTGCGATGTCCGGGACCGGAAGCTC
>JAJDEA010000156.1 GCA_029260035.1 Phycisphaerae bacterium
TGCCTGGGATGAAGGCGGCCTGGCGGCAGACGAGCAAATACAGCAGCGTGCAAAGGCGCGTGGTCTCAGAATTCTGTCGCAGGAAGATGGATTGCATGCATTCGAACGCAGCCTTGCTGAGCCGCTCGCGCAAATCGCGATCATGCCCGCTGATTGGGCGAAATTTTTTCGCAAAGAGCGGCCCGAATGGCAGAAAACATTCTTCTCTAGAATCGTCGCTGGCCTAAATCAGTCACCTTCTGACCAAGACTCCCCCGGCGATTCTTCCGAAGTGATTAAGAACATTATGAATACTTCGTCGCCACGAAAACGTCTTCGCCTCTTGAATGACCATGTTCGGTCTCTGGTTGCCAAGGTCCTTGGTGTTAGCGCAGATGAAACTCCCGCGGATAACAAACCGTTACGCGATGTTGGTCTCGACTCCTTAATGGCTGTAGAACTAAGAAACCATTTCCGAGCCAGTTTGAAGTTACCGCGTGCTTTGCCGGCGACGCTGGCGTTCGATTATCCGTCAATTGAAGATCTAACTAAATTCTTGTCGTCGGTCATACCCGATTTCATTCAAAGTAAGGAAGGCGACAATAAAAAAAGAGATTCTGTCGACGAAGTTGTAAATGCGACCGGCGTGTTTTCAGACTCCAATGCATTGGAACAGATCGAAAACCTTTCTGATGAAGATGTCGATCGTCTTCTTGCGGAACGCCTTGGTGAGAAGAGCGAATAATGGCGCTGCCTGAGAAACTGACAAAGCTATCTCCCAAGCGTCTTGCACTGTTGGTGCTTGATCTCCAGTCTCGCCTGGACTCACTGGAGTCGTCAACTACTGAACCCATCGCAGTTATCGGCATGAGCTGTCGATTTCCGATGTCTGCCCATTCTCCCGATGAATACTGGAAAGCGCTTTGCGATGGCAATGACGGAATATCCGAAGTTCCGAGTGATCGTTTTGATTTGGGCGATTTCTACGATCCTGATCCTAGTGCTCCCGGCAAGATGTCAACGAAATGGGGCGGGTTTGTTGAAGGAATCGACCAGTTTGATGCCCAATTTTTTGGCATCTCGCCGAGAGAGGCGGAAAGCATGGATCCCCAGCAGCGGCTCCTTCTGCAGGGGAGTTGGGAAGCGCTGGAAGATGCGGGTATCTCTGCGGACGACTTGTCAGGCACCAGTACCGGCGTATATGTCGGCATGTGTGCCGTCGATTATTTTCAGCGCGTTATTTCACGCGATGTCACCGACGTTGACGCCTATTGGGCAACGGGCTCATCCACGAGTATAGCTGCAGGTCGAATCTCCTACACTCTCGGTTTGAACGGCCCCGCATTGACAATCGACACGGCCTGTTCATCATCGTTGGTTGCTGTTCACCAGGCCTGTCGCAGTCTCCGTTCCGGAGAATGCGATACCGCGCTTGCAGGCGGCGCGAACGTCATACTTTCACCAATAAGCTATTTGACCCTGTCGAAGGGTGGAATGATGGCACCGGATGGATATTGCAAGGCGTTCGATGCCAGCGCCGACGGCTTTGTGCGTGCTGAGGGCTGCGGCATGGTCATGCTGCGGCGTCTTCGCGACGCTCGCGCCGACGGAAACCGAATTTTGGCTGTGATCAAAGGTAGTGCGATAAACCAGGATGGCCGCAGCAATGGTCTGACGGCACCAAGCCGGCGCGCACAGGAAGCCGTCATAAAGGCGGCCCTCGCAGATGCCCGAGTGAGCCCGGCGGTAGTCAGCTACATCGAGGCGCATGGGACGGGCACTTCATTAGGCGATCCAATCGAGGCGCAGGCGCTTGGCGCGGTACTTGGAGACCGGCATTCGGCCGAAAATCCGGTATATGTGGGATCGGTCAAAACAAATATCGGTCATCTTGAGGAGGCGGCCGGTATTGCCGGGTTGATCAAAACAATTCTGGCAATTCAGCACCGTAAGCTACCGCCGAGTCTGCATTTTGATACACCCAGCCCACACATACCCTGGCATGAGCTGCCCCTTAGCATTGTTACGGAGCTGACCGACTGGCAGCCCAGCGCCGGCGCAGATACCTTAGTCGCCGGCGTCAGTTCATTTGGTTTCAGCGGAACCAATGCCCATATTGTTTTGGAGGAAGCACCGAACGAGCATGACAGAACGCCGTTGTCACAAAGCTCTTCGCACGTTCTAACACTGTCCGCCGCAAGTCAGCCGGCACTGGAACGGCTTGCGATTCGCTACAGAGATTATCTCTCCAAAGCCACACTCGAATCTACGAACGAGTTATTGGATATCTGTTACACAGCGAATACAGGACGATCTTCGCTGGACTGGCGCGCAGCTGTCGTGGGGGAATCTCGAACAGAGCTAATTGAGCAACTCGATAATATAGTTAGTCACATAAACCCATCCCATGGGTTAAAACCGCGAAAAATTTCGACCGACTCTGGACGAATTGCCTTCCTTTTTACCGGTCAAGGCGCACAAACCGCCGGCATGGGTAAGGATCTGTTTGATCATCAGCCGGTATTTCGTGAAGCAATAGAGAGATGTGACACCGTGGTGACAGGTGCCCTCGGCCAAAGTCTGATCCCGATCCTGTATGGAGACAAAAGCGAACTCTTAGACGATACCCAATTTACACAGCCAGCCTTGTTCGCCGTTGAATTCGCGTTGGCAGAACTTTGGAAGTCGTATGGTGTTGAGCCAGATTTTGTCATGGGACACAGCCTCGGCGAGTACGTCGCGGCTTGCGTTGCTGGCGTGATGGGTCTCGATGACGGTCTGCAACTCGTCGTAAACCGTGCCCGACTAATGAGTTCTCTGCCAGCTGGTGGTGCAATGGCAACCGTATTTACAAGTGAACAGAGTCTCAGAAGAACACTGGGACCAGCGCTTGATCGAATATCAATCGCCGCCAAAAATGGACCGACAAACATTGTTATTTCCGGCAGGTCAGTTGATGTTGATACAGCAATTCAGCGCCTTGAACAAGCGGGGATCAATACGCAAAAGCTTCGAGTTTCGCATGCATTCCACTCGTCACTTGTTGAGAGTATTTGCGATGAATTCGAGAGCATCGCCGCGAAAGTTTCGTTTAACGAGCCGGAAATTGATCTGATCTCGAACGTTACTGGTGACATGTTATCTGCCAGTGATTTGACCGCGGAATATTGGGCTAGGCACATTCGACTGCCAGTTCTGTTTCAGCAATCGATCGATTCTCTAATTGAGAACAATGCCACTTGCTTCATCGAAATCGGTCCCCACCCAACCTTGCTGAGTATGGCCAGGGAATGTGCCGAAAATAGACAGGACGCTATGTGGCTGCCCTCATTACGGCGTGGCAGACAAGCCGAAAGTCAACTACTGGAAAGCGTCGCCGAACTATATGTTTCGGGACGGGGTATCGATTGGAAGGCTCTCTATCGTGGGCTAGATTGTCGTCGAATCGCGCTTCCTACCTATCCTTTTGAGCCAACACGACACTGGATTGATGAGTCAGTCGTCACACGTCCCGCTTACACTGCGGGAATGTCAAATACGGGCGTCGATGGGTTGGAAGTGACTAAGGAGCTGACGACTGATGAAATTCTCTATGAAATCGTTTGGGAAGATACCACTGAAGAAAACATTGGCACGGCAGCCGCCATGTTGGAAGGGCCAATGCAACACGCTGCGTTTCTGCACGAATATTTTCGGAAGCTATCAGATCGTTATGAATTAGAAAACGTAGTTGAAGGCATGACCGAACTGGAGATCGTGGCGCGCCGATTTGCACGCCAGACACTGAAAGATTTGGGAATTGAAGAAGATTCCGACGGAAAAGCAAGAAAAAGTATCGCGAGTCGAGACAAGCGGTGTGCCAGGCTACTCGGTGAGCTTGAGCGACTTGCAGCAAGTTGCCCCGACGATGACAGAGTAATCGGCCGTCAAGACAGGCATATGGTTACAGTCGAAGCGGAAGCAAACCTTTTAGAACGATGCGGGCAAAGGTTGGCAGGTGTACTTCGTGGTGACGTCGATGCGCTCGAGGTGCTATTTCCGGGAGGCGATGCGTCGCTGGTTGAGCAGATTTACAAAGAATCAATTGCCGGTCAGGCATACAACGAACTCGTTGCTGAAACAATCGGACGTTTGGTTTCCAAAATAGATTCAACCGCAAAAATTCGTGTCCTTGAGATTGGAGCTGGTACTGGTAGCACAACAAGTTCCGCTCTGGCGGCGTTGCCTGAAGACCAGACGGAATACCATTTTACAGACGTCTCCGACAAGTTTCTTGAACGAGCAAAGGAACTCTTCCAGGCAAGACGCAACATGCACTACCAGTTACTAAACATCGAGGAGGACCCTGCGACACAACAGCTGAAAAACCATTCTTTCGATATTATCATAGCCGCGAATGTAATCCATGCGACAGCGGACATACGTCAGAGCATTCGACATATTCAACAGTTGCTCGCACATGACGGTATCTTGGTGTTGGTTGAGAGTACGGCGCCCGTTGCCTGGGTGGACCTCACATTCGGATTGACTGAAGGTTGGTGGAGATTCGCAGACACCGACCTCCGCCCGGCCCATCCGCTGTTAAATAGAAAAAACTGGAGCCGCGTCCTGGAGGAGTGTGGATTCAGTGAGTTTGCTGCGATACCCGCGTCGCCCGCAGGACGACAAAAATCGCTTAATCAGGCAGTTATGGTTGCTAGGGCTAAACAGAGTGTACATCTGGCAATAAGTTCACAAAAACGAGACACAAGCAC
Organism: Phycisphaerae bacterium; assembly: GCA_029260035.1. Lineage (GTDB taxonomy): Bacteria > Planctomycetota > Phycisphaerae > UBA1845 > UBA1845 > OFTM303. The sequence goes on from JAJDEA010000156.1 coordinate 4,734, forward strand.
TAAATGGATTTTGATTGATAGCGCTGATGATCTTAGTGACCAAATGGCTGTTGCCATTAGTTTGCGGGGAGACACATGTATTCGTCGGTCAAGCGAAGTAACGTTTAGCACCGACAGCGAAAACACAGTCGGCGAATTTGTTACGCAAGCTTTGAAGGGCTCGAATGGTGACGTTGGAGGCATCATTTGTGTTCTGCCGGTTGTTGATGACACTAAAGTCACGACTTGCGATGAAGTCGAGGATCAATCTCGTACAATTACGATGGGCGTGTTGGAAGTATTGCGTTCGACAGTCGACTACGGCACAGATGATTCATGCTTATGGATTATCACTAGGGATGCGCAGGCTGTAGTCAGTGAAGATAAAGTGCGCGGCTACTTGCAAAGTCTACTTTGGGGGTTGGGAAGAACAATTGGGACTGAGCATCCCAGACGTTGGGGCGGTTTAATTGATGTTTCTGGGGAGGAAGACAGCACAGCGGCAGAAATTGTGGCCGAGGTCGCTACATTCCGTGATCAAGACGAGCAGCAAATAGCCTACCGCGGCAATCACCGATTCATTCCGAGTCTACAGCGTTTGGCCGTAATCGATGACAACGACCAAC
>JAJDEA010000157.1 GCA_029260035.1 Phycisphaerae bacterium
ACTGTTTTGCGCATGCGACACCAGCCAACTCATGCTGGCTGAGAAAACGCCCTTGCGTGCGCAATTCCAGTCGCAGGGAACCTCCTGCGAGGTCGAAATATTTTTCTCCAATTCGGTCAAAGGCGAGCCAGCATCACAGCCTCCATTTTTCGCGCTTGGTTCGGGAGAACAAGCCGTCGCAACACGCGACGTCCCAGACCTGCACGCGGTCGTGGTCACGTTCGGCCGGCGCGTAACAACGAATGACACTGTACTGGTCGTTGGGGATAGTGAAACGGAAGCCGTCTCGCTTCCCGTTGAAGCCAATACGGATGACACGACCACCGCAACGATTCTCGGGGCCAGCATCATGCCCAACGCGGCTGAGTCGATTGTCTCGGTGAACTTCGACGACGCACTGGATGAGGAAACAGCAGCTGACATTTCACGATACGCGCTGGTTGGCACGCTGGAAAGGCCGACCTCTGCTGTCGTCGCGAGTTGCGGTCAGTCTGTCGAGTTGGCGTTCGACTCATTGCCTGCGACATCGTCACTGTCCATTGAGGGACTGACGGATGTCAATGGTCTCGCTGTGGACGACCATGCGGGGATTGCCATCGCAACCGGCGATGAAGGCGACCTTCCCAGTGTTTCGGCTGTGCGATTCCCCGTCGATGGTGCTGACTCGTTTGTGGAAGTCGAATTTAACGAAGTCGTCGACCGCACATCCGCACAAAACGTCAACAACTATCTGCTAACTCCTGGTGATATTCTCCCGACAGAAGCGGTTGTGCTGCCAGGCGGAACCACCGTTCGCGTAGCGTTTTCCAGATTGCAACCTCCCGTTTCGCTTGATGTTCAGAATGTATTTGATCTCGCCCTCAATCAGATGGAAGCCGTAAGCCAGCGAGACGTTGAGGACGGTAAAGATACGTCCGCCCCAAAAGCAATGTCTGTGTCGCCGTCTGACAGCGCCTTGGGCGCGACCCTTAGATTGGAGCTAAACGAAGCGGTCACGCCAAGCAGCGCAGAGTTGGTATCGAACTACCATCTTGTGAGCGAAAGTGACGGCACGGACCAACAGCCTTCGCTGGCAGTGCTTCAAGTGGGCGGCTCGTCTGTTGACCTTACATTTGATTTTCTCCCGCTCGACGCCATCCTGCAGATCACCGGGCTGGCCGATCTTAACGGCAATGCCATATCCGACGCCATCGCAACCGCGATCGACTTCTCCGACGACCTGGCGGTTCCCGGCGTGTTCGACGTTCAATTCGTCGCGAACGCATCGACCCCATCCATCGACGTTGTCTTTGACGAAGCCGTTACAAAAACAAGTGCCGAGCGCACGGCCAACTATCAACTCAGCGCGGGCGTCGAAGTATTGGCTGCAGCGTTGCAGGCAGACGGGCGAACCGTACGTCTTGAAACGACCGCCTTGTCTTCTCAGGATACGCTCTCGATCAGCAATGTTCAGGATGCGGCGGGCAACGTGCTACAATCAGCAACCAGCCAGCAAATCAACGCGGGCAACGACTCGCAAACACCGACGTCAACCTCGGCAGATTTCCTCACCGACGCGCAAAGCCCGATGGTTGACCTCTTGTTTTCCGAACCCGTAGACCGAACGACTGCGGAATCGACCAGCAATTACGTCAGCGACCTGGACAGTGTCTCCCCAACTACAGCTATCGTGCAGTCGGACGGCATGACGGTTCGCCTCACGTTCGGGCCGATCTCTTCGGCTACTCAACTCAGTGTTCGTAATGTCAAAGATTTGGCAGGAAACATCGTCGATAGCGATCCGGTGTCCATAGGCGGGGGACAGGATGCGAGCGCCCCAACGCTCACATCAGCTTCGTTTATTGGAAATATGCTCTCGCCAACCGTCGAGTTGACGTTTAGCGAAGCGATCAACAAGACGCTCGCGGAGGCGACGGGCCTTTACGTCCTGGGCACCAACTCAGCGGTCGCGACCTCCGCCACCTTGCAATCAGACGGCAGAACGGTACGCGCTGTATTTCCCGCTATAAACCGCTCTGACAAGCTGGCGATTCGATCCATCACGGATATGAGCGGAAACGTCATCAGCTCGTTGCAGGATTTTTCAGTAACGTCGCCAACGGAAACAACCAAGCCGGTCATCACCTCTGCCAAGTTTACGGCGAACGCAAGCACGCCGACCGTTCGCATCGAATTCAGCGAAGCCGTAGACAAAGCCTCTGCCGAGACTTTGGCAAACTATCGCACATCCACCAATAGCGTAACGCCGACCACTGCCACGATGCAGGCGGACGGTCGAACAATGGAACTCGTTATGCCCGCACTTGCGAGAACAGAGCCACTAGTCGTATCCAATGTTTCAGATATAGCCGGAAATCTGGTCGATAATGCCAGTCAGGTGACGATCGCAGCAGACGCGGAAACAACCGCTCCGACGATCGCTTCCGCGAAGGTTACATCCACCACCAAAATCACGATCGTTTTCAGTGAAGTAGTGGATAAGACCTCGGCTGGTCAAAACACAAGCTATAGCGGGCTGCCCGCTGGTGTAACCATCCAGTCAATCGCAGTACAAACGGACGGCAAAACCGTCATCCTGACAACCACCGGCACAAGCCTGGTAGCTGGCAATACGATCAACGTATCCAGCGTCAGCGACCTCAACGGCAACATCATGACGACTGTCACAAGCCTTGCGATGAGCTAGGCATTCGACAGCCGACATGTCTTCTAGGCACTACGGCTGCAGGAGATTCTTGAGCAGCGTCTCGCCGTTCGTTGGAACGTCTTCATTCAGCAAGTCAGAAACCATATTCGGTTCATAAAACGGCGGCGTTGCCAACCAGCAAAGAGGCTGAATCGTTTGCGAAAAGAGTGTCGTCTGCTGGTGAAACGTCATCGGCTTGGCAGCCGCCATGCTCTGCACCACCGTTTGAACCGCTTGCGACATGCCAACCGAACTGATGCTCTCGAATAGCTCGCCCAAACTGCCGGGCCTGGGATAATGGACAATCTTCAACTCGGCGCTAGGCGGGATATTTGCAAATGACCGAGCCGAGTCAATCGCTTCCGTTAGGCCGCCGAGTTCGTCAATTAAGCCAATCTCCAAGGCTTGCCTGCCCGTATAGATACGCCCTTCAGCGATTCGCCTAACTTGCTCTGCTGGAATCCGTCTCCCTTGTGCCACTCGATCAACAAATATCTTGTAAAAATCGTCGATGTAATCCTGAATAAGTTTGCGGTCAGCCTTGGGGAGTTCCGTATGCGCTGACCCAAGCATGGCTCGCTGCCCACGTTTCATTTCTGCGAGTTCATAATCCAGCCGATTTAGCGCAGACTGAGCCGTTTGCAACACGGCCAGCACGCCAATGGAGCCGGTGATGGTCGTTGGTAACGCGAAGATGCGCCTTGCTGGACAGGCAATGTAATACCCCCCAGAGCCGGCAACCGTTCCCATCGCAACAACCAAAGGCTTGACCTCATCGAGGCGCCGAAGTTCTTGCCAAATAACATCGGAGGCATAACCCGAGCCGCCCGGCGAATCAACGCGCAAGACCACTGCTTTGATTGACTTGTTCTTCCGCAGGTCCTTCACGACCTTAACAAAATCGTCGCGAGAAATCACCTGGGATGCAAAACCTGCCCCCAAACTAACATCGATGATTGGCCCACGAGCATGCAAAACTGCGATCTTAGGTCCAATGGCTTTACGAGCATCCTGTTGCTTACGCAGCCCCTCGTTTACCATTTCCACAAGATCTTGAATTGAGTTCACGTTCGCAAGATTGCGGCCTTTTTTCCTTTGTCGTTTGAGTTTATGCCGTTTGAGAATGCGATCTCGACACTCATCGTAGTACGCCAATGTGTCGACCAAACCACTATGAAGCGCCTGATCGGCACTAAAAAGTGCATGGTTCACGGCACTCTTGACTGCATCCGGCTTCAGATTTCGGCCTGTCCCGATGATGCGCACATACTCCGTAATCCAGCTATCCAAAATGGCGTTGTATTCTTCGACGAAGAATTCGTTTGGAGATCGGCTGTTCAGAAAGCCCGGATACTTGAATCGCCCGGCACTGATAACCTGAAACTCCAAACCGCGCATCTGGTAATGCCCCTTCATAAAGGGAAAAACCGCACCAAGCCCGGGAATCACCAAAGAGCCGGTGGGTGCCACGACGATTTCATCCGCCGCACACGCCAGCAGATAAGAATTCGGACTCCCGCCGTTCAGAAATGCCGTAACACGCTTTTTTTCCTTCTTGAATCGAAAAACCGCCGCACGCAATTCTTCGACATCGGGCAGCGAAAGACGGAGGTTGCCCACATCGAGCAACACGCCCCCGATTTTGTCGTCCTTCGACATTTTTTCGAAACGGTCGAGAATCTCCTGTACTGTTTTCGTTTTGCCAGGAAGAGGGATGTTGATCATTCGCGCTGGCACGACAAACTCGTCTATTCGAAGTTCCGCCAACCTTTGAATAGGGCTTTCTTCGACGTTGTCAGCCTTCGTTTCCTCAACCTGGACAGGCTTACTTTCCGAAGTCGATTTCTGCTTGGCTCCAGGGTCGTCGCCGTAAGCCGGGCAAGTCAAACAAAGGCCGAGAGTCAACATCCACAATGTGCGCTTCATAACAACTACTCCTTGGGCTGGTCCGTCTGATTGGGTTGATTTTTTTTGGTTTCTGGTGCCGCAGCCGACGCATCGGCAGAAAGCGGCGCGGATTCTTGCTTATTCGGGACGCGATGCAATTTACCGTCCTGATCTATGAATAAGGATTCGAGGTGGTCGAGGGTCTTCGGCGCATACCCCAGAGTCCATTTTTCTCTGCCCCATTTGACAACAAACAGCTTGTCGTCGATTTTCAACTCTTCTTCGACCTCATCCTCCTCGTCTTCATCCGACTTTTCCGGTGCCTCAAACATATCTCCAATCCAATCGTTCCATTGCTTTTTGGATGAGAGTTGCAGCCGAAGCAGGCCTGGATTCCCCGCAAAATCTACATAGCCGTCAAGCTCGCCGATCTCGGCAGGCCAACGTCCAAAATCTTTTCGGAAAAGCTTTGCATGATGAAAAAAGACCAAGAGGCGTTGGCTGGCCAATCTTTCTCGTGCCAGATCACTGCCACCGGAGAGGTCCGGTGCGACAGATGCGGCGAGCATTCCAGGCAGCACCATCACGCCAATGGGAAGTGGGCCTTGATACGAAATGTTCAAGCCCGAAAAACTTGTCTTCATCGCTCCGAATGCGTCGGTCAGGTGGCCTTCCACCTCGTCGGTACTCGGCCACATGCTCTCAATCGACGCCCCACTCATCCCGATGTTGATATACGGGTGAACCCATTGGTAGAGCAGCTTCCAATTGATCCACGCTTGGCCGTTTGTTTTTCTATGGGTGGGTAAATACTGGCGTTCTTTCGTCCGCGGGAAAGCAAGCCAACGCCTAACGAATGTCTCCGGCGACGTGCTCGTCCACGCGATGACCAACAGATTTCGGTCTTTGCCTTTACCGTCCTTCTCTTGAGTCGCGAAGATCACGGGCCTGAGAACAAAAGGCAACATCGCGAACCCCGACTGACTACCGCTGTCGCTCCACAACACCAGCCGATCCCGAACGCGCACCTCATACCATGGCTCGCGCTTTTCGCGATCGAGAAAAAGGCTGTTCACACGGGCTGCGGCGAGACGCAGGTCCGCCATCACCTTGTCAGGTTTTCTAATGCGAGTCTGCACAACAATGTCCGGCGCCGGCAGGAAACCGGTCCCGGGTAGAACGGTAACACTGACCGTTTTTCCAACCTGGCTTGCGATTGGGCCTGGCATGGCATCGCCAATCACTTCCATCTGCCCCGGCCCACTCATCATGGTTTGCGGCCCGAAACCTGCAACGTTATCGAGCATCGCAGGAATCATCGGGCTATTCACTACAAACGAACCAAATGCCGCACCAGGTGTGAAGAAAGTCTGCTTCACACGAGAAAACACGGCCTTCGCTCCGACACCGAGGATCGGCGGCCAATGGACTTTGATCCGCTCGACCCAATCGCCGGTGCCCGATACATGACCTTGGTAGTCAACCGCCGTTACTGCACTGAATGATGACAGAAACGTTGCACCGCTGTCTTTTTCCGAACCAGCAAGTCGAAGCTTGGCAGAAACCAGGGGCTTCACTTCGCCATCTTCAACGTTCCCACGAAAAAGAGTCTCTGGAACCAGCAAATCTGCGTGCGAGGCGATGATCGAATTGGTAGCACCATGTCCCGGCATCAAGAAAGCCAGCGGTGCTTCGCCAAGCTTGGCTACGAATCCATTGCCCCCGCCCGGAAGAATCGACACGCCAATGAGAAGCTCTCGCCCCACTTCGGATTCAAGCAAACTCTTCGCTCGGGCATACAGGTCGCCGAGAGACCAATGCAAACGAATCGCCCACCGAGTACGTCCTTCCCAGTCCGGCGCGAAGGTCACTATTTCTACTGAGGAGTCTGGCCAACGAGCAACTTGTGACAAGACAGCTGCAACCGCATCCGAGCTGACGCCATCCGCAGAACCTTCCGCAACGTCAAGAAGTATGCCTCGCACCTGAGAGACAAAGACGCCCGCGTGGGAACGAGTCACCTCGGTAACAAATTGCCTAACGGACGGCACGACGAGTTCAATTCTCGGCTTGACAATAGCCCGCTCCTGCTCGGCGGAATCCTCGATGTCCAGCTTTTTAGTTTCTGGCGTCTTACCAGCGGGCATATCCGAGGACAAGGCGGGGTGAACACCAAGCCATGAAAAAACCAGAACGACGACGACCGCCACAGGCAGGAAACGACGGCGCATCGCTTGATGAAGAATTGGAAATTTCATATCGTTGGACGCCTTTCCACCAACAAGGCCGATCTCTGCCGAAACAATGTCACGACGCTACTTCGCAGGGGTTGCCGAAGCTGATTGCGCGCCGCCAGCGCCACCCATCATCACCATCGCAGCATCCTTGCCCGCGACCAATAGCTCCATAGGCAACAACACGTCACCTCGCGACCAATCTTTTCCACCAGACACGGTAATAGCTATAGGAGCATTCAGCTCTGGCAAACTCACGGGTAGTTGCTCTTCGTCCAGCGCCTTCATGGCGTTATTGATCGTTGCGAGAATCCGATCCACCGCGAAATACATGACCTGGCCGCGATCCTTCGGCTGGTGTGCGGCAACCTTCTTAATGCCGGCGTCTTCATCAAGCAAAGTCTCGTTCTTCTTAACCGAGTCGATCAGCTTGGCGAGATAATCCTTACCCCCACCAAACGCAACCACAACGGCTGTTTTGCTGGCCGACGCGACCCGTAATACCAAACCGTCCTGTCCAATGACCTTCTTCACATCGTCCCAATCTTCTTCATCCACCAGGTCAGCCTTGACCGGATCGTAGGAGTATTGATCTACTTTAATACCAGCAACGGTTTCCGCCTGGCCGCTCCGCACCAAGTGCTCGATATAGGGCTTGATCTCATCACCCATCTCCTTGAGATCGGATTTCGTGAGCAACCCCTTAGCCTCGTCGAACACCTTCGCAGCTGTCTCAACCCACTTGACACCATCCGTCGTTTCGATCACAAATGCCATACCTACGACCCCACCGGGGCCGGGAGCCAAAGAATTCACAGACCCTTTAAAGCTTCGCGCCATCGGTGCCCACTCGTTCAACAAAACGCGCAGAGACTTCAAACCCGATTCATCCATACCGGTCATCTTCTCGGCCATTTCAAAGTACGGCTCGATCGATTCCATACCAACCTTGGCTTGCTCAGGCGACAGGTGTTGGCCAAAAGCGACCATGTAACGATCCGCTGGCAGCCCGCGCAACAAGGACTCTGAAACATTGGTGACCGAACCAGTCTGCTTGGCCAACTCACTTCCCGGCTTGACACCGAGGACGCCGCGAAGACCTAGCCCAACCTTGTCCAACGAAACGCCAATCGCCACAGAAGAAACGCCATCCATGAACATTTCGATCTGCTTCTTGGTAAGCTCGGCTTGGGTTGCCTCAAATCCTGTCGTTGCGCCAGCAGCCATCATCTGCGTAAACATTGGCATCATCTGTTTGCCGATTTGCGCAATAGGCTCGAAGTTAATCCAAAGCGCCACATCTAGACCTGTCAGAGCGTCCAGATCATGCGCCTTGAACTTGCTGGCGAGATTGACCTTGCTTTCCGCGACTGCTTTCGCCGTACCAGGTGACTGCGTAACAATCAAGCGGTTCTTGGCAACGGCCGCGAACGATGGAGTGCCAAACAGCGTTACTTTCCAGGAGCCATCATCTCCCTGCTCGCCCCCCATCGCTTCGATCATGGCTTTGGGGTCCTTCGTTGGAATGATCAGAGCTTGCTTTTGCTGCAATTCAAACATATTCGTAAAAGGCATGACGACAACGGCGACAACGCCTTCTTCATCAATACCCGCGAGCATCGGCGCACTTTGCTTCAACGCTCCTATCAGAGAATTCATCGGAGGAGGCACCATCGCCTGCAGCCCCAGCGCCTTCACCGCATCCTGGTAATCAGCATCCAACTGCTTCAGGCTTGGCACACAGAGCACAATCGTTGCGTCACCCGGAATCGTCGAGAATGCTTCCTTCATAGCATCCCCAGCGCGCGCCTGCGGCAATATCGCGAAGCACATCGAAATAGCCGCTACAATCATCCGATTAGTCATCTGCAAAACTCCTTTTGATTCGATTGCATCCATTTGGTTCGATAGGCTACGGGGCTTGTTGCCCTCCACTTGTCGCCCTCTTGTGCAGCTTAACACATTCGACCATGCTTGCGAATCCTCGCCACCACTTAATGCAACTCTCTGGCGTCTCTCACCGAAGCCAATCGCAAGGTCATTCGGGATCAAGACTCCCGGCTATCGCACGAGTTATAGAATCCATCGGCCAAACCTGAAAACGGCTTTCGTGCTGCAATACACCGGAATCGAGCTATTGCGCACCTTTCCGATGGCATTTCGAAATAGGGTGCGTGCAACGTGCTTCGCAACCCTGAGAAGGCCAACACTCACGGCTTCGGGCATGCGATGCACCGACACGTTTTGACGACCATTTACAGAAACGAACGGCTATTTCGAGCGGAATATGGATATTGAAGCGTCGCCTGACCCAAATCGCCTTTGCCGCAGACTCGTTTCTTATTCGCAATTTCTGCATATTAGGTTGAATTCAGTGTCACCGATTGCTAGCCTATGGATAGGAAATGTCCAGCCGAGGGGGAATCTCGCCGACATTCGATTACCAGCAAACGGAAACCACGATTCGTTCATCACGTTTTGCTGTCGCGGGACGATCTCTCGAATAGGTCGGACGCCGCCACAAGAGAGCAGAGGTTGCGCTAGCCCGACCGGATCAGTCTCATGCCCAAGTCGTTAAGAACTCGTTGTCGAACCAAGTACCGAGCCTGGCAGAATTGCGTTCTTCTGGTTGTCGGCGTTTTCGTTACCACCAACTCACTCGTAACCGCCCAAAGCATTGAAACGAACGACCAACTATCATCTGATGAGCCTGAAAGATTCGTAGCAACCGAAGGCACACTCCAATTATTCCTGAACGAAGAACTGCTCGAGTCATTCGCATGGACCTCAATCGTTTCTGGAAAGAAAGATGCTCCGAATGAAGTCGTTGCCCCAACGTTCTTCGTAAGGCCGCCTTCCGTTACTCAAGCGCCAAAGCAAACCCCTGCGTTGTTGCGAACGGACCTGATTACGGTGCCCACATCGGGCGCCATGCTTCTATCACATGCCGATATGCGGTTTGCCTTGGGCAACTTCGAAATAACGCTCGACCATTCCGGGACCTGGCGAGCCGTTAGCTGGGTGGGAAGTCGACCGGAATCTGAAGTCCTGTTCGAGTTGGCAGACGTCACGGTCAAATGGACTGCGAATTCAGATAGCTTTCACTTAACAGGTAATCTACTGATATCGCCGATCCTTGCACACAATCTGCGCTCACCGCAAGCCATAGGTCATGTTCTCGCGACGATAGAATTAAGCGCATCCATAGAGGAAGCGGATCCAAACAACCACTCCCCCAGTGTCTCCACCGATGCCGAACAAGGCACTTCCCAGCCTGTTCTTGGTTCCGCGTCCGGCGCCATCGGGCCCGACGTAATCGTTGGCGACATTCCTTCCGTCAAGTATTGGGGCGCGACGTCGGGGATCGCGGGCATTTCGATCGGCACAACATCGTGCAATATCGGCGACGTTCAGCTCAATTGGATTTTCAACGACGCCAACCATCCGGTGATCGCGCAAAGCATGTACCGCCTTAAGAATGACCGGTTTGAACAAATTGGATTGAGCTGGCTCAAGCATGGTTTTTTTGCTCAATCGGGCACTCTATGCAGCGGGCCTGGCCTTTGCATCGGCGACCCAACCGGCACACACCTCGGGCCCGGATGCTCCGACGTTTATAGCGTCAGCCTGAACGGTCAGCAGAACTTCCTGGGCCCTCGTGCTCCGGTGAATCCACACACCGGCACGTTTCCTTTTCCATTCACCGCACCACCCACCTCCCCCACCATCGGGCGCCGGCTTCAAGTCCATGTAGCCGACCTGGACATTTCGCTTAACTCGGGCGCCAGGTATTTTGTCGAGGGGCAATACGTTGCGAAGGATGACTCCGAAGCAGGACACCAAAACAACAATGCCTCCTATCGTGAGATCTCCATTATTCAGGCGGGCAGCGTATTCGCATTCCCCATGTCGGGTGCAACCGTGCGAGAAAGCCCAGTTATTCGCGCGTGGGGAGACAATGATGCGTCAGTTATCGAAACCGACATCCAGATTTTTAACGAGGGGCTGTTGCTCCTCTCAGCCAAAGTCTCCGATCTTGGCACCGGGTTTTGGCGTTACGAATATGCACTGCAAAATCTCAATTCAGAACAAGCCTGCAGGGCATTTCAGATACCAATTGTATCCGGCGCAATCGTTCAAAATCTCGGCTTTCACGATGTGGACTACCACAGCGGCGAAGCCTTTGACGGCACGGACTGGAACGCAACTGTCGCAAGCGGCTCCATCGAATGGGCCACGGGATCGTTTCAAGCGAACCCCAATGCCAACGCGCTACGTTGGGGAACTTTGTACAACTTTCGATTCGACGCAAACGTTCCGCCTGCGCCCACCCTTGTCACACTCGACCTGTTCAAACCGGGCCCACTTGCGAGCGCAACGGGGGCGACCATCGGCCCACTCCACGCGCTGATTGACTGCAACACAAACGGCATTGACGACTTGTGCGACATCGATTGCGGGCCAACCGGCGGCACTTGCGACGTAGCCATGTGCGGCGGAAGTCTCGACCTCACCGGAAACGGAATACCCGACGAATGCGAGCCGGACTGCAATAATAATGGCTCGTCAGACCAACTGGATATCACAAACGGAACGAGTCCGGACTGCGACGGTAACGTCATACCCGATGAATGCGAGCTTGACGCAGATGGTGACGGGCTTATCGACGCGTGCGACCCCTGTCCCGCGGACCCCGACAATGATGGAGATTCCGACGGCGTGTGCGCCCCGGACGATCTATGTCCAAGCGACAGCTTGAAGACGGACCCCGGCGTGTGTGGCTGTGGCATCCCGGATGACGACACCGACGGCGACAACATCTTCGATTGTCAGGACAATTGCCCTACCACCTCCAACGCGAACCAGGCTGACGATGACGGCGATCAAATTGGCGACGTTTGCGACAATTGCATGACATTATCAAATCCCCTGCAAGTGGATAGCGATAGCGACGGGACGGGCGATCTATGTGACCCCTGCCCTGAGGAAAACCCAAATGATGAGGATGGAGATGGACTTTGCGCGCCAGCCGACGAGTGTCCTCAAGATACCGGCAAGACCAACCCCGGTCAATGCGGCTGCGGCGTCACTGACACCGATAGCGACAATGACGGCACGGCTGATTGCAACGATCTTTGCCCAGCCGATTCTACGAAGACGGCTCCAGGCATTTGCGGATGCGGGGCGCCCGACCTGGATACCGATGGCGACACCGTATTTGACTGCGACGATCAATGCGAGGGTTTGAATGACACGATCGATACCAACAACGACGGCATACCCGATTGCGCCGTCACCATCCCCACGACTTCAGATTGGGGGGTCGTCGCCCTGGCACTTTCACTCTTGATCGCCGCGAAGGTGTTCTTTGGAACTCGCACCAATCGCCGGTTGGCTTCGACACCGTAACGTACCACGCCGCCCCACCCAAAAACTCGAACATCCTTTCGGGAGAAAGTCACGCCTTCGTTTTTTCACCGACGGGGCAAATCGAGCATTTCATTTTTCGGAGTACGGATATTGAGGCCGCACGGCGCAATCACCCGGCCCCATTAGGCGTTGCGAGTCCTTGCTCGGCGAAAGTCTGCCAATACCACAGAATGATCAAGTGCAGCCGAAAATCGTGGATATTCGCAAAAAAACAGACCTTCTGAGGAGGCGATGGCATAGAGCCTGCTCAAGATTGCACGTTTTTCAAAAACTTGAATCTATGTACTTGACGCACGAGAGGGTTTCCTTATTATCTCCGTTGCGGTGACTATACGTGCAGGGATACACCCGTTTACATTCCGAACACGGCCGTTAAGCCTGCACGGCCGATGGTAGTCGCAAGGCGAGAGTAGGTGATTGCCGCATTTTTTTATATACCCGCTTCGGCGGGTATTTTCTTGCGCATGGCGTGTGGCACACATCGCTTTGATGTGCTTGCCAGTTTTGTGGAGCTTCTTCAATGTTTTCAGGACTTTTTGCCTCGTTCTTCAATAGCCTGCTTCCGCTTATTTTTCAGTTAATCCTGGATGTCATACTCGGTGGCGGCACTACAGTCGGCTAGTACATATCACTCGATTTCTTCACTGGTGGTTCGTATCCGCGTCATTCGGCGTGTGGAGTGCGCTTTTTTGCTGCCGTAAATCGGCAATAAGCTTCAACCTGTCGCCAACGAACGTAAGACTTCGCACCCTGCGCGTATCTTCTCATCTGGCGCTGCATAGCTAATGCGGAAATGCGTATCCTGTTGGCTAAACGCTTCGCCCGGAATAATGAGCAGATTCCGTTGTATCGCTTTCTCAACGAAATCGTTTGCACAGGCATAGCCGGACGGAATTTTCGGGAATACATAAAAGCCGCCCGTCGGCTTAACGAAATCAAAACAACCTGCCAACTCTTTGCAAACGAGGTCGCGTTTCTTCCGATAGGCGTCAATCTGGCTGGTCATCTTCGTATCCATCGCAGCGATGGCGCCATACTGTGCAGGTTGCGGGGCGCACACGAAAGTATACTGCTGAAGTTTTGCCATTTCTGTTATGATAGCTGACGGCCCCGCGGCATATCCCAGCCTTAAACCTGTCAGCGCATAAGACTTACCATATCCTCGTAGCAGAACTGTACGTTCAGGGGCGAATTGCGCGAAGCAGGGCGTCGAACCTTCGTAAACAAGGGTTTTGTATATCTCATCTGAAACGATCAACAGGTCATGTTTGCGCGCGAGTTCCGAAACCGCACGAACATCCTCCTCTCGATACACGACACCGGTAGGATTGCCAGGCGAACACAGCATCAACAGCTTTGTTCGTGACGTGATGGCTGACTCAAGCCTATCAACATCAAGCCGAAAGTCGTCATATAGACTTACGGGCTTCGGCACGCCGCCCGCGAGCGTCACCAGATAGGGATAGGAAACGAAATACGGATCGCCAATTACGACTTCGTCGCCCGCATTCAGACATGCCATGAGCGAAAGCAGAAGCCCGCCCGAAACTCCGGATGTCACGAAGACATCCGCTTCCCATTCTTCTTCTTGTTTGAGTTGCTGCACAATCCGATCGCGCAATTCGGGAACGCCTCGCGTAACCGTATAGCCGTTCTTGTCAGCCCGAATAGCCTCGATCATAGCTGACTTGATGTTCTCGGGGACGGGGAAATCAGGCTGTCCGATGGATAAATTGATGGGATCTTCCAGCGTCGCGCCGAGATCAAATACCCGACGAATCCCGGATGAGCCGATCGACTTCACGCGCTCCGCTATATACTGTTCGCCAAACATGAATGGACTCCCCTAGAGCAAGCTCTGTTTAATTGTTGCGCCCGACAGCACGTCTTTTCCCGCGAAAACCCCTGATTCGCCGTCGCGTTTCATCGTTCCGGGCTATTACGAAACAAAGCCGCTCGCGGAAGACGCGGCGGCTTCGTATATTCGATTACTTACGGCAAGAATCGAAAGGCCTCTGCAGCCCCTCCCGCCAACGCGAACTATTCCTTCTTCTCAGCGGTGTCTTCGGTCTTGGCATCACCCTCTTCAGTCTTAGCCGTCTTGGTCTTCTTTCCGACGGAAGCCTTTCGATGACCGACCTTTGGCAGGTGCAGAGCAGACGAATCATCGGTCCACAGGCCGGATTCTTTCAGTTTTTCAATTCGCTCCGTGCGCGTGAGCACGTTGCGATGACGCGACAGCGTATTCTTCGACTTCAACGACTTATCCAATGACATACCAACAACTCCCCATCTACCAGGCATTCTTCTTTAACGTTCTAAAATAACCATCGAACCGGTATCGGCCTCCTTCGGCGTAATACATGGTACCGACACCCTGAACTTTTTCGAGCAACTTCTCTCCCAATTGCTTTTGGGAGCGATCATAGTGGTTGTAGCCCTGAATGGTAATCAACTGAATACCACCCGTCGGCAGTGCGACGACAGCTGTCGGCACGCCGTGATCCAGCAGAAAATCCCGAGCACGCTCCGCATCTCCATCCGAGCCTGCCGAAAACTCCTGAGCAACAACATAGGTAAAACCACGAACCCATTTCGGCTGACTTTTTCCCGATGGGTCGGGCGCCTCATTCAACTTACCTGCGCCGGGCTTCTCGGCATCCCGAAGCAACGACTCAACCAGATGCGTTGAAGCGGGCTGCATCCGCGCTTGCTGAATCTCGTCCATCGCGTCCGCTTCATACGAAGCGCGCCCTTGAGCGAAACCGAGCCTCTTGCCATCAGCCAAGCCGCTCTGCCTGCCCCACTCGAACAGGCCCAGCAGTACAACAAGAAACACAAACACCACGCCAGCTGCGACTATGCTTGAAAACGAAAACCGAACCCGATCCCCGTCAAACCGAAAAATCGGAACCCGCTCCTCTTCGTTCGAGCTTTTAGTTGACTCTCGCTTCGGCTCCGCCGGAACGGCCGCCTTCACAACCGGCTTCTTGGGCGGCTCTTCCGCAAGCGTTACCGCCGTATCTGCGTTCACCTCAAGTTCCGGGTCGATCATTGGACCTGCCCACCACTCGGGTACTCTCAGCCTTGCCTCAGCTTCCTCTCGATCCAAATCCAACAGGTCAAAAAGAGCGGGCCCACGTTTCGATCTGGGCATGATCGGTGCCTCCTGCATACGCAATCTACCCTGTCAACAATTGGCCTAAGGATACCGACGGAAACGTGATTTTGCAATAACGGAGCCAAAGGGCCATAACGGCAGCTGAAGCGGTTTTCTACAGCCACGAACGATGGATCGAGGCGAAGGGAAGGAAAACTTGGCCACACTCACCCCGGATTCGACGCTGCCTCACTGCTTCCAGGTGAATCCAAACGCAACGCCATCCCCCCAGACCAGACCCCTGCTCGGGCATGCCGACACGATGGCGTAGCGGGAGCATTCCTACAGGATTATATGGTTTGGGGCTCTTGCAGGGCCTGAAAAGGGGTGCCGACCAGATTTGGTGTAAGGACACTTGACAGCATATTAGCGACGGCTTATATTAGTTTGCAATGAAACGCAGTCTTTAAGAGAAGGGAGTGGACATGGAATTCAGCAAGGCATTTGGCGCGACGTTTCGCGAGGTAGGCAGCAGTGAACGCAATGGCGAATCGACGCACATTGTACGCGCCAGCCGCATGTACCCGACCAGCCAGAATGATTTGTGGAGTGCATTGACTGACAAGGAACGGATATCACTGTGGTTCGCCGAAGTCTCCGGCGATTTTAGACTTGGCGGCCGGTTTGCGATTAAAGGTAACGCGAGCGGTGAAATTACTGCCTGTGACCCTTACAAGAAGCTGGCCCTTACTTGGGAATGCAGCGGGAACATCAGCTGGGTTACGGTTAGCGTTGAGGCCGCACGGGACGGCGCACTCCTTACCCTTGAACACGAATTTTCAACTGACAAAGAAAGCGAAGCGCATTGGGCACAATACGGGCCGGGTGCATCTGGTGTCGGATGGGATTTGGCATTTCTCGGCCTTGACGTGCATCTCTCCGTCGACGGCCAGCCATCGCGCGAGGCTGGCGAAGCGTGGGCCGAAACGGAGCCGGGCAAAAGGGCATTGCGCGCATGGGCAGAAAGTTGGGGTGAAGCCCACGTCAGAGTCGGTGAACCTGCGCGAAACGCCAAAGATATGGCCGACCGAACTTCTGGATTCTACACAGGGGAAATTTGATTCACGCGTTTGATGTTCTTTCCGATCCCGTCCGCCGACGCGCGTTGGAGCTAATTGCGCAACGCGAACAGCCTTCCGGTGAAATCGTTAAGGTTGTTGAGGCTGAGTTCGGCATTTCGCAATCTGCAGTTTCGCAACATTTACGCGTGTTACGAGACTCCGGTTTTGCTTCAGTGCGCAAAGATGGCGCGAAGCGATGTTATTCGATCAATCCGGCTGGCTTCGAAGACGTGGAGGTTTGGCTTGATCGAATGCGACAATATTGGGGACCACGGCTGGAGGCTCTCGCAACCGAAGTTGAGCGCGGAAAACGGCCGAGACGTAAGTAGGGGCAGCCCTCAAGAAACGGATCAATTTTCGTACGTTTAGACGATGAGGAGCTGGCACACATTTCCCACTTCGTCATCGGCATGTTCGGGCCCACGGCACCTATTTTGTCGAAGAGAAGTAGTGGAATCAGTTACAGGAATATACGTTCTCTGGCCCCGCTAGGGCCCCAAACCGTATAATCCTGTAGCCACACTCTCCGACCGTCACGCAACCGCATCAAAAGCCGCCTCTCATTTACTCTTGATAAAATATATTATCATACGGCGACGTTGGCGAAAAAATCGCATATCACAGGGCATCGACCTACGATCACCGCTACTCCTGAACATTTGCAACGTAACCGAACACAACTCATACGACCCCCCTGTAACACCATTTACCATAATTCAGCTTTTTGGCGGGTGGCATGGTCCACGCTTGGGTGATTCACCCTTGCGTTGGTCATCTAAGCTTGCATCCACTGCACGTCGTATTTCCGTATGAGCTTATCGCGCGTAATCAAGGTTAGGTTTTCCAGATTGGCTTGGGCGATTTGGATGCGGTCGAACGGGTCGTGATGGTGGGTTGGCAAGTCAGCTACTGCCAGAGCATGTCGCAAATTGATATCCAGCACGTCGATGCCACCAGCGCAAAGCACATCAGGTAGGTTGCCGGGAAAATCGAGGCGACCGATGGATTTCTTGATGGCCATTTCCCATGCCACGGCCGTGCTGACGAAAACGTAACTGTCGGCGTCGGCAATGGCCTTGCGGGCAGCATCGGACAACTGCGACGGATCGTCTAGCCACCACAGGATAACATGCGTATCCAAAAGGTAGCCGTTCACGAGCCCTTTCCTAAAAACCCGTCCATAACTTCCGGTGGCAGTGGTTCGTCGAAATCCTCTCGGATATGGACAAGACCTTTCCACTGCGCACCGGTACGCGGTGAACGATGCTCGTGGAAGGGGATCATTCGAGCCAGAGGTTTGCCCGCTTTGGCGATGATAATTTCCTCACCCTGAGCTATTCTCTCAATTAGCTTTGAAAAGTGGGTCTTCGCTTGGTGAATGTTAATGGTCTCCATGACTGTAGTCTACTAGACTTAGTCCAGAAAGTCAAGTTTGTGGCCAGAATAATAGTTGCCGCTGCCTCCCTCTACCTCCAACATTTATTCTTGATAAGATATATTTTCACCAATAAACGGCGGAATCGGCGGAAAAACTGCATATCACAGGTCCTCGACCTACCTTCACCGCTATTCCTGTACATCCGTAACGTAACTGAATGCAACTCATGCCGCCCACCCGTAACGCCATTTAACATAATTTCGCCCTTTGAAATGCTATCAGCGTGACGCCGGTGGGAAGAGCTGAAGAAGAATCGCCGCATGCAAGCGCGACCTACACGCACTCTATTGCAAGGGCGGGGCAATGACAGGTCCTGTATTGCGCGCGACGCAGTGACAGGCGAAAGGTCAGGGTTTTCCTGACATCTCAGCGCAGGCAGGCTCCAACGCGCGGGCATCTTCGATCACGTCGTGCAGCGTTTCCACCAAATGCCCTAAATCGTAGGGCTTTGCGATAAACGCCTTAGCGCCTTGCGCGAAAGCCTCCCGGCGGTTTGAGTCCGTGCTGTGCCCGCTCAGGTAGATGACGGGTATGCTCCTTGCGCGCTTGGCGAATTGAAGGCAATGGTGAAACTCCGGCCCGGTATAGTGCGGCATGTCGATGTCCAGAACGATGACATCAGGCCGAAAACGCAACGCCTGCTGCGAGGCTTCGTCTGCGCTGTTCGCTACAGCGACCTCAAAGCTCGCATCCTCAAGCCGGACGCTCAGCGCCTGTGTCAGGTCTTTGTCGTCATCAACAATGAGGATTCTTGACAAGCGGTGTTCGCCTTTCCCTGCACAGACCAAACGCTACACTGGCGTATGGACCGGTTGTGCCGTTGAGATTGCACTTTCAAGCAAGCCTCGCAGCTTGTCGTCGTCGATCGGTTTTTGCAAGTAAAACACGTCCGGCAATGCGAAAACGACAGACCGAAACTCTTCGCGGTCGTGTCCGGACAGGAACACGATCGGAACATCGCACTCGTTTCGTATCATTCGCGCAATGGCTTGCCCATCACCGTTGGGCATCTCATAATCAAGGATCATCGCATCGACGCCTTCCCGAAGACACTGCCCCACGACCCCAAGTCCATCCGGCGACTCGACCACCGAGTAACCCCATGCTGACAGTCGCTTATTCAGAGCCGACCGCAAGCTACGGTCGTCATCCGCGATAAGAATTTTCGGCTTCTTCATACTCCCACCTCCTCGCCCCTGGACAACATCTCGCCGACAAGGCTGACAACCTCGCGCCAGTCGTAAGGCTTGCCGATGAACCGATCGCCCCCCGCCACGCCGGCACACCGCCGAACGTAATCAGGCGACGGATTGTCGGCACCGGAAAGGAAAATCACGTTGACTTGATTATCAGGGTCACACGCACGGATGTGCTGGCACACCTCGAAGCCGCTCATGTCGGGCATCGAGGCATCCAGAAGAACGAGCTTTGGTCGACTTTCGCCAAACCGGCGAATCGCATCGTTGCCGCCACAGGCTACAACGGCTCTATAGCCCGCTTCTGCAAGTCGCAGCCGCAACGCCTCAGCCAAGGCGCGGTCGTCATCTACAATCAAAATGTCCGGCATGCTTCATTCCCCCTGCGCGATCCAGCCCCCCGGCCACAGCCACCATGCAATCTACAATACGACGAAGACGTCCGCACAGCCCCGATAACATGCCGCTTTGTGCTGTAAGTGCGAAGAATTGGTGCGGGAGGGGGAGTGCACGGGTGCAGGCGAAAAGGCAGTGGGCGTTGACGCGACCTACATCGCTCGGAATGAATAGATACGAATATCTCCACAGAAGTCGGCAAGGAGTTTCTCAGCTCCCAGCATCATGAGCCCACTGATACCATCTTCAAGATCAACCACTTGTGTATGCCATGAAGAATCTGCCATATCAGCGACAGCGAGCGCACTTGCCCCTTGGCACGCACCCAACCCTTCTCCATTCCCACCAAGCCCGAGGAAGAATTGGTCGCCCTTGAACGGTAGAATCTTCGCGACCTCGAATAAGTCGTTCCCGCAACACTCATCCAACGCCACGTCCTCAATCTTGTCAGGTGTGAAAACAGAATCGAGCGGAATCTCAAGCATGTTGCCAATGATCTCGCCAGTCGAAACTGAAATCCTCGTGAGAACATAGGCGTGACTCTCTTTCCTGTAGCCACCCAACATCAACCTATCACATATGTCAGCTCCCATAGTCGTCCAGCAGTATTCGTCCAATAATGGGAGGCAATTCTCATGTTCAACTTCTCCGTCCAGCGAAAACACCACGAACTTGTTTTTGCAGAGACAAGCAAGCTGCTCATTAGCGAAGAAGGCCTTGGTAACGTCCAAACCTTTGACGTGCCACTGTTTCCCGTGGAGGTTCCAACCGATAACGCCTGCGCCTTCCGATACGTCATAGAGGTAAACACATGGACCGCTGACGTTCCGAACCATTCTCCAATTACCTGCGGGAAGTTCACAAATGGTTTCTGGCGAACGCTCCAGTCCCGCCACATAGATTCGAAACGCCCAGTCGCAAGGCTTGGCAAGGCTCTGTGATTTGTGGTTTCCGAGTAGCAATACGGTTCGCCCACAGAATTGTATACCATTGAAGTCGCACCACTTCGGCAAGATCGCAGGCTGGCTTAGGACGCAGTGGAACGAAGCCAGATCGAAGCAAGCCCATCCCGAAAATGTGCCAACAGCCAGTCGCTCAGTGTCACACGCATGCGCACCGGCAGAAATTTCCGCCTCATCATATTCGAGACGCTGAACCAATTTGAAAAGCAATTTCGCCCCCTTTTCTACCTGCATGAAAACAAGGAACCCCCCAATCAATCGTCCCTTATCGTTGTCGCGGACTTGGCATGGAGCAGGACGTATCGCCTGTAGTAGGCGATGAAGAGACAGGTCAGGGGAATCGCCAGAAGCAGGCCCATGAATCCCAGCAGTTTTCCCCATATGAATATACCCAGAAGTACTGCAATGGGACTCAATCCTGTAGCCTGCCCCATGATGCGTGGCATGATGATGGCATCTTGAATAAGCTGGGCGACGGCAAAGACGCCAAAGGCAAGCCCGATCGACAGCGCAAAGCTCGACTCCTGCTCGACAGCCCCCAAGCCCGCCAACATAATCGCCGGCAGGATGCCAATGATCTGCAAATAAGGAATCATATTGAGCAAACCAACGAACAACCCGAGCGGCACCGCCATGGGCAAACCAACCACCGAAAAACCGATTGAAAACAAGGCTGCCATCATCATGGCGACAACAGCCTGTCCTCGAAAATACCGCTTCATGGCGACGCTGAATTCCTGAAGAAACTCGAAGATCGAGTCGCCATATCTCGGCGGCAACAAAGCTCTCCATGAGCGGGCGTATTGTGGGTAATCAAGCAAGAGAAAAACGAGATAGAGCAACACGATAATCAGGCCTGTCATGGCGAGAACGAGATTCAGGCCGAAACTGAGAACGCTCCAGCCTCCAGCCGCGACGCGTTTGCCGAGTTCGATGATAAGCTGCGTGAACTCGTCGGTATCTGTGTATTCAACCGCGCGTTGAATCAGGTCGCCGGATGTCGTACCTTCGATTTCTGTAAGCAGCAGGCCGAATCGCTCGCGCCGCGAAAGCCCTTCACTCGCACCGTCGCGGTATTTGTTCCAGCCGATGCGAAGTTCCTGCAACCCGAGCGTGGGGCGTTTCGCCTCTGCGGTTTGTGCATCCGGGTCTTCACTATCAGAAGGCTTTTTGGATTCGCCGCCTTGCCCAACCGCCTGAACGGCCTGCACAGCTGGCGCGAGGTCTTCGCGTAAGTTCTTCACATTATCGCGAAAGCGATTCACCTGACTGGCAGCGAGCGGCACGATGATGGCTAAAAGTGCGAAACAGAATATGGCTAAGCCGCCAAGCGTTATCGCCACCGCCAGCCCTCGCCTATGCGTCTTTTCCTCAAAGACATTCACAAGCGGATTGAGCAGATATGCGATGATCACGGCTGCGACGAAAGGAAGCAGCACGTCGGACAGGTGTCGCAATAACGCAAAAACCGCCACGGCAACCGCAGCACTCAGCACAAATCGAATGACCTGATCAAACGTATATGGTTTCTGCTTCTGGTCCGTCATCGGTGCCTCCGGTGTATATCCGGTGCGTATTGGAACGGCCAAACCGCCAACTGGCAAACATGGAGAAATCTGACGGATTTGGTGTCCCGGCCCGCCGATATTCTACCTGTGCCTTAAAGGAAGCTCTGTTCTATTGGCGTGTCCGATTGCATGTTCCCTCTCGTACACATTCGCAAACTGTCGCGCCATTTGACCGATCGTAGGAAAGGCTTGCATTTTCTCTCATTTACCGCATATCGCCAACGTCGGAGTTCACTATAATGCTGCGTCCAGCGAATGGACGCCACCGGAGCCACATCCGGTGGGTGATGACTGGAGAGCCAACGGGGTGATTCGCTCGGCGGGGTTATGATCTTTCGCTGATATTTATTCTTTTCGATCGTGTTTGAAAACCCGACGCATCGAGCGTTTTTGCAGTAAGTGAAGTTATGGCAGACTTAAGCCTCATTCGCAATTTCAGCATCGTAGCCCACATCGACCACGGCAAGAGCACGCTCGCAGATCGGATTCTCGAACATACCGGCGCCGTGACCAAACGCGATATGCGCGCTCAGTTCCTCGATGATATGGAACTCGAACGCGAGATGGGAATCACGATCAAGGCCAATCGCGCGACCGTGCCCTACGAATTCGAGGGCAAGACCTACATGCTGAACCTACTTGATACGCCCGGACACGTCGATTTTCACTACGAAGTATCCAGAGCGATTGCAGCGTGTGAAGGCGTACTTGTTCTTGTTGACGCAACGCAAGGCGTGCAAGCCCAAACGGTAGCCAATGCGTACCTCGCTCTCGAAGCGGACTTGGAAATTGTTCTCGTTATCAACAAAATCGATCTCCCATCAGCAAGACCTGAGGACATCGCGCTCGAGGTCGAGCAGGTTTTGGGGTTGGATGCCTCGGAAGCGGTGTTCACCAGCGCAAAAACAGGCCAGGGAATAGACGATCTCCTTACGGCGGTAATAAAGAAAATACCGCCCCCAAAAGGCGATCCCACAGCTCCGCTCCGCGCGCTCATTTATGATGCAAAACCCGACGTACACAGAGGCGTCATTAGCCATGCACGGGTCGTGGATGGCTCGTTCAAACGAGGCGACCAGATTGAGCTTATCGCCGTGGAGCGAAAGTATCTGATTACAGAAGTTGGCAAATTCAAGCCCAAACCCACCGCGGTGGAGTCGCTCGGTGCGGGCGAAGTCGGATACTTCGTAGCCGGAATCAAAACGCTCGCTGACGTAAACATTGGCGACACGATCACGCATTGCATCAGGCCTACAGACGCTGCACTCCCCGGCTATGAACCCCCACAGCAAATGGTTTTTTGCGATTTCTACCCAGGCGTAGGAACTTCGACAGATCAACTTCGCCTGGCTATGGAGAAGATTTGGCTGACCGACAGCTCTTTCACCTACAACACGGCCTCGTCCGATGCGCTTGGAATCGGGTTCCGTTGCGGGTTTCTTGGCTTACTCCATATGAAAATCATTCAGGAGCGCCTCGAGCGGGAAAACGATGTTTCCGTCGTTCAGACCGCACCCACGGTAACGTATGAGATCAAACACAAATCCGGCGAGGTCACGCGAATTGAGTCGCCCGCCGATTTGCCCGACCCAGCGACCATCGAGGAAATTCGTGAGCCGATCGTCAGCGTTCAGATGATCATTCCGGCAGAGTTCGTCGGCACAGTCATGCAACTGAGCATGGACCGACGAGGCAAGCACAGCAAGACGGAATACCTTTCGCCCGATCGAGTCATCATCACCTACAAAATCCCTCTATGTGAGATTATTTACGATTTCTACGACAAGCTGAAATCATGCACACGAGGCTATGGAACAGCGGATTATGAGTTGGTCGGCTATGACGCCGGGGACATGGTGAAGATGGATGTCCTGGTGAACGGCGTCGCCGTCGATGCATTGTCGGTCATCGTGCATCGGAACAACGCCGCGTTTCGCGGTCGCAAGCTCATCATGCGACTGAAAAAGGAAATCGACCGACACATGTTCGAGATTCCGCTTCAAGCAGCTATTGGGTCGAAGGTGATTGCTCGCGAAACGATTCGGGCCTTTCGCAAAGACGTAACGGCGAAGTGCTATGGCGGCGATATTTCTCGAAAACGCAAACTGCTTGAAAAGCAGAAAGAAGGGAAGAAACGAATGAAGGTTGTCGGCAGCGTAGCCATCCCGCAAGAGGCTTTCATGTCGATCCTCAGTCCAGACGACTGATGAACCAACCCTCAATGCGGGCATGAAGATGGTTCTTTGCCCGCAAGTATTGCACTTTGCGGATATGTATGTAAAAAAGATGCGCCCGGGAGGACTCGAACCTCCAACCTACTGGTTCGAAGCCAGCCACTCTATCCAATTGAGCTACGGGCGCGGGTGTTTGCGGGGCCAGGCAATGGTCTAAACTCGAACCGTGGAGACGGATTATAGTGAGGAGTCGATGGCGGTCTACCCTATGGGGCGGTTCATTTTTGGAACTGGCTGTCCTTTTTTTGCAGTTTTGACTAAGTTGTGCTGACGGTATGCAATCGGCAGCGATTCAATAGCCTTGAGAAATATGTTTCTGGTCGACAACGGGAATTGCCGTTCTGTGTAGTTTTTGCTGGTCCATTACGCTGGGGTCCGAACATCGTGCCTGCCAATAAACAAGTTGCTGAAGACAAGACATCGAAAGACGAAAAGCCGAATGAAAAGGCTCCCGTCGCAAGTGGTAATCCTGCTTCGCCCGCAGCCCAGAGTGGTGCGCCGGTAAAGAAGGCCCTTGGCGCGAAGGAAGTCATTCCGTTGGCCTGGAAGCTGGTGGGAGTAACCCCTGACGCCGCCGTGACTCTCTTCAAGGCTATCGAAAAAGAAGATGTAGAGGCCCAATACGCACGCCTCATCAAAGACCCCTACTACAAGGATTTGCGCATCTTGCCCGTCGATGCGAAGGTTACGCAGCCCAAGGCGGCGAAAGCAGCCAAGACAGGGCCCAAGTCAAAACCCTCCGAAGTCAACTCGTCAGATAGTAAAGCCGGTGCCAAACGCAAGAAATCCGCTGCCTCCAAGAAGACTGTTGTCTCGGAGAGCAAGCTGATCAAGATAAAGTCAACAGCCAAGCCGGAAAAGAAGACAAAGAAGGTGAAGGCGGCGAAGGCAAGTAAGAAAACCGCAAAGGCGACGAAAAAGAAGACGCCAGCAAAGAAAAAAGTCGTTGCAAAAAAGAAGGCACCAGCCAAGAAGAAAACGGCCGCCAAAAAGAAAGCGCCAGTCAAAAAGGTTGCCAAGAAGTCAGTGAAAAAAACGGCCAAGAAGAAGGCCGTCGTAAAGAAGAAAAAAAAGAAGTAGCCTTACCCACCCAGTTGTGCGCCGGGCCTAACTGAATACGTCGGAACGAGACCTGTGAAACGGCGCGAGCCAAGTGTTGCCTGCTGAATCCCTTCCGGCCACAAACTAAACGACACACCAAAGTCATCCTCAGCCTCATCAAGCGCGAAAGACACCGCGCCAAACCAATGCGGAAATCGGCGTATGAACGCAACAGTGAAATCCAATGTAGTCCCTTCTTCGATATCGAATCTCTCTCGAACCGCGAGGGAATGTTTTTCAGTCAATCGGTAGTTCAAGTCGACGCCGAGCAGGTTCGATTTTTCTTCTTCGATAAACCGATAACCAATGAGATAACTCAGCCTGGGAGACCGCTCAACCACCATTGACAGGTTAAGTAAATCCACTTCGCCGTCGTTCATATCATAGTTGACTTCATTAACGAGCGCAGTTCGATCATTGAGCCGCCAGATGAACGACGACCCAACATAGTTTTGAGAAATGCTGTTATCCGGCCTGCTGAAAGACGTGTACCCATTCGTGATTTCATCGTCCTCGGCGCCATTAAAAACGCCAGCTTCGACATCAAGTGTCACAACATCGACGGTACGCCGAAGCTCTCCTACGCCTCGCCTGGTCTGTAAACGTTGCCGAATGCCAACTGTCACACCGTCAACCTCATCGATTCCTTCCACGGTTTCGTCAAAGGTAAACAGGTCCCTGGAATCCTGATTGCTGCCGCTTGCCCACGCGATCAAGTCTGCCTTAATCAGATGCCTCAGGCCATCCAGGTCGAATAAACTGGATTTGAAGTCGGGGAAGCTTCGCCAAAGATACATACTCGCACGCAAACCGACGGCACCAAATATTCTCGCCAACCCGCCTTGGGACGGAGAATCGTCCCATGCAGACGCGCGAGCGACGACAAAAGGCACCAGTCGGAATGGTCCCACATCGAAAGGCCTTTCCAACTCTTGCCTTGTATCAAGCCTCATGACGGTACCGGACCCCTCAGTCTTGCCGTCGCGTAGAAAATCGAAGAACGTCTGCGATGCTGGACGATAGCGAACGACCCCAGCGCGACTTTCACTATGTAGCACAACGCCCGATTTCATCGGCTCCCCAATCAGATGAAAACCTAAATCCGGCGCGCGTTCCGTCTGCGACGTAAAATCCATCAGCCTGGTTTGAAGCAATGCCGTAAGCGCCCAATTATTACGCTGTTGTTTCAGATAGAGTAGGGTTTCCTGCTCTTTGTCGTTGTCGAATTCCTTCTCGAAAAATTCCTCCAAAAACCCTCGATCCGAAAGATACGACAGTTCAAGCGAAAGCTGCCAGTCATTCTCCAGGTATTGCCTGTGACGCATGAGCATTCGGCCACGGATTTCTTTAACAGACGAAACCTCACGATCTCGGCCTAGAAAATCTTCGTCGTTATCAGAAAGCAAGTAACCACGAATCTGGCCGAAATACCTGTCCCGTTTGTAGTCGAGATTGATACCGCCAGCTGGCCCCCGTTCTGAAAAATAATCAAGAAGTAGTGACGCGTCGAAGCCATCCGGCGTCGCGTAACCCAGCACATTAAAGAGATGCCACTTGGTTTCCAACTCGACACCAAATGCATCGCTGAATCCGGTACGAAGACTGCGGATTGCTGTTTCGCTTGTGTCGATATTGCCTTGCATATATGGCCAATAACCGACCGGCACACCCGCAAGGTTCAAGGTTGCGTTGTGGATACGAAAGCTGCCTGCACGCACATCGCCCGGCTGCCCTGAAACGCGTCGAGGTGTGCGATTGATCAGCTCAACTCGGCTTGCGCCGACGTGATATTGAGGCGAGTGAAATTCGCTCGTTGTCAGAATCGCGTCACTGGCGGAGAAGTAATTCTCTGACAACTGCTTGATTTCTGAAGCACGAACAAAAAGGGGTATGGATCGGCCTGGCACCTCGGCGCGAACAACGGCGTCCAAAATCAGCGCCTTGTCTCGTACGAAATCAAAATACAAACGAGAGGCGCGAATGGAATTCGGGCCTTGGGACATCGTGACGTTGCCTTCCAGGTATACTGCCTCTACAGAAACGTC
>JAJDEA010000158.1 GCA_029260035.1 Phycisphaerae bacterium
ACACCAACAACATCCGACCAGAATCGGCTATTCACCGGCTGTGGTGTTGTGGAAACGGAAAGCGGATTCGATGCGTTGAGGCCGGCAGCATCCACTGCGCGAACATCATACGTCTCACCGGTGGCAATAATGCAGCCACCCACATGAACTTCGGAGAGCGTTCCCCAGTCAAACTGCGGGGGCGTGGCGTCGCCGACAACGTAGGTCATGTTCAGACCAACGACTTGTACCGGCGTCGTTCGTGGCGTGCTGATATACCACGAAGCACCAGAATCCACATGTGTCACCTCATAGCCATGAGCATTACCAGCAGTAGCCGGATTCGGCACGAAGGAGATGTACTTGTTCTTCGAGCCACCATGCGGATAAGTCGTAGCAGCAAGAGGTTCAGCCAGGCCACCACCACTGGGTTCACACAACACAACCACGTCCATCAAAGCTTCGCTTCGCGCCGCTGCTGCATCATCGCCCGACAACGTCGAGCTACTCGAAGCAAAACCTCCAACACGCAGTTTGTAACAATCGCCATTAGCCGCATCAAACTGTAGCAAACTGGCACCGCCTATACTACTGATGCCATCCACTAGATCGTTGCATCCATCGTCCGAACAAATGACACGCGTACTGGGGTTACCAGGGCCGTCAATATCCCCGCAAACGCATGTATCATGAACCTCGACCATCGAATCGAAGTTTGAGCTTGCAAAGGTGATTGGATCACCAGGACTCACAGGAAGACTGGGACTGCCGCATGTTCGTACTTCGGTCTTTCCGGCGCAAGGCGGAGTGAACTCATACCATGTGTCCGCCTGGAACGACGTACCCGAAGTCGACGAGAAGCAACTGAGCCCTTGCGGACTTGGTGGCCCGGTACTGAGATCGCCGTCACGAGTCGCTGTTCGGTTATCTACCGGAATGCCGGCACAAACAACCACGTCGTCCGGATGGACAATACACGGACCTTCACTCGCTGGGCAGTCGTCGGGCGATACCGTACAGAATCTGTCGCTGTTGCCGGTACAGGTTCCACGATTGTGACCAGGGCTCGTCAAGGTTGTGCAAGATGCGTTAACGTTGACATCGGCGGCTCCACAATCATCGTTTGCCGGCACTGCAGGACATGCGGCGCCGCCATTGCAGACACCCGGAACAACGAATCCCAGCTTGTCCGTATCCCACTGACATTCAACCGGATCAAGCCCATCGATAAATCCTCCGCCTGGCAGACAACAGCAGAGTGCGGGATCGCCGCAGCCACCATCAACACCGGGCGTCGTCTGCTTACTAATGCCGGAGTCCAGACAGAACTCGAAGTCCCGTTCTTGAATCCCTGTGGCAGAATACACACCATCAGTAGTACTTGCACTGAAGTTGTTTCCATCGGGGGATGGCTCATTATGCGTATTGTCTGCATTAAACTGAGCAGTTCCCATCCAGAAGGAAAGACAGCCATTAGCACCCTTGCCGCTGATTTCAATCCAATAGCAATTGTTCTGCGTGACCGTCGCTGAGAACGTCCCACTGTAAGTCCAGATAAGGAATCCTGGATCGCCATTATTTCCTTTACCGTCCAAGGTTAGCGTCGCATCAGACGTCGTAAACCGCTGCGGTGCCTGGACAACACCAGCTTGATCTGGAAGACCATTGTCATCCGCGTAGATAACCACTTCCCAGTCGTCGTCGGGTGGGTTGCCATTCGGCGGCTCACACGCGTTGGACCAGGTAAAGGTCCAACAGGCGCGATTGATGCTGTTGCTAGTTGGAATAAAGTCGTCTGCGAAAAGAAGGTAATTAAACCTGTCTGACGCCCACGCACCCACGTCGAGTCCTTCCTGGCAATTGGAACCATCCTGAATAACGCAAACCGGACAAGGATCATCTTCGCAAAGGACACCACCATGATACACAGCGTTAATCGGGTCGAGAGCAGAGCAGGCTGCTGGCGTGATTCCGGCCCCCGAAGCGTCGTCACATGTACCAGGGCCCAGACAGCATGATCCGGTCGCACATGGCGAACTCTGACAGTCAGCGATTACGCCCTGTACGAGATCTCCCAGCCAATCGCCACCGACTGCCTCGCACTCAATCTTGGTACGAACCGAACAAGTCCCACCAGGTCCCGCAACACCGGCACTGGTACAGCAGGCAGCCTCGACCAACTTTTCGACCGTGATATGCCCCTGGTAGGTCCCGAAGTTGTCTTCACAAGTGTCACCCGTTGGACAGTCGTTCGAAGTTAAGCAAACTGCCGTACTGTTGGTGCATGAAGACTGAATCAAAATGCCATATACATAAGATGCACCGAGATTGCATGTCCCCTGGACACCACCTTCGCATGCATTTGGATCATTTACAAAACAGTCACTCTTGTCGATTGAACACTTTGCTCCCGCAACAGGGAACTCAAGCGACATGTTGCCGTCTGCACATATGACATTCGCCTCGTTTACACCACCGTCGATGCCTTGCGTAGGACCAAATCCACCATGGTTCGGATCGACGCGAAGCGGGATGCCGTTGCAGTTCGGTATCGGACTGATAGCGCTTGGAACATCGCAACCCTTAAACAACACAATCCATGCAGGCGACCAAGTTGGGGCGTTACAACAAAGGTCAAACGAGACATTTCCTGGACCATCGATGGTCACTTTTTCGTACCAACCTGGATCGTTAATTGCTGGGACACACGCATCACCTCGCACACTGTCGAATGCAACGGCCGAAGGCAAACAAGTGCCGGGGCACGGGTTCAAAGCATCCGGGCAAAAAGCGCCAGTCGTATCGCAATAGCCTGCCGGTTCACAGACGCCTCGCGTTGAGGTGTCACAGGGACCGTCAGCCCCGTTGTTGCAGTCAGTCGAATCCGTCGGATCGCATGCAACATCTGTCGCAGCACATGTGTAGCACTCTCCGAATCGGTTATTGAAGCATTTGTCTCCACTAATGTTGCATCGCCATGTTGGTTCTGGTGCAACACCACCAAAAGTCGCCTTCACGCTTGCAGTTCCAGGATCGCACGAAGGCGCGCCAACCTGACTGGAGCAATCGGCACCAAACATAACGGGATCACACGCCTCCGTCAGATTGTTACTACAGTGGAACGCGAAGGCTGGCACGTTGATGACTCTGTCAACGGCACCAACACAATCTTTACACACACCGCCGCAAGTACCCGAATTAGTCGGCCCACAAGCCGCACCAGGTACGCCACAGACCGACCCATCCTCATCGCAGATGTTTCCGCAAAGTCCGCCTGGAGCACCAAACACGCAAACATCGACACCGCTACCATCACTGCAGAAAGCCGTATCCGCGCAGCAGTTACCCGCTGTGGCGATCGGCTGATTGCAGCAGTTCGGGTCACACGTGGAGCCGAAGGCTTGTGGCGTCTCATTGGGGCCGGTACACAGATTGAGAGGCTCTTCAATACAAGTTCCATCTAGGTCGTTACAACAGGCCCCGGTGTCACAAACACCACTAGCACAAAGTTGGGCAGGCGGATCGTTAGCCGGCGAGCGAACACCCTTCCAGTTCGTATCACGACAGCTTCCACCCGTATCCAATCCACCGCATTCAAACGTCCCGTAGCAGGGTTGGCCAAAGAAGTCTATGTTAGACAGAGAGGGTGAATTGTGACTGACACATGTCCTGCAGTCCCATCGCGTTGTATCGGTACAGTTCGCCATCGGCGCGCCAGCGGGGTCGCAGCACGCAGCTGTTGGATCTGGAACCTTGGTACCAACCAATTCGATAGCCAGGACGTTATTGCCTGCTCCGAGGTGATTGGTCACAACACCGTTCACAAACATCGAGTCGGCATCGTTGCTACCACGATCAACCGTATTAGCCTGAACGATGTGGAACTGACTAACTTCTTGAAGATCACCCGAAACACCGTCCGTAACGTTGAACGCACGGAACGTAACATAGCCTGTCGGCGGAATGATGATCGGATCTACGAGCGCGATATTTCGTACAGACCCTGGGGTTGTAGTATTCGGGAAACAATTACCATTGCAGTCATAGATGAATCGGTAATCGTCCGTACCCGCTTCTTCAAAGCCAAAGGCTACCGCGGTGTTTTGGATTCTCTTTGGACCGATGCAGGTTCCCGCAGACGTTGGCGGGCTTCCGACAACATTACATGCCGCACCAACACCATCCACATTGCATGTACCAACACCACTACCATCACTGCATGTCGGAACCACGCTCGGATCACCATCCCAGATTTCCATAACTACCGCATCATCATTACCGGATACGCCACCGCGAAAACGAACCTCCAACAATCGCAAATAGGACCCGTTGGCGATAGAATAGTCGTCGCCAATACGATCAATTCCGCTGGCGCATACATTGGCATCCACATCGCACGTTTGCTCTACGCAGTTGGATACGCCTTGGGTCTGGTCACAATCAACGGCAGCAATACACTGCTTGCCCAAGTCAGGGCCTGCATCGCAAGCAAGCCGACAACCAAGAATGGCATTGGCGCAGGGATTGCGGTCAATGCTGCAAATCCTGTTGACACCCGTTGTCGTGAGTGCCGGTATTGGACCAGCATTAGCAGTAACTGGCGCAATGCCCGCACTGTATTTCGGGCATTCACAAAGGTTCAGGTCGCGAGGATTAACCAGTCGCAACCACTGACCCGTAAGGCCGGTGCAATTTGCCTCCGTATCGATCGTGCAAGCATCCGCCACACAGCAGCGACCCAAAGCACCACCGCCGGCATCAATTTCGCACTGGTCGGCAGCTTCATTGCATGTGGAAGTCCCCGCTGGCGCAGAATTGCTACGGGGATCGCAAGTACCACCCGTGCAGTCTCCATCTTTTGAGCAAGAGAAACCTGCGTTCGATGAACCAGCACTGCAAGCGTAAACACATGGAGTCTTCGCTACAGGAACGGTCCCGAGAGTCACAGCTGCGACACAGGTGCCACCGCCATCACAAAGGTCGTCCGTGCAGTAAAGGCCATCAAGATCACAAGGATCATCGACAGGCCTATCCTCAACAAAACATGTCCAGTTGCCGGAGCCGGTCTGCTGCGCACCAGCAAGCGTTTCGGTGCAAATGGCTCGCTCGCAGTCATTGGCTGGCGTCGCACACTCCGAGTCACAGCTGCAAGGATCGCCTGCGGCTGTCCCGCCACCATCAGCCAATGGACTGGCAGAACCCCGGGCACCGGCGCCCTCAAGGATCATGAGATCCTGACGATCTGAATAAAACGGTCTGAGATCGGGCGGACTGTAAAACGCCGCCGAACTGTTTTGCCCACCCGACGAGCCGCTCGAAGCATTATTTGATTCAGACTTAAGTTTGCTATCTTCGGACAGTAATGCTTCACTGACATCTGGCGTCGTTTCCGGAGTAATATAATCCGTAGAATCGACCTCTCGGCCTTCAATTTCGCGGCCACCGTCGCCCGCCGGAGCCCCATTAATCCCCACGCCAAGCGTGAAGCAGACCCCAAGAGCTGCGACACCCACGATGGGATACCAAGATTTCACACCCATATCTCTCATAAGCTCAATCCTCCATCCAAATACCAATACCCTAGTGACCGATGACGTAATTTAGAAACGATCAGAACGCGTGTGTGCTCCGTTTACCTGGAACAATCAGAACCAACTCACTCTCCTTTCAAGTCGTTGACCGCAACCCTCTAACGAACTAACGACTTCACCGCCAAACAATCGTCCTCCGAGCTCGCCTATTTAATCCTTGACCATACAATTATTGACATTTCCAAGGCATCGAATTCACACGAACAAATGGCAGGCAAGGAAAAAACAACTTATCATCGCAACTGAATTCGAATAATTCACACAAGTTCGCGTATATCGCACTGCGCCGAAAAGTGACAACTGACTGCAATTAGAGAAATTTGAGGGAGTTTGCGTTCGATAGTGCGCAACGAATGCGCCGGCAGGCCGCTACCTCCCCAGACGATCCCCACTTGTTTTAATAAACGGATTAGAGGCAGAGATGATTGCAAGGACGCCAGAGAAAGATGTCGACTATTGTCGCATCATTTCAAAATGCTCGACATAGCACTTTCAAAAGCGGCAACGTCTTCAGGGCCCCGAAGTACCGAAAGAACGGTACGTTCGCGCGTATCGATCAAGTTAATGGTGCCAGGTTCATAGCGGTTTGAAAAAGCGAATTCGACATCAAGCACTGCAACGGCCTTCTCAACTTCACGGCGTCGAGATGCGTCGGAAATGTCCAAGACAACGAAGTGAACAGATTGGCTTTCATATTTGACCATAAGGTCATCAAAAATCGGTTTTACTACAGGGCATCGAGGACACCCATCT
>JAJDEA010000159.1 GCA_029260035.1 Phycisphaerae bacterium
TCCCGGGGCCATCGCGAGCGTTTCGTAATGTTCCAGGCAGTTCCATCGGCGCGACGCATGCTGTCCTGAGGATCGATGACCAGGATCTGGATCGGAAACCGATCACTGAGGATGCCGCTGAAGTTAGCTTTGTTGCTCAACTGGAAAAGGGATCTCATCGACTGGCGCCTGTCTTCGAAATCCCAGAGGGTGAACTGGGAGCTTACTATGTTGTCGTTACCAGTCTCGATTAAGACTGTTCATGTCCGCAAACGCTTTTTTCGATTTCGAACTAACCTGCTGAGAAATGTATGACGGTCAACATAGGCTGGAAAAACTGCGTGCTGATCCTGTGCGTGCTTTTCCATTGGTGCAACACTGCTCAGGCTTCAGACGCCGAGAAACCAAGCATCATCTTCATCTTCGCCGATGACTGGGGCTACGGAGACCTCGGCTGTCACGGTAGCTCGTTTTGTCAAACTCCGCATCTGGATCGCATGGCAGGCGAAGGAATCGATTTCCAAAACTTCACTGTGAACAGTCCAGTCTGCTCGCCCAGTCGAGTTGCCGTGATGACGGGGCAGTTTCCGGCTCGACACTGCGTGCATCAGCATTTCCAAAGCGTCAAAGCCCACATCAAAAGGGGAATGGCAGATTGGCTTGATCCTCAGGCGCCGATGCTGCCCCGCATGCTGCAGAAAGCGGGCTACAAAACCGGGCATTTTGGCAAATGGCACCTTGGCAGCGTCGGGGATTCGCCGACGGAAGATGCCTATGGCTACGACCGTTTTGCAACGTTCAATGGTTCCGGGAAGAACGAAATCAAGAAGGATGGACTCGCTTCGGTGGATCATGCGATCAAGTTCATCAGGGAATTCCAGGACCAGTCGTTCTTTGTCAACTTGTGGCTTCATGAAGCCCATCTGGCTCACTTTCCGCAGCAGCGATATCTGAAACAGTTCAAGCATCTCGATGAGCAGAAGCGGGTTTATGCATCGGTTATCGCCGAAGCCGACGAAGGCGTCGGTCGTGTTCTGTCGTTGCTGAGAGAAATTGGAATCGACGACAACACACTTGTCGTGTTTTCCACCGACAACGGTCCGGAATTTACTCGGGACGAGACGCACAAGTACCACGGCAAAGACAAATCCAGCGGCTTGGGCGGCTACTTCAGCGTCGGCGAAACGGGCGGACTAAAAGGCAGGAAGCGATCTTTGTTTGCTGGTGGCATCCGAGTCCCTTTTATCGTCCGCTGGCCCGAAGTTGTGCCGGCTGGCAGAACTGACGCCACATCCGTGATCACCGCGGTGGATCTGCTGCCAACGTTTCTGGATGTCGCTGGAGCGACGCTATCTGAAGGTTACGAGCCGGATGGCCAAAGCGCATTCTCCGCCTTCAAGGGTGAGCCTCTGACGCGGGCCAAGCCCATCTTCTGGGAGTGGAGAGGCGGAGACAAACAAGACTACACCTGGCCATCAGTCGGCATTCGTGACGGAAACTGGAAGCTGCTCGTCAATAAGGAACGGAACCTTACAGAGTTATACAACCTCGAAAGCGACTGGTCGGAAAAACAAAACGTCTTCGCCCAGCATCCGAAAGTTGCACAACGTTTGTCCGAGAAGCTTGATGCCTGGAAAAAATCCCTGCCAGATGCTCCGAGCCAAAACAGCCTTTCCAAAACTCGAAAGAAGTTCAGCACACCAAGGACGGATTGATCTTTCTCTGCTTTGAACGCGATCGAAGACTCAAAAAGGTAGAACCGCTTTCTGTTGCGATAATGCAGTGGCTCTTCATTCTGTTTGCGTTGCCGCCCGCTACTACATGGACGGCCGCAGCCTCGTGGGCGAATTGCCGGATGACCCCCACATGCCTCGCTAATTCGGCTCGTGTTCTATGAAGGTTCAGAGCCGTTCAAACTTGATGGGTATTATCACCGCTGCGATTTTGAGTTATTGCAAATTGAAGTCGGGTGGACAAGCCGATCGCTGCTGGCGTGTTTCGCTATCTACGGAGGTGTGTTCCGAGAAAACACACCGCTGCGCCTTGGCAGATTTTCTTCGAGCTGGCGGGTGATGCAACCTCACGCACGAACATGGCTGTCGCTGCGACCAAGTCAAGGGCGAGGTCCGAACCGTTAGATGTTCACTCGTGGCCGCATTCTTGCTCACCAGTAATCAACGCGGTGTGCGACACCCGGTGGAGTTACTTTGCAACGGAACTGGTGTCAAAACGGTGGCAGCAACGGCAACGTAGAACCAATGCAAATCCTGTGTTGAAAGTTGGAATCACATCCTCGTCAGCGCAAGACTTGACGATTCGTGTTCTATCGCCAGTTTGGCAACTCGCAAACTTATCTGTACTTGCGGCAAATACTTTGCTGGACGGATTGACTGCCGCCGTGGGACGATAGGCTTTGTTTCGACGGAACAAAAACTCGATTGTGCCTGACGTGATAAATACAATGTTACCCAGATTGAGAAGCATTCGCTGAGGCTTCTCGGTCGTGATGAATTCGGTCAGCTCGGAATTCAACTTGCTCAGATTGTTGAGGTCCGAGATTTCTTTGTCGAGCAATTTGACGACCGAAATGTCGTTTTCGTGGCGAACGTTGAATCGTTTGTGTTCGGCCATTTTCGAACCCGAATGTTCATGCAGTCAGTTGATACACTCCGCGTTGTTCAGCGTAACTCGTCGGAATTCTGCTGACAATCAGGCCGGCCCTGACACCGCAAAAACGCAGTCAGTCACACAGATCGTCGGACGACCCGCATTATCCCATTTTTCGGTCTTGTTTACCTGGTTTATCTGCCTTGCATATTGATTTTGGTCAACGGTGGTTGGATGATAGCCGGATGATGAATATGGCGCGATCCAGGCGTCGTGCGATGGTCGCCCACTGCGGTCGGACGAAAATCTTTCCCTACGCCGTGGCGACAAAGCAAGGCTCTGTTGAATCTAGATATCGAACCGTGGGTTGCTACGGTTTGATTTGTTCGGATACGTCGGTCCAATTCGAGCTGTTTCTTTTTCGTTGAAATTGCTCGGTTTACTATTCGGAGCGGAATCATGGCGAAGAAAAAAACAGCCACCACGTCAGCAAACAAATCAGCGTCAACAAAGAGCGCGGTGATTGGCGACGATGGGCATTCGCTGGATGCTGGGCTGTTGCTGACGACGTTGACGGCGTTTCGCAAAGGGGACT
>JAJDEA010000160.1 GCA_029260035.1 Phycisphaerae bacterium
CCTACCGACCACATTGTGCGAATTCCGCCGTCAATGTGAGCCTCCGATAATGTTTAGTATGTTTGGTCGGCGTGAATTCGTTGAGATTACCCGCAAATTGCGGTAGATTACGCCGTATGGGTGCGTACGCGTTAGCGGCGATTAAGCTTAACTTGGATCGGGGGCAGTCGCGCTTTTAGCTACGTTTGCGTGACTGGCCTTGGTCCGGCCCATTGAAAGGTAGCTACCCCCATTATCCGAACAAAAGCGCATCGTCGCTAAGGTGGACCAACTGCTGTCGCAGTACGACGAGTTGTCCGCGCGCTTGCGAGAGCGCCAGTCCGCCACCCAGCAACTCCTCACCGCCACGATCCATCACTTACTCGAACCATGTTAAGACAAGAAGTTGAAGAGCGAGTAACCGCGGCGCGCATGCGCATTTTGCGAAACGGACAGCGTTTTGGTTGCGGCGTTTTCGTCAAGGGTGGCTTTCTATTGACGGCGGCCCATTGCGTCCCTTTCACATCTGAGGATGCTCAGATGGCCAAAGCCGAAAATCAATGCGACTATCTTGTCACTGTTGAGACGAATTCGGATTGTCAGTTCCGAATGGAACCCTTAGTTATCGAGTGTCTTTCAGATGTTGCCGCATTGCGAAGAATCGATAGCCACAACGTAGACCACGATGGGGATCGTGATAAATTCGATCAAGTTATCAGCAGCATCATCCCGTTGGACCTCTGGCACAATCCACCAAACGGAAACGTTCATGTGTTGGCTCATGATGACAAATGGATTCATGGTCGACTGAGGACCTCCTCTTCCTTGAGCAAGTTGTCGATCACCACAAATGAACGCATAAAACACGAAACGTCTGGCAGTCCGATAATCGATGACGAAGGAAGACTGATTGGTGTCACTTCACTAGCGGTCAATTCGTGTGTCGCAATTAGTCCATACCTTGGAGAACACCCATCACTCGTGGAATCGCTGCCATTTTGGATACTTAAAGTGATTATGAAGAAAGTTGAGCAGCCTGGGGACGAAAGTTAACGCAAACCCGCAAGAAAGCCGCGACGTTTACCAACGCCAAGGTGGACCAACTGCTGTCGCAGTGCGACGAGTTGTCCGCGCGCTTGCGAGAGCGCCAGTCCGCCACCCAGCAACTCCTCACCGCCACCATCCACAGATTATTGGTGGAAGAGTCTTTAGATAGGTAGCTTTCGATGAATTTGTTAATCTTCGCTGACGCCGCCGAGCAATCCATTGGGATGGAAACTTTCTTGATCGTCGGATGCTCCCTGTTGGCAGCAATAATTAGCACATTGATCACTTGGGGAGGCTTTTCAATTCGCGAACGTCGTCGCCTTAAACGCGATACGCTATTACAAGTCTACGAAGATATTGAAACGCTGTTAACAAAAGCAAGCACATTGCGCCATGCAGCGTGGCTATCGAAT
The DNA here is from genome assembly GCA_029260035.1 of Phycisphaerae bacterium. Classification (GTDB taxonomy): domain Bacteria; phylum Planctomycetota; class Phycisphaerae; order UBA1845; family UBA1845; genus OFTM303. The sequence goes on from JAJDEA010000160.1 coordinate 1,440, forward strand.
CAAAATCAGGACAACTTCATCATCGATTCGAAAACGGACGAAAAAACCATCACTTGGTGGAATAGTGAAGGCGTTGTGCAACTACGAAACGATTTTGTCTTGGCCAATTCACGCGTCCTCGCTCATCGAATGCGGATCGAGCTTGTTTTCAGTGAGACAAAGAGTGCCTCTCTTTCGCGGTGCTTGAAAGAACTTAGCGACAAGATGGCAGCATTTGCCGACATCAATAACGACATCGAGATTGACTTCGACTGCGAGCTAGAAGTCGCGCAGAACGAAGTACGTCGTCTGCATTACGGAACTAATCGAAACAATGTTAGTTGCCAGGGTGGACCAACTGCCGTCGCAGTGCGACGAGTTGTCCGCGCGCTTGCGAGAGCGCCAGCCGGTTCGTCAGACCAGTTGGTTGAGCGCCTCGCCGACAGTCAAGAATTACCCGACGGTTCGTCGCATATCACGGGAAACGATCAGAGCAATCGGAAGAATTCAATGACTGTCTCGAAGGAGCACATGAAGTCTCCTTTCTACATTGAGATTCGGTGGAAATCGAAAAAAGATGAATCACCGTATCTTGTCGGAAAATACAGTCTGGACTTGGCACAGCTTCTTGACCAGCAGTATGTGCGAGAGGAATCGAGTGGAAGAATCAGACTGATCATTGTGCACAATGGCGATGACTTCATTATCCAACTCAATAAAGAATCACCCTCTCTCAAATTGCCGCGCTAGGTTTGCAGTAGAAAGAGGAGTCGCGTTATGGCGAACAAATGCATCTGGATGGTCCGCGCCGGTCGAGGCGCGGAATACGTCGATGATTTTCTGGAAGTAGGCCTTGTTGCGATTGGCTTTGACGGTGCTGGCGATGTTTCCAGTGACACGGACAAAGCCGAAGTCGAGGCCAATCTTGCGAAGGCAAATCCGTCCGACAGTAAAGGTAAGAATGCTATGTCGGCGGCGCAGATCAAGCGGTATTACAGTGAGATCGGTGTAGGTGATGCAGTAACAACATACGATCCGAGCCAACGAATTTACTTCCTCGGAGAAGTCCTTTCGGATGTAGAGCACAGAGACCATGCATTGAACCGTGTTCGCCGCGTTAAATGGACGCACAAAGTGGCTCGCGATTCTTTGACCACGTCGACGCGAAACACATTGGGGGCGATTTCAACGCTATTTCTCGTTCGTGACGACGCGGCAGCCGACATGTGGGCTCATGCCAAACTGATTGAGTCTCAAATTGAAGAGGCTGGGGATACAGTTGCGTCGCTAGAGTCCACCGATGACGACAAGTTCTTGATGGAAGAAGCCGCGACGAAGGCAAACGAGTTCATCGAGGACCGCATCGCTCGACTCGACTGGGAACAAATGCAGGATCTGGTCGCAGAGATTCTGACCGCGATGGGTTACCGTGCTCGGGTCTCGCCAAAAGGCGCTGACCGAGGAGTCGACGTATTCGCCTCGCCAGACGGTTTGGGACTTCAAGAGCCGCGAATATTCGCCGAAGTCAAACATCGTCCCGGAACGACAATCAGCGCCGATCAGGTTCGCGCGTTTCTCGGTGGTCGGCAGCCTGGCGATCGCTGTCTGTACGTCAGCACGGGTGGCTTCACCAAGGATGCTCGCTATGAAGCCGAGCGCTCAAGCATCCCAATAACACTGATCACCTTGCCGCAACTTCGGGAGCTAGTCGTGGAATACTACGACTCGCTCAGGCCAACAGGTGCATCGCTAATTCCACTGCAACGAATTTATTGGCCTTCGTCATAACACCAACTTTAGTCGTGTCGCGTGCATAATCGTCAGCGACCGCAAACGCTATTGGCAAACAACCCGCGGTGACTTTGAGACCACCTGCCAATTGTGGTCACGGTCGCTCACAGAGCCTATTACAAAGACGGGTATCATGTCGCATCTTATTTTTGGCGAATTGTTGACGTGCTTCCAGGAATTGTGGGGCGTTTTAGGTGGCCGAGTTTTCGATCTTACGTGGCATAATCTCAGCGGTCACCACCATGTCACGCAAGGGGGA
>JAJDEA010000017.1 GCA_029260035.1 Phycisphaerae bacterium
CAATTGACTACCGGCGGCGGAAACGTTGCGCAACCATTTACGCAGGCATTCCTTGTTCCTCCAGCTTCCGGCGGGAGTGGAAGCCAGGGGACTCCGGTTCCTGTGACATCGAGTGTTCTGGATTTTACCAACCCTGCGAACCTGCCGAGTGACATTCCCGGTAGTTTTGGTGGCCAAGCTATCGGGCCTGCTCTTGGAGTGTTTGGAAGTTTCCTGGACAATATCCAGGTTGATTTCCTGATCCGCGCGACGCAGGCGGATTCGCGATCGAGCGTTGTGACCGCGCCGCGGCTGGTTGTGTTTAACGGTGCGTCGGCCTGGATAGCAGTGACGATTCAGCAGAACTTCATCAGTCAATTACAGCCTGTTGTTGCGCAAGGGGCGGTAGCGCAGGCGCCTGTGACGGGTACGGTTGATGCCGGTGCGAGTTTGTTTGTTCGCGCTACGGTGACAGCAGATCGTCGCTATGTCATGATGTTGGTCGCGCCTGGCGTTACTCGGCTTCTCGACTTGCAGACGTTTCAGTTCAGCGGTGGTACGGGGGCGAACCAGGCGTTTGTGCAGTTGCCGACGCTTTCCGCGCAGCGTGTCCAAACGATGGTATCCGTTCCAGACGGCGGCACTTTGTTGATCGGTGGCCAGAAACTCGCAAGCGAGACGGAAGTTGAAGCAGGCGTTCCGATTCTCTCGAAAATTCCCGTGCTGAAACGATTGTATTCGTCGCGTGCGATGGTGAAGGATGAGCAGGTATTGCTGATCCTGATTAAACCGAAAATCCTGATCCAGGCAGAGCAGGAAGAACTTGCGTTCCCCGGCTTTGCCCAAGGATGACAAGGGTCTTCTGCTCGTCGACTGAGTGCATGACTTTGCGCTCCATGAATTCCAAAATCATTCCTTCATTCCTTGCCGGTTGTTTTCTGCCGGTAGGTATAGCCATTGCGCAGGAGGCCCCGTCATCCCCCAAGCGGTTGAAGGAGTTTAGCGAAGGCGTTTGGATCAATTGGTCAGCCAAGTCCGTTGAATTGGATGCGAAGGTTGTATTTCGCGAGGGGATGCTTGAACTCGTGGCATGCAGCCCGCGGACGCGCGAGCACGAGAGTATCGTCGCAGTAATTGGCAGGCCTAGAGATATTTATCAAGCGATGGGTCTTCTCGGGATGGAGCCTGGCACGCCGGTTCGATATGACGAGAAAAACAACCGCCTGATTCCACCGGCCGGCGAGAAAATTCAAATCGACGTTCGGTATCAGGAAAAAGGTAAACCAAAGACGGTTCCCATCACGAAGTGGCTGATAGATAACGATACCAATCGCCCGCCCCGATCCATAACCTGGGTGTTCGCGGGGTCGCGCACGAATCAACAAGGTCGGTTCACGGCTGATCTGGAAGGAACGGTGATCAGCGTCGTTGATTTTGATACCGCCCTCATCTCCCCAGCGTCTCTACACACCGCTGATAACGAGTTGCTCTGGCTTTCTGCCAATACGAAGGCGATCCCAAAGATCGGGACGAAATGCAGGTTGATTGTTAGTCGGTTGGTAGGCAAAGGGAAACAAAAGCAGATCGGAAACGAGACATCTCGCGTGAAGACTCAGGAGAAGAAGCCAGCTGGACCTCAAGATGGTGGTAATCGGGCTGAGAACAATGGTGGTTGAGACAAAGCCCGCCGTGATAGATAATGCGTGTCCAATGGAAAGTGCGAATGTGACCAACGAAACGAAGCGACCGAACCCAGAACTTCATCTGGAGGGTGACGCTGCGGTATTAGCTCGCGGAAGGGCGGTGTTGCGGGCTGAGGCTGAGGCGATTGTAGATGCGTCGAGTCGGCTTGGTGAGCCGTTCATTTGTGCTGTTCGCACATTGCTACGTTCGACCGGGCGCGTTTGTGTTACGGGCGTCGGGAAGGCTGGTCTGATTGGCCATAAGATTCAGGCAACGCTGGCCAGTACCGGCACGCTCGCGTATTCGCTTCATCCGGTGGAAGCGCTTCATGGCGATCTGGGCATGGTACACGCCGATGATGTTATTGTGGGTTTGAGCAAGAGCGGCGGTTCCGAATTGGTTCAACTGTTGCCTCGGCTGAAAGAAGTAGGCTGTCAGGTTATTTTGATGACGGCTAAGCTGGATTCGAAAGCCACGGCGTATGCGGATGTTGTATTGGACATTGGTTCAACGAAGGAGGCGTGCCCATTGGGGCTGGCTCCGAGTTCCTCTACGGCAGCCATGCTTGCATTGGGCGATGCCTTGGCGCTGACAGTAATGGACTTGCGATCCGTTCAGCCTGAGCAATACGCGAAATATCATCCTGGTGGTGCGCTGGGCAGGTTTCTCATGGAGGCGCGAGAGATCATGCGCACGAAAGGGGATTGTCCGACCGTATCGCCGACGGCTAACCTGCGTGAATGTTACGAATCGATCGTGTCCGCGCCACGACGCGCGGGGGCTGCTTGTGTTGTGGATGCGTCCGGCAAGCTCGTGGGTATCGTGACGCATGGCGACTTTTTTCGATTGTTTGAAAACCGGGATCACCTGGAAGATCAGACGGTCGAGGAAGTGATGACCGCCGATCCCAAACATGTGCGCCAGGGGCAGCGCGTTGTCGATGCCTTGCGGATGATGCGAAATCATTCGATTGACGAACTGCCGGTTGTCGATGATCAGCACTGCCTTGTGGGGTTGATCGACATTCAAGACCTCATTGACCGCAATTTCTCAGTATTTGATCAAGCATAATCAGGCAAATAACGGATGCGACTCAGTATAGTAATCCCTGTCTACAACGAGGCTGCGACGCTTGAGGCTTTGCTTGCGCGCGTGCTGGCTGTTGACGTAGGGATGGATCGTCAGATTGTGATTGTTGATGACGCTTCCAACGACGGTACGCGAGACCTATACCCACGGTTCAAGGAGCGATGGCCCAACGAGGATATTGTTGTCAAACTGCAGGACGTGAACCGTGGCAAAGGAGCGGCACTGCGATCCGGGTTCGAACTGGCGACGGGCGATCTGGTTTTGATTCAGGATGCGGACCTGGAGTACAATCCGGAAGACTACAACAAGTTGCTGAAGCCCATTCTTGCCGATACGGCAGATGTCGTTTATGGGTCAAGGTTTCGAGGCGGGGCGGCTCATCAAGTCGATCGATTCTGGCATATGGTCGGCAATCGGCTGGTGACTCTAATCTCCAACATGTTTACCAACTTAAACTTTACCGACATGGAAACGTGCTACAAGGTTTTTCGGAAGGAAGTCCTTGAAGGGTTTTCGCTGAGGTGCAACAAATTCGACTTCGAGCCGGAGTTTACTGCAAAGATCGCCCGACCCAACAAGAAGGGGCAGAGGTGGCGCGTCTACGAGGTTGGCATCAGCTATGCCGGGCGCGGGCGGGACGAGGGCAAGAAGATCAGCGTGTTTGATGGTTTTCCTGCGCTCTGGGCTATCATCAAGTATCGATTCTTCGATTGAGAAGATCCCGGCTTCCGGGCCTTACATTCGAATTGTCTCCGACCTTGTTTTGACCAATCGAACCATTCACCCATAATTCAGGCATGGACAAGCACGCGGATTACGGCTCGGACACCTCGACGACAGGCCGGAATGAGCCGTCAGACGAATTCCTCATTGCGGGTTTGGTGGCGGGTGATTCGGCTGCCCTGCGTTTGCTCATGCGGCGTTACGATAAGCTCGTGCGGTACGCCGTTTTCCGACTTTCTAAACGTGAATGCCAAAGAGACCCACAATGGCTTGATTCCATCGCGTCGGCGACATGGACAGGTGTTATTCGCTCGCTTCGCAGATCGGACAGCAATCCTCCCGAGTCGATTCGCCCTTACTTGATGCAAATTGCGCGAAATCAGTGTATTTCCGAATTAAGAAAACGCGGGAGAGAGAATGTTTCTGACGATGCGGGTGTTCTGGTTGGCGCCAGCGAGCCGATCGCGTCCAGCGACGAGGGTCCAGCGGCTATCGCGGCAAGGCTGGAACTTCTTGAGGCGATGGACTCCTGCTTATTGGACCTTCCACCTGCCGATCGGCGTTTGGCGACCCAGCTTCCTGCGATTACCGAGAGGCGATGGCGGGATGCGGCTGGGGCGCTAGAAATGCAGGAATCGACGCTCAGATCGCGATGGAAGCGGGTTTTGGAGACACTTCGGGCTTGCGTGGCGGAAAAAACCGGCGAAAGTCTCGCGCCGGAGGAACTTGGAGGCGACTCCTAGATTGGAGAGCCAGTCTGGAAACCTGGCTGAGCGGTGAATTATGCAGAACAAGAACGAAGACAATCAATCCATCGACCCTGCTGAGCGCTTGTTGCTCGAGTCGCACATGGCTAAGGAGGGTGGTGTTTTCGATGAAACACCGCTGTCTGTTGAGGCGTTATTATGTGAGCCGATCGAACAAGATGTGCGTACGCGCAAGCGTCGGCTTCTTCGTTGGGTACCAATTGCAGCGGCGATACTCTTGGTGTGTTCGGTTTGGACGATGATGATCGGTTCGTACCTCAGAGAGATTCGTGATGGAGCATCTTTGAGCCGAAGTGTCCTCGCTGCCAGCGACATGGCCAGCCCTGAAGAGTTTCTTGCCTGCTTTGATAATTCCAAAACCGCTGAGTCACCTGGCTGTCGCCGACACGATTACGACAATGATGGCGGCATCAACCTTGCGGACTTCGCTGCTCTTCAATTGGCTAACGTCACGTTTGCGCGCACTCAGTAGACCACGTCTTAGTATTTCGGTTCAGCTGCCGTGATGGCGGGTTTTCTACCAACAATCAAGACGACCAGGAATAAGAACACCGCGCCAGCGCCCAAACCCGCATACCATGGTTGGTCGTATGCGCTGCACAGAACATCGCCAAGCCCCATCGCGGCTATTGCGCATATCAACGCATAAGGTAGCTGCGTCCACACATGATCTTCATGACGACACCCTGACGCGATCGAAGAGAGAACCGTTGTGTCGCTGATGGGTGAACAGTGATCGCCGAAGACGGACCCAGCCAACACGCTGCCCACGGATGCGTAAAATAGTGAAATTGCCTTGTCAGCCGGCAGGTCCGTGAGCAGCACCGCTGCGATGGAGATTGTCGCTGGGCACATAATGCCCATCGTTCCCCAGGATGAACCCATCGCAAAGGAAACGGCAGCGCTTGCTATAAATACAGCAAGAGGCAACCAGTGTGCCGGAAATTTGATGGAATTGAGATTGGCTGCGACGACTTCTCCCAGCATCAGGTTCTTCGTGACTTCTGACAGTGCCCATGCGAGAACGAGAATGACGATGGCTGGGAACATTCGAGCCATGCCTTCAAGGCCCGCGTCAGCCGCATCGCGTATGGAGCAAGCCCGCGCGAGCGTGGTTAAGATGATGGCTGCGACGGCGGACAGGATTGCGCCGTAAAAGATGGATAGGTAGGAGTCGGCATTGCTGATGATGACCGACGCTCGTTCCCAGATCGGTGTAGCGTTCCAGACAGACTCGCCGTCCACATTCAACTCGGCGATTCGTGCCATGGTATTTTCACTACCAAGGCCTGTCGAAATCATGATACCGATTGTTATGCTGACCAGTATGAAGATGGGGACGACGCCAAGCCACCAGCGAGGTGACGAGCCAGGTTGAAGCACAGTTGTGGTAGATGATTCGGTCGATGCCGATGGTTCGTCTATTCCGTTTGCGGCTCGGTTTTGCGCGCGCTTCATCGGCCCGAAGTCGCGTCCGGTCCAAGCCAGCAGGAAAACCAGGAACAGCGTCAGCATCGGGTAGAAGCGATAGGGCAGGCTGCTGATGAAGGCTTGCATACCATTGATTG
>JAJDEA010000161.1 GCA_029260035.1 Phycisphaerae bacterium
ACGCTACGCTCGTACCTCGCTCCGCTTCGCCCGCCGCTAGCATCCATGGAGGCATATGTGTATCTTAAGAATTGGTACAGGTATCGGGGTAAGGTCAACCCCACGATTCCATTTGACCTTATGACAACGATCTGGCTTGAGTAAGTCTGAGATGGTGCCAACGCACCATATTTTGAAAGCTGATTCGTTAGTGCACTACGGTGCTACATTTTGTTCCGTGACAGAGCAATGCGTCCCAAAACCACTGTTTGAGCGGTTCAGGGACGAGTAGCGAAATATGCTCAATGCCGAGGTCGGTATTCCAAGCAACCAATCGCTGTAAGAGTGCAGCTGTGGGTCGAACTTTCAAGAAACACCTCAAGAGAAATGAGGCTATAAGTGACGTGTGGCGGGCCCTGATTACGAGGTAGTCTTCCAAGAGCTGATGCGTCGCGGCGAACCCATGGCGCATATGGAAAAATAAATCCCCGCGCACGCCGGTGGATAGAGTGTGCCCTAGCCAGCCGTGGACGTATCGTCCTCGCCGTCGGTCGTGTCGGGTGGCTGTACGCCGACTGCGTTGAAGATTGGCGTTACGGCGGCGGTCAGGACAGAATTGGCGAGCGCTACGGAGAAATTGCGAGCACTTAGCGCTAAGAAGTTTTCCGGCAAGCACCCGCCGAACGTGCTGAATAGCGATCCTGTGATGAGGATTCCGATCCATTTACTTCGTCGCATTCTTTCCATCTTGAGTGCTCCACTTAAGCCTACGTTTGCTATCATGCCAAAAACATGTGATGGCCAAACTTGGCGGCCTGCTCCTGCAATACTCTCTTGCACAGGCAGGAGATAGTGATCTCGCACCCACTAACCACAGAAGCGCAAGCTTCATCACATATACTGATATCATCGGTTCGATGAGGCTCGAAACACGAGCGGAGCTTAAAATCTCCGTGCGATGACCTTGGTTTGAAGTGTTGGGGTCGTGGATCGCGTCTTCCTTCACCGAGAGGAATCGGCAGAATGTCGGGTTAAGCTGGCGAGTGGGTCTTGTTTACTAAATCCACCAAATCGAACAGGAGCGTTTCAATACAAAGTTGAGCGTTGACGTTTTGGTCGAGTTGGCGCTCCGTTTGTGCGATTCGGCCGATGGCGTCGCTTATTCGTTCGGGGTGGATTTTGGCTGCGAGGTTTTTGAATCGATCGACTGTGTCCCGATTGACGGTCGTGCCGCTGACGCCGCAAGATGCTCTGAGCAAATCCGAAAAGAATGCCGATGCGAGAAACAAGACGGACTTGAGTCCCTGTCTGGACGCTTCTGTAGGGGATATTTCCGGGTCACGTTTCTTTTCGAGTTCGCCGAGTGCCTTGGCTTGGTCGCTCCACAGTTCTGCGATTCCGTCGCATCGTCCCTGCATGACGCTTTCGAGTTGCTCCATGAGTTGCTGGTTAATCGCGTAGAGGTTGTCGTCTATGTGTTCCAAGGCAAGGCCGACGCTGCCACCCGAAAGCTTGGCGTACCAATCTGCAAGGTTTTTGTCCAGGTCGGGGCGAAGCTGTGCGAGCGAATCGAGGACGAATTCCCCAGGCAGCGGGTCGAACCGCACAATCTGACATCTCGACAGCGTTGTGGGCAATAATCCTTCCGTCGATCGAACAATGAGAATGATTGTCGTATTGGGTGGCGGTTCTTCGAGTGTCTTGAGCGCGGCATTTTGTGCGGCGTCGTTCATTCGATCCGCTTCGCAAACGATGAACACCTTGTGTCGACCTAACTGCGGCTTGAGTGCGACCCGATTAATCAGGAAGTGTCGAATCACGTCGACGGATACGAATCGGGCCTTGCGTTTGCGAACCTCGGGTTCGGGATGTTCGCGAGCAAGCAATCGGTGAATCAGATGCAGGTCGGGGTGTGTGCCCGCCTTTGCACTTTGGCACGATCGACAAGCCCCACAGCCAACACGAATCTCCGTAGGTTTTGAATCGTCTGGCTCTGGACCATTTATGGCACACGTCGTTGGCGCCTCGCAAAGAAACAATTGCGCGAGTCCTTTGGCGAACAGCTCCTTTCCGATGCCGGACGGCCCATGAAAAATGTAGGCATGGGGAACGCGATCACTCTCCAGGGATCGTTGGACCTGCGTGTGGGCATCGGTTTGGTGGCGAACTTCACTCAACAGCACGGGAAAGCGCCTCCAATACAGCCTTGTGTACAGCGTCGGGCTTGCCCGTTGCATCAACCGATACAACAGGAGTGGGGTAGTATGTGCCCACGTTTCGGAATAGTTCTCGTACTCGGCGATGGAAATCGACGGATCGTGCCTCCATGGCGTCAGGTTGACAGCCTTCAAAAAGCGAGGCCGTTCCGGTGTTCTTCTGCCTGTTCTTGCCGGCGTGGTGCGGCTTTCTGCCGATTCGCTCGAAGCCAATGTCTGGATCGACGTCGAGTATGATCGAAACGTCAGGCCAGGAATCGCCGAGGGCGAAACGGGCGAGTTCAATCACTCGCTTTGGATCATACCCGGCAGCGCCTTGATAAGCGCATGTCGAGGTAACAAATCGATCGCAGAGGACGGTCTTACCTTCGTTCAGTGCAGGCTTGATGACCTTCGCCAAGAGCTGGGCACGCGAGGCCATGAAAAGCAACGTTTCACACGCGACGTCCATCGTTGCCAGATCATAGTCCAGTAGGACCGATCGGATTCGATCGCCGATTTCGGTTCCTCCCGGGTCACGGCAGCACACCGTGGTGAGACCTGCATCCTGCAGTGTCTGATTAAGCATTTCGCGCTGTGACGTTTTCCCGGCGCCATCCGGGCCGTCGAAAACAAGAAATTTGCCACGAAGCTTTTTGGATAGCTCTGATATATTCATTGGGCTTTGGAAACGGAATCGTAGGGATATCTAAAGCAGACTCTTCTTGTGTTGCAGTCGAATCTCAAGTCGATTCGCGCTGCACGTCGAAACGCCGTTTACTCTCATCGAACACTTCGGCTGCATTGTAACTCGAGCGAACGAATGGGCCTGAGGCGACGCTGAGGAAGCCCAGATTTCGTGCATAATCGGCAAGCTCATCAAACTCCTCCGGCGTGTAGTATTTTGTGACCGGCACATGCCCATTGAGCGTTGGCTGTAAATACTGTCCGATGGTCAACACGTCACAGCCAACGCTTCGCAAGTCCGCCAGAGTTTGATGCAATTCGCTCACGTTCTCGCCGAGGCCAACCATGAGCCCGGATTTTGTGATAATGTGCGGCGCAATTTCCTTAACGATACGCAAGACGTCGAGCGAGAGACGATAGTTGCCGTGGGGGCGAATCTTGGGTGTCAATCGGTCTACCATTTCGATGTTGTGGTTGAACAACTCAGGCTCCGCTTCGCAAAGGGTCGCAATGCAGTCCGGTCGGGCATGGAAATCGGCGGGGAGCACCTCGACTGTCGTTGGGCATCGATCGTGGATGGCCGTTACGCATTTCGCGAAGTGACCAGCCCCTTCGTCCGGCAGATCGTCTCGCGCGACGGCCGTCAGCACGACATGTCGAAGTTCGAGTTTCTCTATGGCTTCAGCGAGGCGGTGTGGCTCATTCTCTTCAGGTGGGTCGGGTCGAGCGGTGTTGACTGCGCAATAGTGACAGCGCCTCGTACACTTGTCCCCCAAAATCATGAACGTCGCGTGTCGCTTTGACCAACACTCGGAGAGATTCGGGCAATGAGCCTCCTCGCAGACAGTAGCGACGCCGCTGGCAGCGACGACCGAGCGGGTATGGCTGAAGTCGCCTGTTGGCAGCGGACGCTTGAGCCAAGGTGGCAGTCTTCGCTTGCCTGATGAGCCTGAATGAGGAAGAACAGAGAGTTCCAATGCGATATCCTTAAATGCCCGGGACGAATCCGTATCGTAGCGGGCTACATTTCAGTGCATACCAAAATCACCGAATCTCATTATAGGGCAACGCGCAGGATTTTGAATCCCACGAGTATGCCTTTGGCGTTTTGGCCTTTTCAGTTTCGTTGTTTTTGGCAAATCTATCGAGAAATGCGTAGAATATGGGTGAAGCAAGAAAAAGAACTTGCTCTGACAGGCTTGGAACCATACGATTGGATAGGTTGATATCCGTGGCTAACATGGCTCGGAGCGTCTTATCATGTCTCTGAAGTTCGCAAGAATACTGTTTCCGACAGACTTCTCGGAGTTCTCTTTGCACGCGCTGGAGCATGCTCGCGATCTAGCTGACGCAAGCGACGCCGACCTGCATTGCATTTATGTGCTGGACGAGGCGTATACCTATTGGAGCGGGATGGGGCCTGAGAGCATTCCGGTTGGCCCGCCTCCGGAGGAAATGCTCGATCTTGCCTGCACTCGCATGGAGGATTTTTGCCGCCAACATTTGCAGGGCCTAAAGTCTGAACCGACGACGCATGTGACAGTCGGGAGGCCCTTTGCCGAAATCATTGCATTCGCACGGCGTGAACACATCGATTTGATTGTCATGGCGACGCACGGTCGAGGTCGTATTGCACATATGCTGCTGGGAAGTACGACGGAAAAAGTCGTGCGCAAGGCGGACTGTGCCGTGTTGACCGTACGCGGAAGCGGACAGGAATTCGTAATGCCTTAGTTTGACTCTATGGGAATTATTTCAGCTATTGAAAAATAGTTACCGTTTGCCGGTTGGTGTGACGTTTGTGTGTGATTTGTTAGGTGTTTTCCCGACGGCAGGAGAAATCGACCTGGGGTTGGCAGGGGCGCTGCTATGAGATTGACCGTATGATGTCCAGACGTTCGCGAGATTATGAAATTGTAGACGTTGAAGCGCGTGTGCGAGGCAATGCCGGGTCAGCCGCGATATCGGCTGCGATGCTCTTGCTGTTCGGGTTCTTTTATTTTGAAGGTGGAGCGGTCGGGACTCCTTTATTTCAAAAAGCGAGTTTGCTGTTCATTTGTGCTCTGCGGTTTGGCGGATTCATGATGATCGCCGTTGCGGTCTGGTCTTGCTTTGGTAGTCCGGCAGCGCTCGTTGCGGATGCTATCAGCGCGGTTCTGATAGGGCTGCTTCTTCTGCTGTCGGCAGGACTCATGATGCTTGCGAAGGGCGTTGCCTTTGAAAATGTCCTTTACAGTTTTTGTGGTGTAACGTTTATCGCATCGAGTTTGCGAACCTGGCGAGAGTATTCTTTCTTGCCCAAGGTTGTGGCAGAACAACCCGACGAAGCGGTTGAGGATTATCTTCGGGAGCAGGGTGTTTCCGACTCTGCTTTCGATACGCCGATAGATAATTTGGCAGTCTCGGGTGCTGCGCCAGCGGATCAGGCGGAACAAGTTGGGGCCGACTCGGACCCGATTGTTTTTGAAAAGCCTGAACGAAGCCGTTTTTGCCGGCATGCTTCCGACGACTCGCTGGATGACGAGTTGATTCGGCTGGACGACGTTAGTGGCAACCCGCCGCCTGCCCCGCCAGGGGGATTTTTGGCTGATCTTGCGAAGGAAGACAAGCCGAAAAAGCAACCGTAGTCCGTTCGTGTTCCAATCTACATCGCACAGGAATAATCAATTGACGCATTCCGCTGACAGTACGCCGCGAATCAGTGACTTAGACTCGTCTCTCAAGCGATATTCCAGACAGGTTCTTTTTGACAAGATCGGAGAAGAAGGCCAGCGAAAGCTTGCCGACTCGAAAGTGACGCTGGTGGGTTGCGGGGCGCTGGGGACTGTGCTCGCCAATACATTGGTCCGAGCTGGCGTTGGGTTTGTTCGTATTTGCGACCGCGATTTCATAGAGGAAGATAATCTTCAGCGTCAGGTTCTTTTCGATCACGATGATATCGATGCCAATCTCCCGAAAGCGCAGGCGGCAGCCAGGAAACTCGCGCGAATTAATCCGCATGTAGAGATTGATCCCGTAGTGACGGATGTGAATCCAACGAACATTGAGAAGATTGCCGAAGATGCAGACTTGCTCCTTGATGGCACTGATAATTTTGAAACCCGGTTTTTGATTAATGATTTGGCGATCAAGACAGATCGGCCGTGGGTTTATGGAGCGGTGATCGGTGCGACCGGTCTGGTCATGGCTGTTCTTCCTCGGGAAACGCCTTGCCTTCGGTGTGTTTTTGAAGAAGCGCCGCCTCCGGAAATGAACCCAACCTGCGATACGGCTGGGGTCTTGGCATCAGCGGTGAACGTCGTCGCCAGCTTGCAGGCGATTGAAGCGATTAAGATTCTCACGGGTAGGCTTGACGAAGTGAATCGGAAGCTTGCTCACATTGATGTGTGGACGGGACGCTTCGTGAATATGAACGTAAGCGCTGCGCGGGAATCAGCTAACTGCCCCGTGTGCAAACGCGGAGAATATGATTACTTGTCGGGAAAACATGCTTCGTCGGCAACCACGCTTTGTGGGCGCGATGCAGTTCAGATTAACGTCGCTGCGCAAAGGCCAATCGATTTCGCGAAGATCGCAACCAAGCTTTCGCCGATTTCCGAAGGAAGAACTCGACACAATTCTTACATGCTCAAAGCGAGAGTTGATGGCTTTGATCTCACCGTGTTTCCCGATGGCAGGGCTATCATCAAGGGGACGGACGACGCTGGCATTGCGAAATCCGTTTATGCAAAATATGTGGGCGCGTGACATAGTTCGTCTTTGAAACGCCGTCGGGACGGAACATGTCGCCCACAGCTTCAATCCTGGATTCATCGTTGTAGTCCAATAACATTCCTAATCTACCTTTTCCGGTCAGCCGATGAATAGTGATAAGGCTTGCCCTGCGTTTTTTGGATGATCGTAGCCTTGAATTGTATATTCGGGGGGCACCAGAGTCTGCGTCGGCCTTTCTATGTCAGGAGCCGTTGACCTTTTCGAGCTTCGATGAGGATTGTACACATGCAAAAGAATCCGAAGAGTACATTGGAACGCCTCACTGCTTGCGACGTTTCGCCAATGGGCTATGAAGCCCGCATCAGGCATCAGGCGAGAATTGACCGGTTGACGGAAGCTTGCAAGCAGGCCGCGCCGGCGACCGAAGAACGTGAATTGGTTGACAAGCAAGCCGACCCGGAGCTATCTGCAGCCGGCATCCCCGCCCGCCCACTGTAAACGAGTTGATATTCGTCCCGCTGTGTTCGATTCCAGAAAATCCTCTTCTTGGTTCGCAGCCCTCAAAAACATTCAGTCGATATTGTCTCTGACTGCGTCTCGAGCAAGAGAAACGAGGTTTTTGAATTTGGGATCGAATGGGGCTACAAGTGACTTCTCTAGCATACAGTAGATGTCCAAGAGGACACGTTGCTCGGCTTGGTCCTCAATCGACAACTCATCTGAATCTGAGAATCGTGACAAGAACTCGAACAAAACCAAGGCTTCGTTTTCAGTCAGGCCGATCTTGATGAACGCTTCATTCATGGTACGAGTACTCCCTATTTCAGGAAATTATCAACTCCCTTGAGAGGGCGGGACAACAAAATATCCCATAAATAGGCACAATCCACTAGGTCAACTCAAAACGCCAACTCTCAGCCTGGCGAATTCAGCTGGCATCTCCCGCAATCAATGCCTGCCTCACTTGCGTTGAGGGTTCAACCCACAATATAGTGTTCCTGTGAATAGGATGCCTTTGGGGCTTAGGAGCCATTTCAACGTAACGGATCGCATGATTGAGCCTGGGTTTCTCTTTCTTGGTCGGAATGTGGTTGGTCATGCTTCCCGAAGTTGCGATGGTGGTTGGTAACAATTTAGAAGGTCAACATGAAGTATTACGACAACGTATTGGATCTCGTCGGCAGAACGCCGTTAGTGAAACTGAATAGCCTGGTCGAGGCGGATATGGCGACCGTTCTTGTGAAGATGGAACATCTGAACCCCGGGGGTTCCGTCAAAGATCGGATGGCGCTTCGCATGGTGCAGTGCGCCGAGGAGCAAGGCTTGATTAAGCCCGGCGGGACACTTGTAGAAAGTACATCGGGGAATACGGGATTGGGTCTTGCGATGACGGCAGCCGTTAAGGGCTATCGTTGCGTTTTTACCATCCCCGACAAAATGAGTAAAGAAAAAATTGACATGCTCAAGGCATATGGGGCGGAGGTTGTTGTCACCAAAACTGACCTCGATCATCACCACCCGGATAGTTATGTCGAAGTCGCCAAACGAATCGCACGTGAGACGCCCGGTGCGTATTATACCGATCAGTATTACAACATGGCGAATCCCGAATCGCACTATCTGACCACTGGGCCTGAGATATGGGAAGATACAGAGGGGAAACTCGACTGTCTCGTTGGTGGCATCGGAACCGGCGGGACGATCTCCGGCGCTGGGAAGTACTTGAAGGAAAAAACCAAAGAGGCTGGCAAGGACTTTAGCATTGTTTGTCCGGACCCCATTGGAAGCATTTATTACGATCTCTTTCACGACAGAGAGCCGGGCACGCCGGGTATCTATCGAGTAGAGGGTATTGGGCACGACTTCATGGTCGGCACGCTGGATTTTTCTGTAATCGACGAAGTCTTGCCGGTGTCCGATCGCGATTCTTTCCTGGCCGCCCGTAGGCTGGTACGAGAAGAAGGAATCTTCGCCGGCGGGTCGACGGGTACCGCGATGTTCGGCGCATTGGAAGTCGCCAAGAGGCTAGGCCCGGGCAAGCTCGTCGTCGTAATACTCGCCGATTCCGGCGATCGCTATGTCAGCAAGTGTTTTGATGACGAGTGGATGAAGGATATGGGCTATATTGTCCACGAGGACCGTTTGGGAACCGTTCGCGACTTGCTCGCTTTTCAGCGGCGCGAAGTTGTATTTGCGGGGCCCGATGAAACACTGGCGAGCGTCAGCAAGCGGATGAGTGACATGGGTATTTCGCAAATGCCTGTAAGAGCAGAGACGGACAACGATTACCTGATGGTTCATGAGGCGGATATTTTGCGAGGCCTTATTGAGATGGAGTGCAAACCTGACGATACCGTCGGCAAAGTGGCGATGCCTATGAAAGGGCAGGTTTCGATGAATGACTCGCTCGCCAAAGTGCAGGATATTTTTGAAAGCAACAACATGGCTGTCGCAATCGATCAAGGCATAATTGTCGGCATCATTGGCGAAATCGATGTTGTGGAATTTCTGGCTGCGAGGAGCTAGTAGATGTTCACACCTGAATCCACGAAACACCATTGTTATTGAGTAGTGCCCATGGCAGTTTTGCTTGAGTTTATGTAGTACTCAAGAGCAGTAGCAAACGGCTTAATGTAAGAAGACATATTTGTGGCACAGAACGACCCAAATCCAATAATAGACGAAGATCTGTTCACGGCGGCGCAGTGGTACGATCAGTCGATCAACTGGAATGCTCGGCTTGGGCGAGAGTTACCTGTGCTTGTAGAGCTGTTTGGTCCTCCGGCTGACGGCGGAATTCTCGATGCCGGGTGTGGGACAGGTCGCCAAGCTCTCGCGTTGTCTGAGCAAGGCTATCGTGTTGTTGGAGCAGATGCGAGCGGAGAGATGCTCCAGGTGGCGCGAAGCCTTGAGCCAGCTGGCGCAGGGAGTATTCGTTTCGTTCAATCTAGCTACGAGGACCTATTTGGCGAAGTCGGTGGTGGCTTCGACGGCCTTTTCTGTTTAGGCAATGCCCTCGCAGCTTCAGGGTCTTTCGATGCCACAGAAAAAGCTCTTTCACAGTTCGCAAAATGCCTGCGAGTCGGCGGGAGACTTTTCGTGCAAATTCTTAACTTCGGACCGATGCGTGAGGAAAATCCGTGCGTCCGTGGGCCTCGCGTAGTGACTGTGGACGGCGTGGAGTACATCTCGACGAGGCAGTTCACTTTTCTGGAAGACCGCGCTATTGTCACGAATGTGACCCTTTGGAACGATCAAGGATGGCGCAAGCGTGCGCACTCGGGACGATTGTATCCATTGATGCTCGATGAGCTGCGGACGATTTGCGGTCGTGTCGATCTTCATATCGATGATGTCTCGGGAAGCTATCATCGCGACCCGTTTGATCCCGAAGAATCCGTGGACCTCATTTTTGTCGCGACGCGTCAATGAGTAGGGCGGTTTACGCGTGGTATTTTCGGTGCAAACAATTGGGCGCAATCAAGAATCCATCACTCGGCTGCGTTGTTTTTTGAGTTCGCTACGCTGTTTTTTCCCCAGGAGACGCCGACGTTTGGAGCCTACAGATGGTCTTGTGGGCTTACGAGTTTTTTCGCGTTTCATGGCTTGGGCGAGCAGTTCGATCAGCCTCTCTTCAGCTGATCGGCGGTTCTTCGCCTGTGTTCGATGCCGATAACTTACGACGCGCAGTCGCCCGTCTTTGGACAGTCTGGTCCGAAACATGGAGCGAATGCGAGACTTTTCGAGCGTGGGAATAGCCGGGCATGCGTCGAAATCGAAAAGAATGGTAACGCGCGTGTTGACCTTGTTTACGTTTTGGCCGCCGGGGCCTGGCGACCTCGAGAATTGAGCCTCGATCCAGGGACGAATCGCTGGCATATCTGGCGGAGAAGTATTCATGGTCTTTTCTCGGCTGTTGTTGAAATCCTGCGACGGCTGTGTAACTCTGCCGACCCAGGGCACATTTTCCACAAGCTACATGCAGGATGCACTCTCGAATGATTTGTGTGATGCAATGTTTGCGCTGTCAAACGGCCATCACACATCTTTAAGCTGATGGCCCATTTTCGTTTTCTTGACCCGCAGATACTTCGCGTTGTGGTGGTTTGGTTTGATCTCCAACGGAAGTTGTTCCGCAATGCCAATTCCGTACACCTCAAGCCGACTTACTTTCTTGGGATTGTTAGTCAAGATGCGCAGCTGGCGAAGCCCCAAGTCGCGGATAATGTGTGCGCCCACGCCGTAGTCACGCCGATCGGCTGGCAATCCAAGCTCGATATTCGCTTCGACGGTATCCAGCCCTTGGTCTTGTAGCTCGTATGCGCGCAATTTGTTGTGTAAGCCGATGCCACGGCCTTCCTGTCGCAAATAGACAACCGCCCCCTTGCCCGCCTTCTGGATCATTTGCATGGCGGCATCCAGCTGTTCTCCGCAATCGCACCGCGCGGAATGAAAAACATGCCCGGTCATGCACTCGGACTCGACACGAAGCAAAACAGGCTCTTCATGAATGATGGGCTGACCTTTTTCATCTACGTCGCCCACGCCTCCGCAACAGATGGCAAGATGCGGTTCTGTGTCGGTGGGGCAGTGGTATTCAATTAATGTGAACTCGCCGAATTCCGTTGGCAGCTTCGTGGTTACGCCTCTCTTGGCGAACGATTCCCGCTGCATGCGGTATTCGATGATGTCTGCGACGGTGTACATATTGATGTCGTGCTCTTTTGCGAATTCTGCAAGTTGCGGTGTTCGTGCCATCGTTCCGTCGTCATTTATCATTTCGATGATGACAGCCATGGGCTGCAGTCCAGCAAGCTTCGCCAAATCTACAGATCCTTCCGTCTGGCCCGCGCGAACCAGCACCCCCCCGTCTCGGGCCATCAGTGGGTTAATGTGGCCGGGACGAGCGAGGTCTGTAGGCTTGGTGTCTGGCGCACATGCGACTTCGATTGTCTTCGCGCGGTCTGCGGCTGATACGCCCGTGGTCACGCCGAATCGGCTATGTGCGTCGATGGTTACGGTGAATGCTGTTCCGAATTGCGTTGTGTTTTCGGAAGACTGAAGGTGTAGATTGAGTTCTTCGCATCGTTTTTGGGTCATTGTCAGACACAAAACGCCCCGCGCGTGCTTGATCATAAAGTTGATCGCTTCCGGCGTGATTTCTTGAGCGGCCATGACCAAATCGCCTTCATTTTCACGGTCTTCGTCATCAACCAAAATGATGAACTTTCCGGCGCGCAGGTCGTCGAACGCTTGTTCGATTGGGGAGAAGGGTGCTTTTGTCATAGCTCTGTTGCTCCGCGATTCAATCTTCTGCTTTGGCGAAATTCCGCCGACAGCAATTTTTCCGTTCAGACAAACTCGGTCGAGAAAGGCAGCCGGCAACAAATGACGTCGGCAGCTAAGTCACGATGAAGCAATCGCTGTGCCACTGAATCCGCCGGTCCAGCCAAACGGTACTTGGACGATCGCATATTGTATCAAAAGTTCGGTTCTAGCCAAAATTTCGGGATATCAGGTAAGTCTTCGCCTTAACGCTCATTTGGATATCCGCTGAGGCGGGCCGAAAAATCGACGCGACGGGAATAGCTTTGACCGGCGAAAAGACGGTCGCATCAAAAAGGTGAATGCATGTTAATCATGGTTCTAACGCCCCGTTGCGGCGGAGCTTCGTGGGGTGGAGGTAGCCACTTTATTCTGGTCCGTAAAATGTACGATGGCCTCATATGAAGTGGGTTTCTCCAATACGCGATACGCCCCGTCTGGAGAAACCAACACGACGGCCGGGAGCCGTATTGCGCCGAAAGGAGATATGAATGCTTCCTGCCAGGGGGTGCCGACCCCAACTCGGCAATGCGTCGCATTTTTTAGTCGTTTGAAAACGGGGAACTCTCGGAGAAGCGCTTCGATGCGCCACCAGTCTTTTGTGTAGGGGCGATGATAAACCACGAGCAATGGTGATCCGCTCAACTTTGATATCTGTTGAGCTACATCGATGTTTTCAAGCCAGGTGTATTGCGCTTTTCGCGGTACGAGTGGATTAGGCAAAGGTTCTACGCCGGGAGCCGCGGCGTTATGTAAGAACTCCAGTGCGTTCGTCGATGTTACGACCCCTTCGATTGCGTGGTATGTGCCATCTTTATGAATGACGAGCAATGCAGGCGCACGGTCGATTCCGTATTGCGCGACAAATCGACGATCCGGCTCGAAGGACCGCAACAGCTTGCATCGCGTGTATTGTTCTGTTTTTGATCGCAACGCATCGTCTTGAAGCAAGTCTCGCAATTTGTCCTGGGTTCCAGGTCGATCGTCAACATAGTAGATCAACAACTCCAGCTCGGATTTGTCCGCGATGCGCGTGGCTTTGTCATAGTCGGCAATCCATCGGTTGCTATGCCAGTGTCGTACTGTTGCGCACGAGGATAGACACAGCATGCCGATGAGACAAGCCATTGACGCGAATAGTCGTGATAGATATGTGCGCTTAGTTGGCGGCCTAATAAAGTGGCTCATTGGGCTTGGGGCTCCCGTTTCGGCTCTTCAATATCGCGTGACTCAATCGGCGAGCGGCGATCGGGTGGAAAGTCTACTGATCCTGGCCGAAGCGAGCAACAAGCCTCCTAAACCGGCAATTCCAATTGGTATGGGCACCCTCTGACAAGTCTGTACGACTGCAACAAATTAACATTGCTCTGCTTGAGTCGTCATATAGAACGATTGATGGAAATTCGTTCTCGGAGGCTTTCAAAATGGGAACTTGTTCGAGTCTGGTACTTCTGGGTTGGGCGGGGTTGTTCGGTGGATTTCGGGATGGGGCGCAACACAATCAACAAGTTCCGTCCAAGTCGGTTGCCAGATCGAGTCGACCGAATCAGGGCGTGATTCGACTAGCCAAATCGCGCGACGGTGTTCATTTTTCGGAAGTAGATGATGTTTTGCTTCGAGATGCCTCGTCGCCTTCGATCATTCGGCTCCCCGGTGGTCAACTATTGGCACTGGTGGACTACGTTCCCGATTCGGATAAGAAACGTCACAGCGTCATGGCTATCACGAAGTCCGTCGATATGGGACGTTCGTGGTCGCCTCTTCGGCGGATTGTCATTCGAGACGAGAATGGGAGGTCTTTGCGGGGCCGAGCGGGCGATCTTGTATATCGATCTTCAAGGCCGTTGCGACTTTATTTTTCCGAGGCTTCATCTCCAAAGAGCCAAAATCGCGGCACAAGTAGATTCTTTGGCGCGACGAGTCGAAACGGAATAACATTTCGGGCGAATCGTCAGCCGT
Organism: Phycisphaerae bacterium; assembly: GCA_029260035.1. GTDB lineage: Bacteria > Planctomycetota > Phycisphaerae > UBA1845 > UBA1845 > OFTM303. The sequence continues at coordinate 13,860 of JAJDEA010000161.1, forward strand.
TGCTGACTATTGAGTCCTCAGTACCGTTCAATAATTGCGCCTATATTGTTCGAGGGAAAACTCATCTCTTAGCTGGCACCCACGACCCAATGGCTCTAGCGCAGCAAAAACGCGGCGGGTTGCATCATGCCATCTCGCGAAACGGCTGGCGATTCGCAAAGCTGCCTGAAATCAAAATGCCCGTGCCGTGCGCGATTAGTAGTGTCGTTCGTGTGCGCGACGGATACCGTGCCTATGCAACGACGGCTGACGGAATTGTGTCGTTGATTTCTCGCAAAGGACGATCTTGGAAATTCGAGCGAGATGGAACCAGTATACCGAGTGGCAGAGAGCCGAGTGTGACCAGGCTCTCGAATGGCACATATTTGATGCTATACACAAAGGATGTGGAAAGTGCGGCTCAAGGCGCTACCTCTTCGCAACTTGTGGAAGCGAACCAGTTTGGCGCTTTTGATGACATGACGGGAGACGTTGATTTCCTCGAATTGGGAGAGGATGAGTTTGCGGAGGCGACAGGAGCGGATGGCGAGTTTGAACAGGGGGACTTAGCGACGAATGACGAAAGCAGCAACAACGAATCCGTCGGCAGCGACGTGGACGACTCATCGAGCCAGGTTACTGACGCAAGCCGAGAAACTAAGCAGGACATGGATAGATATCCCGCGGGCGACGAAATGGTTCTCGTGGACGAAGAGGGTTTCGCCCCATTGCCTGACTTCGTTCATCACGTGGACTATCTCCAATGGTATAGTGACTATGCGTTAGATCAGACTGGCGACAATGCGTTTGATGCCTATTCACAATTCATGCCGGGTTCGCTCGCTTCGGACAGTCCCGAGTCTAATTGGCCCGAGTTTCACAATATGTTTACGGACCAGGACTACGATGACTCACCGGCTCCGTGGGCTCCCGAAGACCGCCCGAACTGGGAGAGGTCGTTCCAGGAAACACAATATTTGTTGGAACTTTTTCGCGAAGCAACCCAGCACGAAGGATATGCGTCCCCGCCGGTAACCAGTACGGGCGAAGACGATGGCTGGTCCGATGCATCGGGTCTCCTGATGAGCATCATGTTGCCCAGCTTGAGTTCTCACCGCACGTTGAGCAAAGCGACGCTGGCTGGCGCTTGGCGAAAAGAAGGTGGACGGGTTTCACCTGATCGAATGACGGATGCGTGGCGCACTGCCTTGCGCAACGCCAATCATATGCGCCTCGGTGCAACACTCATCGAAGAGCTGGTAGGTATGGCCGAGAGCGCCCTTGTCCACAAAAATGCACGAGCCGCCCTCAAGCACAAAGTGTTTTCATCGGCAGGCGAAATAGCAGGTGCTCTCGCTACGCTTGCGGAGCTGGATCATGACCTGCGCGACCCCATGCTCTCCATTCGCGGCGAGCACGCAATGTCGCTTGACACTGTGCAATATCTTTTTACTCCGACAACTTCCGATGGAAAGCCCGCACCGAATGGCAAACGGTTAGATGCGGTACTTGGGCTCTTCAATGGAAGTAACGAATCGCGCGATCGAATCATGAGGGCGACGGCGGAAGACGCCTATCAAGCGGTCGAGACGCTGGATAGTTACTATCGCGAACTTGGCGAACTCATGCGCATAGGATATCCGGAGGTGCGTGCTAAGGATGTCGACGCTGTTAGAACGCGACGTGTCGGAACCGACAATCCGATGAAGGAATGGCTGCCATCGCTTGGTCGATTCTATAAACTACGCGCTCGTTACGAAGCGTCGCGTCGGGCGACGAAGCTCACTTACGCTACGCATTTATTTCACGCCCATGAGGGACGTTGGCCGAGTTCGCTAGCCGAGTTGCCTGCCGAGCCTGGAGAAACGATGCGCATCGATCCGTTTACGGGAAATTATTTCGGATATCGCGTCGATCAGGACGGCCCAAGAATTTATTCCCTGTCGGAAAACGGGACGGATGATGGCGGCGTTCACTCGCGCAGATGGGATGACAGAATCACGAACGATCGCGGCTCGGATGATTATGTATTTTGGCCTCCTCAGGAATAGTTCATATGTGCAGGCAGGCTATGTGATAAACCCCTTTCCTCCTCGTCGGCATGGCCGTTCGGTCAAGATACCTTGCTTGATCGTGCGGTCGTGTTGTTTTCGCTTACAGGTTGAATTCGAAAGATACCTCTCGCGAGTAGTGCAGCCATGGTCCATCCGATGACGAAGCCGATGGCCGTGTTAAGTGCCATGCACGCTCCCGCCGTGATGAGCATGACGAAGTAATCAACGCGGGTTCGCTGATCTCTGCAGATCATGGCGAGTTCCAGCCCGCTAAAGAGAAGTAAGACGCCTAAGACGGATTTCGGGTAATGTTGCAGCCAGACAAGGAGCGATCCGCCGAGCAGTACGGCAAGGGTCATCTTTGCGACACCCAGGAGAACGACGCTCCCCCCGGTTCGGCCACCAAAGCGATATTGCGCTGCAAGTCCACCGGCGCCGTGACACATTGGCATCGCGCCGAACGGACAGCAGATGATGTTCATGAGTCCGACCGAGATCGCAACCTTCTTAGGCGCCGCCGATCGGTTTGGAAAATAGTCGAGCGACAGTGCGCAGACGGCGACTACGGAATTAAGCGTCGTTAGTGGGATTTGCGGAATCGCGCCGCGCCATATCGCGATGGTCCAACTTTGACCGTCGTTGAGTACGGGCATGTGCCAATTCATGCCGAATGTGATTTCATAAAGAAGCGATGGTTGAGCGGCTAGGAGTGCCACAATTCCGGCGCCGAAGACGACGAGCGCGCCGGGCAGACGTGTCGAGAAATAGAGAAGCAGCACGGCCGTTGCGCATAGAACACCAAGGCCTATACTGTCCCAGCCGAAGAGTACTTCGGTTCCCGCAACAAGCTCGAACCCGCCCATTAATAGCTTCAGTCCGAGCGCGAGCTGCAAGCCTCGTACGACGCTGCGCGGGATGACGCGATTGAGCCAATCGATCAAACCCGTCAGCGCGAGGAACAGCACGACGCCGCTCGTGACGATTCCGGCGGCGATGATTTGCGCTTCGCTGAGTCCTTCGGTGATGGCGACCGCAGCAATAGCCTTCATCGGCTGAACCGGCATGGGGATGCCGAACGTCAGGCCCGTTATGACGTTCATCAGGCCTGCAAAGAACAGTGCCGGACTTAGTTGAAGGCCGCATCGGTGAACCATGCCCGCCAGAAGCGGGATAAACGTGCCCAGGTCGCCAAGTGCGCCGCCCAGCTCAGCTCGGTTAAATCGCAACCTTGGTTGATTGCCGTTTTTCGAAGGGATGGTTAAGTACTCCGCGGGCTACTCCCTGAGATAGTGAAGGGCAAGTGCGATCCAGACCGGCCGAAGACATTTCCAGGAGGCTCTGCGATGGATTCTACTGCGGGACCGTTGTGGTCGTTGGAAATATCGTGAAATTTCCATCTGTCACGACGATGTCGCAAATAGTCGCTGGCCCGGTTTCCGTAAAGTATGCGCGACGCTCACCCGCGACTGTGCCGAATCGAACTTGAAACGAACCCGCCGCTCCCAGAAGATTGTCATTTACCGGCCAACCGGTGTCGGTCGATCCGTCAACCTCAAGGATCATAGTCATGTCGTCCGTGTTGAATTGAAAAATCTCCTCATCAATGTCGCGCACGTCTGTGGTGGAGAATTCGGAATCCGGGTCTTGAAAGACTGCGAGCTTTTGAGTTGCCGAATCGTTGGCGTTAGTGTTATCGTTAGTGTTATCGTTTGCATCCATTCCATCATTCGGGTCCATGCTATTGTCGTTCATGTTAGCGTTTGCGTCGTTCGCATTCATCATGTCGCCGGTTGATTGCAAATTGCACGCCGATACACATGCAATGAGAACCGCGAAAGTCAAAGCGAACTGCATTCTTTCTGATGTCATTTTTTCTCTCCTATTGCTCGATTGATGCACGCAGATTTGCTTCGTTCTGCGTCGCCGTTTTGACCATTGGCCCGTTTTCTGCTTACTTATCTTATCACTCGCATGGCTTATTGCTACAAGTGTGGCGATCCCATCTTGGCGATCCCATCTCGGAGACGCCGCCACATTGGGCGTGAGTCCATCTCCTCCATTGTCACTTCCTGCGATTGCTTTGTTACGCCTTGCAGCCAAGTGCTGAGTGATCGCGCAAGTTCTACATCGTAAGCCTCGACGTTAAATTCAAAATTCAGTCGCAGACTTCTGCGGTCGAGGTTTGCTGATCCGAGCAACACCCATCGATCATCGACGATCATGAGTTTGGTATGCACAAAAGGCGCTGGGCGTCGGAACACACGAATACCATGTTGAAGAAGTTGCCAAAGGTAAGCATCCGCGACCCATTTCATATAGGGCAAGTCTAACTTGGACGGGAGAATTAGCGTGATGCGAACGCCACGAAGGGCTGCTTGTGCGAGTGCGGAAATCAATGGCCAAGTGGGTGCGAAATAAGGCGTTACGATCCAGATTTCCCGTTGAGCAGCAGATAACGCTGCTTGAAGGATACGGTGGATGATCTCGAAGTCTTCGTCCGGGCCACTCGATATGCCACGGCAAATAGCCGATCCGACTTCGGGTAGTTTGTTGAAATAGGTGGGGCCTCGCAAAGCGGATTTGGTGGCCAATACCCAATCTTCGGTGAACGCATGTTGCATTTCGGATACGACCGGGCCGGTGATACGAAAATGCAAGTCTTCCACTCGGTTCGGCGAAGATTGATCGAGATAATGACGGCGCGATATGTTCATCCCGCCGGTGAAGCCAACTCGGCCGTCGATGACGAGTAGCTTGCGATGGTTCCGAAGGTTCAAACGGACTCGGCCCAAGGGAAATTTCAGCGGAAAAAATGACGCAACTTCTGCACCGGATTTGAGGAGCAATCGTCCCATCCGAGAAAAATTGCCCAACGCGCCGATTCCATCGACCAGGACGTGCGTTTTTACGCCGCGCTGAGATGCCTTACTGATGGCGTTGACGAATTCTCGACCGACGTCATCCCAGTCGAAAATGTAGCTTGCGAGCGTAACTGATTTTTCGGCACATTGAATAGCCTCAAGCATGGCGGGATAGGTTTGCTCTCCGTTTTGCAATGGTTCTACGAAGTTTCCTTCGAGCAGCGGTAGCCGGGTAACGCGGTCGGCGACGGTTCTCAGAGGAGCCAAGTGGGCGACGGCTTCCGTAGATGCGTCAACAATGCAGCGCGCTTGAGCAATCTGTTCCGGGGTTAGTGGGCGCTTTCGATATCCAAATCTTCTTGCGACCCTACGTTTGATCCGGTTGATCCCAAAGACCCAGTAAATCCACGGGCCGAAGATGGGCAGCAGAAAACTAACGAGTAGCCAAATCGTGCTGCTGCGTGGATCGCGTTTGTACATGATCGCATGGCCAGCAGCGAAACAGCCAAGCGTGAGCCAGCCGGTTATGAGGATCGCCGATAGCCAGGTGGAATCTTCAAAGAGCATACGCCAAGTCTACAGGCTGTTCATGGGGGCGGTCCAGCAGCAGGTCTGTGGCAGTTCAGACGGGCGAGATTAATGGCAGTGATGATGGGGATAATCGCACTTCGATGTTGCTCAGCTTGATCGACCAAGAGTTCATGCAAAAAGAAAACCCCGCGAGAGTGTCTCGTCCCGCGGGGCCTTGAGCGTTTAATGTGAATGCTTCACGCTATTGCGAGTCGCTCGAACTCTCTTGCGCACGCTCTTGTGCCTCAAATTCAATCTGTCGCATCGCTTCCATTTTTTCGGCCATGTCCGGGTGACGTTCCAACATCATCTGCATTCGTTTTTCTGTCATCTCTTTGTGAAATTGTTCCATCTCCGCCTGCGTTAACACGCCGTCTTCGTTAATATCTGCTTCGGGATGTCGCTTGAAAACTTCCTGAATATGCAACTCGACAATTGCAGAAGCGGTGGACGAAACTTCATCCGTCGTTGGTGCGGCGGGCATGTTGTCGAGAATCCAGGTCCGCATCGCCAAGCTCCGTCCGAAGAAGGCGGCTTTGCCATGCGGACGGTGCTTTGGCCCGAATGATGCATTGTCTCCATCCCGTCCGAATTTCGCCTCCATCTGTCCATCTGGAATTCGCTTGACCAAGCGACCGAAGTGCTGCCTATGAGGCCGGTGCAGCAGTCTTGCTGCTTCAAGAAGAGATAAATCTCCGTCATCGTCAGCATCAATCCGCGGAAACTGTTCTATCATTGCAGCAGGCATTTGCAGTGCAACTGCGACAAGGAACGCATTGATTTCGTTTGGGGTCACGATTCCGTCACTATTCACGTCTGCCGTGCCTGCTTCTTCTATCTGTGCATGAATGCTTTGCGCCAGTTTTTCAATTTCCATCTTTGTCGCCGCGTTTCCTGCGTGGTGACCGTGGTGCATTTTGAAATGGTGATCTCCGTGTGCTTCGTGGACTTCTTCGCCGGGCGCTCCAGCCAGGGCGAAACCGCCCCAAACAGCAATGAGCGCTGCAGCGAACAAGGGAGTCGTCGGCCTACGTCGAGGCCGAGTCGGGTTTTCAAGAATCATGTCGATTCTCCTTTCAATGGTTGAAGGGTTTGAAGCCATGCATGCCGGGGCAAACGCTGGGGCATTGTTCGGTTCGCTACGCACAATACTCAACAGACAGCGTGCGTAGTCGCCGGGAGAAAGTTTGCCTTGACGAAGGGCCCATTCGTCACAAGCAACCTCTCGCGCCTCGTCTATTCGACGATTTACCCAGGCAACGACTGGCCAGAAAAAAAGCAATGTGCCGGTGGTCCACTGCAAATAGCGAACGAGCATGTCGCCTCGTCGCAAATGGGCAACTTCGTGGACAATAACTGTTTCTAATGCATCAGCCTTGGTGAGCAATTCATTCGGTAGGACAAGTTGAGGCTCGATAAAGCCAACGACGAACGGCGAAGGCGCTTGGTCGTTGATGCGAACGACCGGTGGTCGACGAACGCCAATTTCTTGACACACTCGACGTACGAGCGAATCAACTTTTCTATTAGCGACAGGCAGCGCCAGTACGGTCTTGTGGAACCGACGATAGCCGGTGATGCGGTAGGCTGTGAGCGCAGCTACGATGGAAGCGTAAGATAGAGCAAGGATGGTAGACCATGGGATAATGCTCGTTGCATTCAGCTTCGACGGTGACGCCGAACCCGCGATTCCAGGCAGATCCATTCCATCATTGGATAACAGGTCGGCGGATCCATGAATGTCCTTCACGGCGGGAACGTGCTTGAATGCGTTGGCCAGTGAATAAGACCACGCAGGCCCTGTTGGCATTACGAACTTGATCAAAACGATAGACCATAACGCGACAAGAAACGCCGGCCGAAATGTGCGTCTTCCCAGCTTGGCCACAAGCCAGGCAATACCGGCAAGAACCGAGCCGTAAACAAGCCCCTGAACCAGCCAGTTTACAAACGTGGCTTCGTTCGTTGGGTTTAGTAGGCTAGAAAGTTGATCCAACACTGAGTATCTCCTCTACTTTTTCTTCTTTCGCACGGGCGATTTTTCTTGGTCCGCATGGTCTTGTTTCTCGCGTGCTTCGATCTTGGCTTCGATTCGCCTTAAGTCCTCAGTGGATAGCACTTCTTTGTCCGCGAGATGCAAGACGAGTTCTTCTGCTCTGCCGTCGAAAAC
>JAJDEA010000162.1 GCA_029260035.1 Phycisphaerae bacterium
CTAGGCAACTACACGGTCCTCGCGGGGCAAGTAGCCATCGTCGAACAGGTTCAATTGCACAGCTGTGTACAGGTTGCGGCCAAATCACTGGTGACACACGATGTCAGAGAAGGCGAGGTCGTTCGAGGCATACCCGCGATAGACAATAGCACGTTTCTCCGCGAGCAAGCGAGCCTTCGCAAGCTACAGAAGTGGAAGGGCCAACTTCGCGATCTCGCTCAACGCATCGAGCAAATCGAAATCGACTTGTCCAACAACAACTCCTAGCGCTTCGCTCGGCTCCCTTTTTCCGTCAAAGTGATTGGCATCGGGTTTCGTCACTCTATTCGTACAAGTCGAGCGACAAGATAGAATTGCTGAAACGTAAGACAGAACCACGCACTTCAAGGCCAACGGTATTACGCTGCGCATCGCACGCCCAACGTCCCGGCTATATTTGAGACTTCTGTCCTTCGCGTCAACCATACGGCAGCCAATCAGACAGATCGCGTCAATCCACCATCAACGCGGATGTTCTGCCCCGTCACATAGCTGGCATCGTTCGAAAGAAGAAAAGCGACTGTCTTAGCAACCTCGCCAACCTTGGCGTATCTTTTCATGGGAATCGTAGAGACTATTTCTCGATCTTCAGGATAGCTGTCCATGAATCCGGGCAGCACATTGTTCATGCGAATGCCGTCTGCCGCGTATTCATCCGCGAACATCTTCGCGTAGGCAGCGAGTGCAGCCCGAAAGGCGGACGAAACAGGGAATCGAGATGAAGGCTCGAAAGCGGCATAAGTTGACACATTGACAATTGCGCCACCACCCCTCTCGATCATAATTGGCGTGACTAAACGTGCCATATTTACGACATTCAAGAAGACGATATCCAACCCTTCCCGCCAATTGGCATCGGATAATTCCAAGAGCGCACCCTTGGGAGGATGGCCGGTGTTGTTGACAACCGCATCGAGTCGCCCAAATTGCTCTTGGGCCGTTTCCACCGCAAGCTTCAAGTCAGCTGGGTTCGTCACGGAACCGGTCAGACCGATACAGCCCAGCTCGTCCGCCAGTTTTTCCGCACCACCACCCGCGGACATGAGTACGAGTCGATAATCGCGATCAGCTAACTCACGCGCGCACGCAGCTCCCAAGCCTCGCCCGGCAGCTGTGACGACGGCAACTTTTTCAGAAATCAATGTGATGCTCCCAGAAATGTTGACGGAAAACAGCCACTATACACGGCATGAACGAATCACGCGCCCCCTGTGATGACGTCTGCTTCGGCGATCGTTCGCGCGATGTGTAAAAAGACAAATGACGCCCATTGAGAACGACGAGGTGCAGAACTCACGGCTGTGGGTTTTCTGGAAGCCAAATAAAATCCGCCAGATCGACGTCACCGTCGCCGTCCAAATCAGCCTGTTGAAATTCAACATTAAGACACCCCGCAGGCGCAGTGCCGATGTTGGGCCCGGCCAAGCAGGGGATCATCTCGCCAAGCGTTTCAGGCTCCGAAATCGCGAGGTCTTGCTGTACGTTGATCGTAGAACCTGCCACTGGCTCCAGGCCGAGCAGACCCAAAGCGAGATTGCCGCTATCGCTGTTGCGTATCGGCTGTCCAATCGAATTGTAATCAGGCCGAGTCACGGCCGGATCGGTTCGAGTTGTCGCGTTGATGGCATAAAGATCTGTGCCGGGCGACACGCCTGCACCCCATACGAAAAATGGGACAGTGTAGTTCAGCGGCTCGGTGGCATCGACGTGAGTGCCGCCAGTGCCGCCATGGTCCGCCGTAAGGATCAGAACCGTTTTATCCAAGAGAACCGGATCGCTCTCCACGATGTTGAGGAGTTCTCGAAGATATCCGTCAACGCGCTTGACCGCATCGATCCACTCGGCACTTTCCCAGCCGAACGAATGCCCCGCCGTATCAGGGTCTCTATAATGCACAAAAGAAAATTGGAAGTGCGAAACGCCGATGTCACTAAGAAACTGGCTGTGCATGCTGGATGCGTTCAGCGGCGAGCCTGATGCGGAGAACACATAACGACCAATCAGGTCATTCATATGAACAGGGTTTTGGGGTCCGTCAGCTGCGTTGTAGCTTTGTTCAAAAATGGCGAACTTGTTTTTGCTCGTGTACATAGCCGATGACACACCGGATCGATATAACACATCGTAAACACTCTCGACATAGGCTACATTTGGGTTGCCCACATTATGAATCGTATCCGTAGGAGCCGGGCTTGTGTTGCTGGTATATCCATGATGCACGTCAGTTGCCTGACCTGCTGGCTGAGATACGGGCCTCCCGGTGAGCATACTGATGTGATTGGGGAGCGTGGTGGTATGCGTCCAATCAGCATGTGCGTTGAACGTTGTTGCACCGGAAGCGAGCTGCGCGAACCCCGCATAATCTCCGACAACATCGTTGGCAATTAGTGACTGGAGCACGCTGCCCGGGAGTCCATCAACGCTAATCAATACGACATGTTCGATGCGTGCCGCGCGGGCGACGTTTGAACAAATCGAAGCCAACATCAAGAGGGTGATGCAAAATACCCCTCTCCCGTCAATTGCAATCGATGCTTCTTGTAGCCACGCATAGGGCGTGCGACTCAAATCCCTTTTCATCGTCTCTGATCCTTCACATAGTCCCAAGCCACCCCCGTGGCACTATAATTAGAATCAACGCTTTGAATGCGAGTCGATCCAAGCAGGATAGTTTAGTCCAAAACCAGGCGATGCGATAGTTTTTTTGGGGGATAATCCAAACGTGCGGCCGTTTTTGGATCCACAGCATTAAGGAAGTTCAGCATACTCTAAGAAACGCAAAGGAAATACATTCGATTAACGCACTGTGAGAGGACATTCGCGTGAAACTGGATTTTCTATGCTGCCCACTTGGTATCGAAAGGTTGTTTCCAAGCAGATGCTCAAGAACCAGTTTAGGAACCTCGCGGAAAAGTGGTGTGCATCCTATTCAGCTGCAGCATTCGTGAGAATGCTGTATTGGTGTGACTGAATCGAATGCGCCGAAGCAATTGGCCCTTCGAGATTTGAAACAACGTCTCTTGCGATGATATCATCATTCTCGCACTTCATCGACCGTCGTTTCCTTCTTGCGCTGGTCGATCGCCGCCTCTGCCTTGGCTCGCTGCTGGGCGGTTGGGATGACGGCTAGGCGGGTTTTGAGTTCCAGAAACATCTTGTCGATCGGGCCGTATAGATTGACCAGATCATTCTTGATGGATGCCAATTCTACGTCAGTTCCGGAGTTTTTCGCGATCCGGTTTTCGAGATCGGCAATCTCTTCGCGATTTCGGTTTCGATGATCCTGCGCACGCTGCTTGAGCTCCTTCAGGCATGAAAACACGGTGGATTGTTGACCATCGTCGAGATCGTACTGTTCAGCGAAATCCGTGACGTATTTTTCCCAGGCAGTCAGCTCCGCGAGAATTTGATCGGCCTGCTCCGGTTCCTTGGCTTCTTTCGATTCCCGTTGCTTCTGACGAAACCGCTTGCGGGCTTCACGCCGTGACTTGCGCCGCTGTCTCTGCCCACTTGGCGAAATCCAAAAGTCTTCCGCCTCAAACGTTCCGGATTTCCATTGCTGAAGTTTCTGCTGAGCAAGTCCCATCCCAACGCCCATTTTCAATAATTCCGCGTCAAATTCGGTGCGCTGTGCAGGCGTGAGCACTTCCCTGAATTCGGATGAACCCGTAGCAATCTGTTCTCGGAACATGTCGAAGACGGGCATCGCTCGCTCTGCCCAATCCTGGATGTGTTCCTTCTTTGGGGGCTTAAGTTCCATCTTGAGCTCGATAAATTCATTCGCTATTGGCTGAATCACGTCGCGGTGAGTCGTGAGGAATTCACTCCAGCGATCAACGACC
>JAJDEA010000163.1 GCA_029260035.1 Phycisphaerae bacterium
GTAGGCAAAACCACTCAAGTTTATTTCGACGATATTGAAGTGAAAGTCATAAACTCCAAAGAGACAGAAAAGTATGTCGTTTCAAGAACGCACTCTAAGTAGATTGCTATGTGTGGAGATCATAACCACACAGTATCGATATTGCTTATAACTCTTTGAATTTACATCCCCCGTTCGAAACAGTATTTCAAACGAATCTGCCACGCAATTCACAAAAGTACCGTTTACCCGAGAACTTGTCGAGCATACTTACATGGATCCCTGGAATGACTTTCTCACCAAAGTCTCGCAGCATTTTCCGGGAACATGGCATTGTCATCATGACTCACAAAACTCCGCAGGCTACCGTTGAGATCGAAACAGTCGTTTCAACAGGCTATATCAAGCCCTATCCCAAATCCCTCCGATCACCCAACACTACTTTTATTCGATTCTCAATTAACAATCCCGCCAGGCCCAATTGCCGTTCCACTCTAGCCATGGCCTCGTCATCCGTTGCCACAACCACGATTCGTTCGAACTTCGACAGCAGGTTGTTCTTCACATTTCCCACAACAGCGGAATTTCCGGTTTCCACCTCGATAGCAACGCGTTCACCGTTTTTCACGGCCAACACATCCACGCGGCCGCCAACCCGCTCCGCTTCCAAAACCACTCTATAACCCTCGCCCTCAAACCGCCGAGTGTAATAGCGTTTCCAATATTCATGGGCAATCGATGCGCGCGGTGTCGCTTCATCGACGCCCAGAATGTGCCGCGCCTCCTTCGTCAATCGTAGGATCAACTTGCGCGTGCGCCCAACCGCTATCGTCTGCGCCTCCAACCAACCACCATCGATCAGCGCCTCCTTGAGCCTTGTCCCTACACCGGCACTGATTCCAAGGCGTTCGTAGCGTTTCCTGACACCGTCATCTTCATAGGTATGAACATCTTCCAGGAAACGCAATGCACCGCCTGAAAGAACGGTATCCCACATCGAAACCCGTGAAACCCGCCCGGATTCCGGCGACAGCGCGCGCTGTCGCCCTGTACCCGTTCGATTACGGCGAACGTACGCCGTCAGGGCGCTGTCGGTGACGGAACCTTTGTTAACGCGTACAAGCGGGAACTGCACAAGGAAGGGTTTTCGCCAGCGGTCCTGGAGTTTCACGACACCTTGCCCGATTGGTAGTGCAGAGAACACACCTTTGTCCTCATCATCTACTTGTGAAAGCGCAGCAGCCTTTCGGATGTCACTTGGATCCTTAAGGTTGAGGATGATGCTCGTGAACACATTGCCGAGGGCCACGCGTGAGAGCATGTGGGGATGCTGATCGATGACAATCGTTGCCAAGCCAACTTCCCGACATTGACGAAGGAAGCGATTCATCAGAGTCTCGTTGGCACGTCGTTCCTGCAAGTACAGTAGATGATGCGCCTCTTCAATGAAGATTACAAGTTGCAGTTTTTCTCGAACTGTACCCGACAGCTGCACGTGGAAGAGCCACAGTAACAGAAGCGGAACCAGGAACTTCTTGCCACTCTCCGTCAGCGCATCCAACTCGATGATCGTGTTTTCTCGCAAGAGCAAACGCGCTAGTTGTTCCTGAGTCACGGCATCCTTACCAGCCAAATTTGCGAAAGCCAAACTTTCTAGAGCTCGAACCGCAGATATCTTCCAATTACCCGCCCGGCCTGCATTGGGCAGCTTGTCCACCTCTGCGAGAACGTCTTGAACTGTTGGCGCTTCGTTGCCTTGACTATGGCAGTGAGCTAGAGATCGTTGCAGAACACTCCGCGCGCCGTCGCCAAGCGTGAAGGCATCGGCCATGACATCGACAACCTGATTGATGTAAACATTTGGTTCCAGACCGGGCGGGGCGATGAATGGATGGAAGGCCATCGGACTTAGGCGTCTTCCGGGGGTGTAGACATTCACTTTGGTTTTCAGTCTCGGCAGCAAGTGTCGAGCCGTACGTTTCCAATCCAGAAACAAGAACGGAATCTTCTTCTCCACCAGTTGCTCGAGAATGTGAAACGACACATTTGTCTTGCCCGCGCCGCTCCGACCGAATAAGGCGAGGTTCTGTAATAGCTCTCCAGTCGAGAGTCCCGCCGGCCATTTTTCCTTCTCGTAGAGAACGGTTCCCAAGTGAATCGCGCCGCGAATCTTGCGCTCCGGCGGCAGGGATAGCAGAGTCTTGCTGTTGATATCGCCAAGCTTTTTGCGCGCGGTAGAATGAATCTGTTTATCAATCAAGTCCCGCAGGTCCGGCTCCGCTGTTTCTCTTACGGCCAGCCAGCGATCTACCTCTCTCGGCATCAGTGGCCATAATTTGCGGGCGATTCGTTGGATTTCCATTTTACTTTTGCAGTTCTCGGTGTTTGCTTGAAAGCGACAGCAGACGATCCATCAGGCTTTGCAGATCCCCGGCGTATTGAACGGACCAACGTCGCCGCTCTTCATCGAGTTTTCGTAATCGGTCTCGCAACCGATCGCGCTCCGGCAGTCGAGGATCCACATACACCGGTGGCCGTGGCTCACGCCGGAGAATTGCGGTACCGATGTTGCACTCATGCCGCACAAGACTCTTGTTGATTCTATGGTGCACACCGCGAAGCCGGTCCAGATGGTCCAGCGTCAGAGCCATGTCCCGCTCGATGAGATATACGATCGGATCGGACGATTCTCGAAGTCGCCCTTGTGCTACGAGCGCTCGGGCGTGTCGTTCAAGCCGGTCGGAAAAAGTTCTTTTCGGCTTTGGCGAGAGGATGCGTATTCGTTTCAAGATGAATCACACTCAACGCGCCGATCCAAGATGTAGTCTACGGCCTTCTGCGACTGGGCTGCGCTTTGAACCACAAGACGTTTGTCGTTACGCAATCGGCGCAGCCAGGATGCAATGTAGGCGGCAGAGTTGTCAATTACGGCGTTTTCAATTCCGGTGTGCCCGCACAAGAATGTCGCGCCCATCTCCGCAACGAGTTCCTCCTTGCTGTAACGATAAGAGCCGAAGAGGATTGAATCAGTAATCCCCGGCCTGGCAAGTCTGGACTCGTGGCCGGTGCTGTGAACCAGCTCGTGGAAGAGAGTCGTGTAGTATCCCTCCTCTTTTTCAAACCGCTCGCGTGGCGGCATCTGTACCTGATCGGTCGATGGCGTGTAGCAGGCGCGGTCACCACCGTGGCAGATTGGTGGAGCGCGGGGCATTCCGGCAACGACATCCTCGCAGCAACGAATTGGTGAGAAGGTACGGGCGGGTAGGGGGTTGTCCGGGCAGTCAATGCCTACACACTGCTGCGCATTAAAAACCGTGTAGTACCGCATGAACGGATGCTGCGTAGTCTCGCCGGTTTTGGGATCGTCGCGATCCACCCAGTTCCAGAACACACATGGATAGCCGCGCTGTCCTTTCTTGACGGTTCCTTCGCGATTCTTCGCCTGCTTGAAGGTGAGCCAATAGGGTGACTCATACGCCGCGGCGGCCAGTAGGAATGCATTCACGCCGCGATAGGGTTTGTCGGAGATGAGATTGCGCGGGTGAAGGTGTGAACCAGCCCAGGGGCGGTGCCAGGGAACGGTCCCGGCTTCCAAGAGTTTTATGATGCGATCGGTGATGATCTCGTAAACATTAACCATTCTGCACGGACGCAGGTCGTCTATCAAGGTTTTGAATTGATTTGGACATGGTAATCGAACGCCTTAGCGTTACGCTTGCCGTCAGGCGGCGCGGCGAGTGGCAGTCTTGCGCGTACCCCCTTTCAATCGTCTTCTCGCCATGGCGAGGTAGTCATGCTCGAGTTCGAAACCCAGATAGCGTCGCTCGAGTTCCTTTGCCGCCATGGCGGTCGTACCCGAACCCATGAACGGATCGACCACCAGATCGCCATTGTTGGAGCTGACCTGAATGAATAGCTTGATGAGTTCGAGAGGTTTTTCCGTTGGATGTTGCGTCTTGCGATGTGTGTTGGCGTAATGGAAAACGTTTTTGCACTCAGCCTGAGAAACAAAGTTAAACAACTCTGGCTTGCCCTTGGTCAGGTACATGCAGAGTTCAAACGCACTGCGGTAGTTGCTCTTCGCAAAGCTGGGCAGCGGGTTCTTCTTCACCATGGCCAACTGATTGCGGTAAGTGAATCCCCGAGCCATGGCCTGCCGGATAAAGAAACCGTTTTGTTCTCGCGCCGTGAATATGTAGAGCGCTCCGCCGGGTTTGAGGATGCGGTAACACTCACTGATCACTTGCATAAGAAACACGTCGTAATCAAACGGATGGAAACAGTCCCAGTGACCCCAGGCTTTCATTGTCGAGAGTGGCTTGCCGTTTTTCATGGTGGTGCGATCTGCAGAAGCGATGTTGTACGGCGGATCGGTCACGATTAGATCCACCGAATCATCCTCGATTCGTTTCAAACCCTTGATCGCATCCATGCGATAGATGCGGTTGGGCAACAGTGTTTTGCCGGTCATGGCAACTCCTCCGCCTGAGTGAGAAGCCGCTGGCAACGCAACCCGAGTTCCGTCAGTTCGTAGCGCAGGTGTTTGCGTTTGCGATGTTGAAGGGGCCGAACCAATCCGCGCTCTTGAAAAAGATGGATCACGTCCCGCACGTTGCCAGCACTCATGGCCAGAGAAGGGTGACGGGCTCTAGCTTTGCGTTTGATGTCCGCAGGTTGAAGCGACTCCGAAAGTGTTTTGAGAATAATCGAGCGATGGCTGTAGCAAACCCAGCCGTAGAGTTCCCAGTCCATGATGGGGAGAGAGTAGGGGGGTAGCATCATCCCTTGAGCGTCGCTGAGTTGGCGCTGGCACGTTTTGCCTCGTTGGGTAAGCCAGTAGAGTCGGCTTCGTCTTGCCTGATCGTTGAGACAACAAAGGAAACCTTGCTTGGCCAGGCTCAGCACCACGTCTCGGCACGCATCAAACGACAGTCCCGTTCTTCGGGCCAGTTGTCTGGCCGTCATGGGCTGACGCAGGTTCGTTAGTATGGTGTTTCTTCTATTCTTGTTGGTTGGGGTTGTATATGCTTTGCTAAGTTGCACGTTTGTTTGCAATTAGCCGACTAATCTTCCTCCTGGCGAATTTTTTTACGATCCGCCTGGCTCCAATTGGAAATGAGCAGAAGATGACCGCCTACTTAGGCTTTGAACTGATTTGCGCAGCCGAGGCTCACACCGTCGCGCCGAGTACCGAAAAGCTTAAGAAGAAAGAGCGCTCCACCACGCTTGCAGGGGAGAGTGTTGCGCTCTTTCCGGTTCCGCCTCTCATACTGAGGGGGGCGGATCATACTTCTACACGTTCATTCCCAGGCACTTGAAATTAATAAACTTTGTTGTGATGCAACCACTGGCCAGTGCCGACGCGCAAGTGCTACGATTGGGTTTCGACAATGGCTAAGTATTCGTATTCCCGTAAATCGGTGGATTGTTATTAAAAGGATAATCCATCTCCTTCGCATGGAAGAAGAGGAGATCAAGGCCAATAAGTGCACAGCGTGTCAGCGGGAACTTCATTTAGGCGTGGATGCTGTGGCCGTGGAACAGGGTGTCATCGGGCCACGCGGATTCGTTGTCTTGGGCAAAAAGAAGTTCTTCTGCGATGAAGGATGCCTGGCCAATCACTTCGGAAACAGCGAGGTAGAGCAGCTGACGCGCCGGGTTCCCTAATGCTGTCAATTCCGAAG
>JAJDEA010000164.1 GCA_029260035.1 Phycisphaerae bacterium
GTGGTTTTTCATGGCGATCAGCCGGGGAAATACCATTCCTGCATGGCGGTTACGGTTGAATTGGATAGCCAGTTGGTTTCGACGGGTTGGGTCGATCGCTGGATTGAAAGGCTTCTAAGGGAGGCGATTTGATGATGCGAAGTTGGAAGAATTCCGGGAAAGCCCATCGGGGTGGGTTTACATTGCTTGAGCTGCTGGTTGTCATTGCGATTATCGCTTTGCTGATCTCCATTTTGTTGCCATCTCTTGAGTCAGCTCGTCGGCAATCCAAGCAAGCCGCCTGCTTGTCACACTTGAAGGGGGTCGCGACAAGCAGCCGAATATACGAAGCTGATGACGCCAACGGCTGGGGCATTCCGGTTCATCCATTGCAGTTTGAGCAGGATGAAAACAACCCAACTTTCATTGGCGCCTATGAGTGGGGCGGCAAATCGGGGGTTGGTTCTGTTGGTTTCGTCCCTGGTGCTGCGGGTAGCGGAAAATTTGCCGTTTTGACGAGTAAGTTCGGCACCAAGGCCGGGTTTGGGCCAGCCAGCAGGCCTATGAATGACATTTTGTACCCAGGTGGATTCACAGACAATTTGCTTCCTCGCTTCGAGCGAGATGGGGCACTTCGGGATACAGAGTTGAAGCTGGACTTGTTCAAATGCCCTGCGGATGTCGGCCCTCCCCGTGGTGCACACTGCCAGGGATGGATTAATGAATCTGAAATGAGTTCCTACGACTATTTTGGAAATAGTTATGCTGCGAACCTTCTGTTTATTGCCCAAGTCGGTGGGGGGCAACCCATGTCCAGCAATTCACCATACATGCGACCGGTGTCCCGAATCCCGACGCCCTCTCGTACTCTTTATTATGAAGAAAACATTGGTCGATGGGCAGCCTTCTGCAAAAAGGAAAACAGTGACTGCTTCAAGGTCCTTGGCTTGCAGGGGATCGATCCTGGCCCAACGAAGGCAATCACCGGTTGGCACGGGAAAGACTGGGCATTCAACCGCGCGTTTGTGGATTCCCATGCGGAGAATCAAACGCTTATCATTCAGGGTACCCAGGATGCGGAAGGATTTTACGAACATTACCGAGTGGAAACGGTTTTTCCAGACAACCCTGCCCTGCAGGCACGGAACACATGCGTGATCATCCGTGGTGATGGTTGGCAGAAGGATACGATGCCCGCAACCCCGGTTCCAACAAGACTTCTGTCGCCTCCCGTTGGTCGAAGTTCCTATGAAGGGTGTGTGCAAAGCGACTAAGACAGATTTTCGTTACTCTGCTTCTTTTCGGGCGTAGGGCCGATTCGGTCTTACGCCCGTTTTTTTGTCGCTCACCAGACTTGGCGCCAGGATGTATGTCGGCGGAAAGCATAAACAAGCCTTGATGGCAACCTTCCACTCGGGGTCTGTCACGCGCTGGCTTTCTAAAAAGACCCACGCCAGCACGGTCGGATGGCGATCCCTCACTTGACATGCAGCGATCCATGCGCGAGAAAACCTGCACGTCCTGGGTTGAGCCTGCTCCAGCCCGTTCGATTCTCTCTAAGAATTCGCCTCAAAGAAGCGATACACGACAACTTAAACGCGATCCAATAAGGCTACGAAAGACCATCCATGCTGGACATCAAATTCATTCGTGAAAACGTGGAGCTTGTTAAAAAAGGTGCCATAGACAAGCACATCAAATGCGACGTCGATCGGCTTATCGAGGTCGATAAGAAACGACGTGCGTTGCAGGTGGAACTTGAAGCACTACGCACGCAAGTCAAAGAGAACGGCCAAAAAGTAGGCTTGCTTCGGAATCCGAAATCCGATTGGTATAAGCGGGCGGTAGCAGAGGGCAAATCGGCCGATGAAATCAAAGCGGAAGCTGAACAGGTCCAGGCGCACCTGGCTGACATAAAACCAATCGTCAAAAAGCTGGAAGAGGAAGAAGGACCAATCCTTGATGAGTTCGATCAGCTCATGCTGACCGTACCCCAGCCGGCTGCAGCCGAGGCGCCTCTCGGCAAGGATGACACCGAAAACATCGAACTTCGTAAGGTCGGCGAAATTCGAAAGTTCGACTTCGAGCCTAAAGACCATGTTACGCTCGGCAAGGAACTCGGCATTATCGACATCGAGCGGGGCGTCAAGCTCGGCGGGTCGCGGAATTACATTCTCCGAGGCGATGGCGCACTGCTTCACCAAGCCGTTCTGCGACTTGCGCTTGACATGATGGTGGAGCGAGGATTTGAGCCGATGGCTGTTCCCGTGCTCGTCAAGGAAGAGGTCATGTACGGCACCGGCTACTTCCCCGGTGGTCGAGACCAAGCCTATCTTTGTGAGCGAGACAACCTTTCGCTTGTGGGTACGGCGGAAGTGCCGCTTACAGCGTATCACAGCGATGAGATTTTGACCGAGGCAGACCTCCCCATCAAGTTTTGCGCGACGAGCACCTGTTTTCGGCGCGAGGCGGGAGCAGCGGGCAAAGACACCTACGGGTTATACCGCATCCATCTCTTCGACAAGGTCGAGCAGGTCATCATCTGCAAGAACGATATGGAAGAGAGCATCCGATTCCATCACGAGATTCTGCAAAACTCAGAGGACGTTCTGCAAGCGATTGGGCTGCCTTACCGCGTGGTCAACGTCTGCACCGGCGATCTCGGTATGGGGCAAGTTCAAAAGTTCGATATCGAAACGTGGATGCCTTCGCGTGAGAGTTTCGGCGAAACGCATTCCGCATCCCGGTTCTACGAATTTCAAGCGCGCAGGCTGAAGTTGCGATATCGTGACGGCTCTAAGAAGGTGCGTATTTGTCATACGCTGAATAATACGGTGATCGCTTCGCCCAGGGTGTTAATACCGATACTTGAACTTAATCAAAACGCAGACGGTTCGATAACGGTTCCGGAAGCGCTTCGCCCCTATATGAACGGGCGGGAGCGGATCGAAAGAAAGAACCCCTGACGTTTGACACATGGCGTTGGAGTTGGGGCGAGACGGTTTTTCGCACGCAGTCAAATTTATCGGGAACCATGCTGCATTGAATGTGTCTAACTGTTTGAAGCTGAAAAAACCACACGCGTCCTTTTTTATCATTGTCGGCCAAGCGCCGAGTTAGGGGATTTCGCTATGACCATTCTTCGACCCATTTTCTGCGTCGCCGCGATGCTGATGCCGAGCGCAGTCTTGACACCCACTTTCGCCGCTGACGACTCAGCTATGGCTTTGACGATTTACACCACAGCCAGACCCGGCGGCATACCGGCTGAACTCTACGCACCCGGAATGCAGCCTACCTATTCGCCGTCGCAGTATCGACAGATTATTCCAGGCTATGCGATCGTCAAACAGGATCGCCGAATCGATCTAAAGGGCGGGCGCAACACCATCCGCTTCACCGACGTCGCGTCACAAATTGATCCCACGACCGTGCGGTTTTCATCACTAACCGATGCGGCGGGAACTACCGTGATTGAGCAAAACTACGAGTTCGACTTGGTGAGCACGGCTAAACTGATGGAGAAATTCCTTGATCGTGAGATCACCATCGAACAAGTCATTGGTGACAGCCTGGAGACCCACACGGGGAAACTTCTCAGTACAGCTGGCGGTATCGTCTTACAGAATGAGGATGGACGGATTCAGGTTATCAGTCACTACGCCAACGTGCAGTTTCCCGAGCTACCCGGAGGCTTGATCACCAAGCCTACACTTGTCTGGGACATCATGACCCAAAAGCCCGGCCCGCATCGCTCTCGGGTCACCTATGAAACCAAAGCCATCACCTGGTGGGCGGATTACAACGTCGTTTTTTCCGAGGGCGCGGATGCCAACAGCGGCCTGTTGGATGTCAGCGCGTGGGTGAGCATTGTCAATCGCTCGGGCGCGACCTACGGAAATGCCAAACTCAAACTCATCGCAGGCGACGTGCATCGTTCACCGACGCCCCGTTCTCCAAGTATAGCTGGCAGGGGTACGAGCATGCGGGTATTTGCTGAGAGCAAAAGGGTGGACTTTGAAGAAAAATCGTTTTTCGAATACCACATGTACACACTGGGCAGACCAACGACGCTCCCGGATAACTCGACGAAGCAGATTGAACTGTTCCCGCCTTCGCACGAAGTGCCGTGCGAAAAAATCCTGGTTTATTATGGCCTTGGGGCAAACTACCCGAGCTACGGCAACCCCATGACGGATCGAAACTTCGGCATTCAATCGAACAAAAAAATAGACATCTACTTGCGGCTCAAGAATGAGAAATCAGCGGGCATGGGAATGCCTCTCCCCGCGGGACGCATCCGAGTCAGCCAGCGCGACAAGGCGGACGGCTCTCTCGAATTCATCGGCGAGGATACGATCGACCATACGCCCAAGAACGAGAAAGTCCTCATCAAGTTAGGCAGCGCGTTTGATGTTATTGGCGAACGCAAACAGGTTGACTTCAGCGTAGACACGCGCCGAAATAGGATGGAAGAGACGATCGAAATCAAAGTGCGAAACCACAAGGAAGAGCCGGTTCGCGTTATCGTTAAGGAAAACCTCTATCGCTGGACCAACTGGAAAATCTCGAATAATTCGCACGAATACGAAAAAATCGATTCGCGAACGATTCACTTTCCAATCACGGTCGATAAAGACGGCGAGCAGGTTATTCGCTATACAGTCACCTATACATGGTAGGGAATGTAACGGTGTTTCAAGCCTCGGCGTTCGTGCCACTGCTCTCGAGCAGTGTAGAGATTCGACCAGAGCCACCGCTGGCACTGCTCAAGAGCAGTGGCACACGACATCAAGTAGACTGCAGCATCATACCGCAATTGATCTCCGGGCGGATCGCCTTTCGGATGCCACTGCGGAAGAACGTTCGCGCCATTCCTATTGGTGTTACCACTTTCTTGGGATCGCATTCCGCGCGCAACTCCGCCGTCGATGACTATTCTTGCCATCAACGGCGGGGTCGCACAACTACGGAGGTGGAGGAAGAGGTCGAAATTTACGAAATTGGCTTTCACATCAATTTCGGATGTCACCTACTAATAGGCTGCGCCGCCACGAAACTGACACCTGAACTCAAAAAAATTTCAAATCCGATTCTTGGGCGATCAGGGTCAGTCTTTCCTGAAGAAACGTTGATCGCAAGAGGTGATTCTGATTGACTCGCCGGTATTTCCGCTGCGCGGGGGCATTTCCTATGGTTTTCCATGCCAATGTTGAGAAGCCAACCGATCGCGTTTGCCAGTATTATCAGCGTAGGGGGGCATCCGATAATGTTTCAAGATTTCCAGTACTGGAATCCGATAAACCGGAACAAGAGGCCGCGCAATTATTGCCGTTCGCGTGTCGCGTTTGCCGGACATGGATGATCCGGGCGTGACTTGGTTTCACTCGTATTGCCATTCGAGGAGCAGCAGGAGGCGGCTCGTCGAACAGGCTGATTTTCCTGCCTCCACCCAGCTAGAGCAAGCTCTTTTCAACTGTATCGGCGTAGTGCTTTTCTTGCGTATTTGTGCATGGTCCGCCGTTACACTTGATCGTTCGTTGCTATAGTTCACGAGGATCCATCCGTGCGCACAATCACCATTGCCAACCAAAAAGGAGGCTGTGGCAAGACCACGGTCGCCATTAACTTAGCGGCATCCTTAGCCAAGGAAAATCGCCGAGTCCTGCTCGTTGATCTTGATCCGCAGGGCCATTGCGCCCTCGGTATGGCGGTTCCAGACGATCAGATCGACGTTTCCATCCTTGACTGCCTGATGAAGCAGGTCGAGGGTGAACCGATCGAGTTGTCCAGAATCACCTGGCAGATAACGCCCAATCTGGACCTGGCACCTTCGCGATCCAATCTGGGTATGTTCGAGCCAAAACTCGGCGAGCGCGAAGATGCAGACATGGTTCTCCGAACTCTTCTCGAAGGAAACGAGCATCGTTACGACTATTGTGTCGTCGATTGTCCGCCTCACCTCGGGATTCTCATGCGCAATGGGCTGTGCGCTGCGAGTGAGGTCGTCATACCGGTGGACACCGGCTATTTCTCTCTCCATGGCCTGACGCAGCAACTATCTACGATCGATGAACTTTGCGAACGCCGGGGGCTTAAGCCAGCTGTTCGCGTGCTTCCAAACCAATACGACGTTCGAACCAAACTGGCCCGAGAAATCTTGTCGGAACTTCGCGGACGCTTTAAGGGAATCCTTTACGACACGTTGGTTAATTTTAATACAAAGCTGAAGGAAGGCGCCAGCTTCGGTCAACCAATTACCGAATTCGCCCCCAACAGCATGGGAGCCAAGGATTTCCAAAAGCTCGCCATGGAAATCATGGCTAATGAACCAACTCGGGTTCCCAACGCCGACATCCTGCAACACGTTGAACGGCTTGCTGCTGACGCGGAACGTCTGCTGGCCACTACGGCTACGCTTGTCGAAAAGCCCGAACAAGAAGTTGAGAAGCCCGCACCAGCTGTGCAAACAGGGCCTGCGCCCGTGGCAACACCGCCATTTCGCGAGGTCGCTGTTGCCCACCAGATACCCGTGCAAACTCCTGGGCATGTTGCGCCGTCTACACCCGCGCACGTTCTGCCGGTTACAAATTCTCCGGCGTTGCCCACACCAGCTGTTCCGGCTGCACCAAAACCGATGATGCCACCCTCGCCGAACCAGCCTCGGATGCCTGGCGATCCGGCGATTATGCCCCATCCATCACCAAGACCTACGCCAGCCAATCCGGTTCCCATGAATCCCGCGCCAAAGAACCCAGCGCCGCGGGCACCGATTCCCACCAGGCCTCAGCCTTCTTCACCTGTGCCAGGCCGATTGGAAGTACCCTCCTCGGGCTTCCACGAACAAATCGATCGAAAGCTGGAATCGATTTACGGCGTTCGCCAGGATGGTGAGATTCTGATCTTCAAGAGCCACCTGCCCGATGCCTCAGAAGTCCAGCTTGCAGGTGACTTCAACGATTGGATGCCCCACACAACGCCCATGCAGCGAGCCGTGAACGGAGACTTCGAAGCGCGTATACGTCTCCCGAAGGGGCGATACCGCTATCGCCTGGTGATCGACGGCAGGTGGTCGCACGATTTGAATAATCCGACGGCAGAAAGAAACGAATACGGCGAACTGAATTCCATCGCAGAGGTGACGGATTAGAGAATTACTCACTTGCAGGTATCTACACGCCCGCCGCAAGGAATTCAAAGGCGTCAGCGCGAATCCTTCAATTCGGCGCAAGAGTCAACAGAACGAAGTGATACCCAACCCTATCACGCAATCACCCAAATCGCCCCGGGGCCATCATCTGAACACTCATTTGCAGCTTCGTTGATCGATGGTATAGTGGCTTTCGGGTTCCGTCTTGATTGGCGACACCCGAAAATCTCAACTATGACGAGCCGTATCGTTTTTCTGAATGGCTTGCGATTTCGACGAAAACTCGTCTGTTGCCGGGTTTAAGGAGAGGTGGGTGAGTGGCTGAAACCAACGGTTTGCTAAACCGTCATACTGGGTTAAACCGGTATCGCGGGTTCGAATCCCGCCCTCTCCGATGATAGTACCCTGTTGTTGACGCGTGTCGAATTTGGATCGGCTACAGGGTCGAATGAACGACAAGCTGCCGTGTCATCCTCATTGATGCTGCCGACACCTTCAGTATTTCGCAAGACGCGCTATAGCAGTGAACAGTCAAGTCTAGCGGCGAATCGCTCTATTTTTCGAGCAATGAGTGCATACGAACGCGACAGTAGAATAGAGCTTGCTCTAACCATTCCACGACCGCAAGCAGAAGCTGGGCGCTTGCCGTAACCTGCAAACAGCTTCCTGTTTTCTGCCTCGTTGCATCCCTCGCTGCAGCTGGCTGCATCGTCAAGGGTCGGCCCCAAAAGCACCATTCCTATCGTATTTGACGTAACTCTTTTTATTTCAACAACTTAGAGCAATTCTGGATCTATTCAAGGCGTTTGCTGGCTGCGCCAAGGCCCATGAAGTGGAAGCGGCTCATGCAACATGTATCGCATCGTGAAGTATCGACGTTTACTCCCCAGCCTGTCCGATAGACAATAGTGTCTATAGCGAAAGATGGAGATGCGGGTGAAATTATCGGGCTGACCCGCCGCCTGCACCGCATGACGATCTATCCTGGAGTCAGCCCCGGGGTGAGCATATCAACTTTCGACTGGAGGCATGAAATTGTCTGAGACACTAGAAATGGGAACACAAGAACAGATTTCGATTACCAAGCTGCGGAATCTCATCCGCGACGTTCCGGATTTTCCGAAACCGGGCGTTGTGTACAAGGATATCACGCCGCTGCTGCAACACCCCGCCGGGTTGTCTCTCGCTGTCGAGTACCTGACGCAACCGTTTCGGCATCTTGATATTCAAGCAGTTGTGGGTGCGGAGTCGCGAGGCTTCATTTTCGGGACCGCCGTCGCTCGAAATCTTTCCGCTGGCTTCGTACCTATCCGCAAAACAGGCAAACTCCCATACAAGACACGAAGGCAGGAGTACGAACTCGAATATGGGACGGACGCAGTCGAGATTCACAAAGACGCGATTGAGCCGGGCGCGCGAGTGCTGATGATCGATGACCTCCTCGCGACAGGCGGAACCATGTCAGCCTGTTGCGAACTTGTTGAAGCGCTCGGCGGTGAAATTGTTGGGTGTGCTTTTCTCATTGAGCTGTCATTTTTGGAAGGCCGAGAGAAACTCGACCAATACCCGATCCATTCGATTTTGTCGTATGATTCTTAGCTTGAGGAGCAACGAACTTCCTTCGATTGGCAGACACTCTAACAAACACTATCGATTGATATGAAGCGTACGGCTATCCCTACTTGATGTTCGGCGTTAAAGGATTACCTGGCCCTAAACCGTAATCGCAAACGAGTTCACTCTGCCAATCGATCCAAGCGATCGAATATAGCTACAATATACGAATACCCTTCGATGAAGAGACATGATTTCGGGAACTGAAATACAGTTGGAAAGAACCTGCACTGTCGTCATGGAGACTTCGGTTGAGTATTGAAGCTTGGGGAACACTAGCTACAGTCGCCGTCGTGCTGGCAACCCTGATCGGCACGCGCATCCCTTCCGACGTTGTACTTCTCGGAGGGCTTACGCTGCTCCTGGTCGCGGGGATTATCGAGGCCGAAGACGCACTGGCGGGCCTGGCCAGCGAAGGCATGGTCACAGTCGGCGTGTTGTATATTGTCGTCGCAGGCCTTCGGCACACAGGCGGAATCAGTTTTTTGGTCGAGGGCCTGTGGGGCAGACCGAAGTCACTCATTAACGCTCAAATTCGGATTATGGCTCCGGTGGCTGCGCTCAGCGCTTTTCTGAACAACACGCCAGTCGTCGCCATGTTGGTTCCAGCGGTGAACGAGTGGGCCAAGAAGCATAATTTCTCCGTCTCCAAGTTGATGATCCCACTGAGTTACGCCTCGATTCTCGGGGGAACATGCACGCTTATTGGCACCAGCACGAATCTGGTGGTCAATGGCCTGCTCGTAGATACGACGGACCTGCCTGGCTTCCATATGTTTGACATTGCTTGGGTCGCTTTACCCTGCGCCCTGGTCGGTATTACATACATCTTGATTTGCAATCGCTGGCTGCTCCCAGAGCGCAAGCCCGTTATGAGCCAACTGGAGGACCCTCGCGAATACAGCGTTGAAATGCTGGTTGAACCGGGCAGCCCACTCGTCGGCAAGACGATCGAACAGGCTGGCTTGCGCCATCTTACCGGTATGTACCTGGCGGAAATCGACAGAGATTCGCACATCATGCCCGCCGTCTCACCTCAGGAAGAACTCCGAGGCAATGATCGACTGCTCTTCGTGGGGATCGTCGGCTCCGTAGTGGAACTCCAACGAATTAGAGGTCTGAAACCCGCCACCAATCAAGTTTTCAAGCTGGAGTCCCCCAGGCAAAAAAGGTGCCTGATCGAAGCGGTTGTGTCGGATAGCTGTCGCCTGGTCGGGCAGACTATTCGGGATGCCCAATTCCGACGTGTGTACAATGCGGTCATCATAGCCGTCGCCAGAAATGGCGTCCGCATCCGTAAGAAAGTCGGCGACATCATTCTGCACGCAGGCGACACACTACTACTGGAAACAACGCCGGATTTCAGTGATCAACAGCGTAACTCGCGAGACTTTTTTCTGGTGAGCAAGGTGGAAGATTCCAATCCCCCGCGACACGAACGCATGGTCATCGCCGCTCTAATCCTTATTGGCATGGTGACCGCCGTCACATTGCAATGGCTAACGATGTTGCAGGCGGGAATGCTCGCTGGCGGGCTGATGATTATTACGCGATGTTGCACGGCGTCTGTCGCCCGCGCAAGTGTGGATTGGCAAGTGCTGCTCGTTATCGCCGCTGCGTACGGTATCGGACGTGCGATCGATGTAAGTGGTGCTGCGATCGCGATTGCAACCGAACTGACAACGCTGGCGGGTGGCCACCCGCATATCACGCTGGCCGTCATTTATGGGCTGACCATGCTTTTTACGGAAATGATTACTAACAATGCCGCAGCTGTGCTTGTCTTTCCTATTGCGATAGCGACGGCTGGCGACTTACAGGTAAGCCCTTTGCCGTTTGTGATAGCCATTATGATGGCGGCGTCGGCGAGTTTCTCGACGCCCATCGGCTATCAGACAAACTTGATGGTGTATGGCCCCGGCGGATACCGCTTTACCGACTTTCTTCGTATCGGCCTGCCGCTCAATCTGATTATGTGGGTGATGACTGTCATCATAACGCCCCTCGTCTGGCCGTTTTGAAGAAGGGCGATAGCCTTCTCTTTGGCGGCACGCCTGGCGTTGCTGGATCACGGCGAATTCCTGATAACAGCCATCGCGCGAAGAGCGAGAGCGTTCCAACGAGCAATACTGAGGCCGTCCCAATGTCCACCACGGTAATCATTCGATGCCTGCGTTTCAGTGCGATAGCGACTATGTCGCTACTGCCAACGGGATGCGTCACGGCATATGCGTCAGCCGACAGGGTCCTTCAAGTTCATAGCTGCAGGAACCCGGAGCGAGTTAAAGCCAAAGCCTCGATTGTCACCTCTGGCGTGGGATATCCTCCGCCGAACATGCCCGCCCACCGAGCAAGGTTGATGGCTCGCCGGGCGGCGGAAGTCGTTGCGATGCGTAACCTGGCAGCCAAACTGCACCCACTTCGTCGACCGCTTGCCGATTTTCGGATCGAGTCTGTAGCGTATCTCCCTGACGGCTCCTGCAAGGTTGTTATCAAAAAAGATCTCGCGAATTGACTTGACCGCCCCGAGCCGCGATTATCTCCTAACACGTTCCAATGAGAGGATGTAGCTCAGTTGGTAGAGCAACGGCCTTTTAAGCCGTGGGTCCTGGGTTCGAGTCCCAGCATCCTCATTCGACGCAAGACATACACCCGAATTGAATGACAAATTCCGACCCCAATGACGGGTTAGGTATACACATCACAAAGGGCTTCTTGGACGCCAGCTCAATACGGGTCGGGCTTCGTCCGGCGCACCAAGCTCGACCTGTTCGGTTAGCAGAACTGAAAATGTGCGTATCGGATAAAGACAGACCTAAGGTTCCGAATTCCGTTTCGCATGAACTCGATCCCATTCGGCCGGACTGTCCTCGATGTGGTGGCAGTGGAGAATTGTTCGGCCTGGGCACTCCGATTGCGCTCACCGCCATAGGAATCGGTCTCACTTGGCTTGGTTGGATCAATATCGAAACGCTTGTTTCTCCCGATAGTGACGCCAGAGCGAACCAACTTATCATGTTCCTTATCGTTTGCGGCCCGGCGCTCGTCGTGGGTGCATGGTGGAAGTGTCTCTGGTCCAAGTGTGATGAGTGCAATGGCCGGGGCAGGACAACCGACGCTTCTCTTGAAATCGTAGTACCTGTTGAGCCAAGCCCTCGCGATCTGATTATCGAAGATCAGGAATGCCATGATTGCGGCTACAATACACGAACAAAATGTGTTGGCGACGCGTGTCCCGAGTGTGGCACGACCATTCTCACTCGGCAAGTAGTGAAGCAGCGCATTGAATCCCGCCAAACCGCTCGCTTCAGCATTATTGCTGGAATATCGCTTGTCGTGGGGCTGATTGGTGCATCGATACTGTTCGGAGTAATTGGGGCCATGGTTTTCTTTGGAATCTGGTTTTCGCTGACGGTCGTGCTCAAGGGAATCGCCATTATGACTCGAAGGTAAGCTGCTAGGCAGGCCAGCGGCCTTTCTCGCCCACCGCGTGGCGAATTCAAGGTTTGAACGGGCAGTTTTCCAGCTCCCGCGACTGAATTCCGCCCTTCCAAGGATGCCATTATCAATGCGGTTCGGTAGTTGGCACATCGCGTGGGTTTTGCTATAGTGCCGCGCCTAGATCGTCGGGCACGGCGCGTGCCCGGCGAATTGCCGTAACTACTTGTCATTTAATAGGTTATGTTTTTTTGGCGGTCTTTATCCCGAGGTTGGACACAGACGGTTTCCGGCTATCTCGCTGGACGATCTGCGCAATCTCGCGTCAATTCTGATTTGGAAGGAGATGTCGTGGCTAGATTTGTAAACCGCCGGTCCCTCGCTGCTTTGGCGATGGTCGGAGCTTTTTTAGTGGTAGCCGTCAGTAGCGCTGCCGCACAGCAAGACGTAAGTTCAACCCCTGCTACCCCGCAGCTGTCCGCTGGAACCGGACACGGGCCAAGCACGGGGGGCGGGGATTCCGAAATTCCCTGGCTTTGGTACATCGCCCCGGTTTGCGGCGTCATTGCGTTGGTAATGGCTCGCAAATACTACGACGAAGTCGTCGCATCGGACGAAGGCGATGCGGACATGATTAAGATTGCCGGGTATGTGCGTGATGGCGCGATGGCGTATCTCTTCCGTCAATACCGAGTGGTCGCGGTCGTTTTTGTGCTTCTGATGGCGGTCCTGACGTGGATGGCCTACGGGCTGCATGTGCAGCACGGCCTGGTTCCATTTGCATTTTTGACGGGTGGATTCTTTAGCGGTCTTTGCGGCTATATCGGCATGCGGACGGCGACTTTGGCGGCACACCGAACCACAGCGGGTGCGCGAAAGAGCCTGAACGAAGGGCTTCGCGTTGCGTTCCGAGCCGGTGCCGTGATGGGGCTTGTGGTTGTTGGCTTTGCCGTGATCGACATTACTTTTTGGTTCGCCGGCTTAAAGTGGCTCACAGACATGCCGTTGCACGAAATCACAGTAGTTATGCTGACCTTTGGTATGGGTGCGAGCACGCAAGCGCTGTTCGCCCGAGTCGGTGGTGGTATTTACACCAAAGCGGCTGACGTCGGTGCCGATCTCGTTGGAAAAGTCGAAGCAGAAATCCCCGAGGATGACCCTCGTAACCCGGCTGCCATCGCCGACAACGTAGGCGATAACGTCGGTGACGTTGCGGGCATGGGAGCTGACCTGTACGAGTCCTATGCAGGATCGATTTTGGCGACAGCTGCGCTTGGCGTTGCTGCGGCGCATGGCCTTGGCAACGCGGACATGAGCGACGATGCGATCAAGCTGCTTTCTGTACCAATGGTTGTTGCAGGTGTTGGAATTCTTGCGTCCATTTGGACCGGGATCAACCTCGTCAAAACCGAAGACGGCGCTTCGATGGCGCAACTGATGTCCGCCATGAACCGCGGACTAATCGCCTCCAGTGGCGTGATTATTGTTGCGACGGTGGGCATTTGTGCGGTACTGCTTGGTGACATTGAAGGAGTGAAATGGTTTGGCGTAGCCTCATCGGTGGTTGTCGGCCTTGTTGCAGGATGGGGCATCGGACAATTTACAGAACGGTACACGAGCTACGATTTTGATCCCACGAAACGCATCGCGGAGCAGGGCCAAACAGGGCCGGCGACAGTCATCATCGCAGGTATCGCGGAAGGCATGAAGAGTACCTGGTCAGCGCTAGCAATCATTATCATCGCCATCATCTTGTCATTTTCGTTCGCGGGTGGCGGCACGGAGTTCATGATGGGGCTTTACGGCGTCGGCCTTGCGGCTGTCGGTATGCTCGCGACTTTAGGCTTCACATTGGCGACAGACGCCTATGGGCCAATCGCTGACAATGCTGGCGGTAATGCAGAAATGACGGGCCAGGCACCTGAGGTTAGAGAGCGCACCGACGCTCTGGACTCACTCGGAAATACGACGGCAGCAACAGGAAAGGGTTTTGCCATCGGCTCGGCAGCCTTGACCGCGCTGGCCTTGCTCGCAGCGTACGTCGAAGAAGTGCGTATCGGCCAAGTTCGCGAAGCCATGGTTTACGTTCAAGCCCAAGACACGACCGCAAAGGATACCGCTGATGGCGCAGTGGGCGACATCTATTACATGGGTTATGGAAAGTTCGCTGAAAAATTCGTAGAGGGCACGAAAGAGTCAAGTTATGACGGCTACATGCTCCTGACCGGCAAGGCCAAGACCGTCCTTGACCAAAAACTAGAAGCGGATGGAAAGTCAAATGTCAAGCTTACCGGCTTGACGAAACCCACGAAGGACGGGGAATGGGTTCGTACGACATCCATTCGAGACAAGGAAGGAAAGACCCACGAAGTGCAGGTTGTATCGACCCGCAAAGCATCCATGCAACAGTTCATGGATTTCTATAATGTAACCTTGATGAATCCGAAGGTTCTTTGCGGTATGTTTTCCGGCGTGTTGCTCGCGTTCCTGTTCTGCGCCTTAACCATGCAGGCTGTCGGGCGGGCGGCATATCAAATGATGCTGGAGTGTCGAGATCAGTTCAAGAAGGTGGCTGCTTACCTTATAGCGACGAAGGGGATGTCAGAGAAAGAGGCCGCCGACTCGGAGAACTGGCCTCGCGAGCAGGTTATTCACGATGGACAGAAGATTCCTGATTACGCCCGGTGTGTGGACATTTCGACTCGTGGCGCGCAAAAGGAAATGATCTTTCCATCCCTGTTGGCCCTCGTTATACCGGTCCTTGTTGGCTTGGTATTTGGTGTGCCAGGTGTCATGGGGCTGCTCGCGGGCGGCCTGACGAGCGGATTCGCCGTAGCCATCTTCATGGCTAACGCGGGCGGCGCGTGGGATAACG
>JAJDEA010000165.1 GCA_029260035.1 Phycisphaerae bacterium
CCCATGACCCCACCGAATCGAATGAGGGACTCGTGGAATAATCATCATCATTGTAACGGACACCGGGCCAAAACTCACGATTAAAAATCCGAATCGTGACCAGGCATTGGCAATGTGGGTTTTCTCTCAAAAAACGACCATTTATTTTCTGAAACTACCTCCCGTTTAGTTTCGTTGCCAATTCCTGACAAATGTGTGCGCTAGGAGTGGCTTTTGTCGTTGATAGGAAGTGGATGGTATCGGGAAATCGCCGCACCACCCAAGAGGCTATGCACTCCGTGCAGGACAGGCTCGCGACAATTCATATGCCCAGGAGCAAGAATCATGTCAGTCAGATTAGACCGCACGATCCAAGACACAGGGACCAAATTCCGAATCTTCCCGCAACCGAGGTTTCTTGAGGGTTTCGAGGAACCGGAGACCATCGTACTGTCAGTCCCAAAGGATCAAATCCAGGATGGCCCTGCGGATGATCGGTTCTACGTCGTCGATGCGATCAACAAACAACCGTATAACTATCCTTACGCTCCACCTCACCAAGGGGATTCCAACCCTCCCGTGAGACCGGATCCGAAAACCGGCCATTTTGATCACCTGGATGTCGACAGCCGTGAATTCAAGGCGGCTCAGATGTACGCGACGGTAAGGCGTACGCTTGACATCTGGGAGGACTATTTTGGGCATAAGCTGATCTGGCACTTCAGCATGAACTATGCGCGCATGGAGTTGGTGCCACTCATCCATTGGGATAACGCTCATTCCGGGTACGGTTTTCTTGAATTCGGGTTTGGACGAACGTCATGGGGCGGACTCGACGAGGACCGACCCTACTGCATGAACTTCGATGTCCTGGCCCACGAATTGGGACACAGCATCATCTTCGCATCGGTGGGCTTTCCCAATCCGACGACGGAAACGGCCGAGTATGGCGGGCATGGGGAAGCGGCGGGCGATCTTGTAGCCATCGTTACGGCACTTCATTCCAGGCTCGTCGTCGATCACCTGCTCGATCGGTCGGCGGGTAATCTTTTTTCGGTCAATGAACTGAGTCGGGTTGGTGAACTGGCTGAAAGCCGCCAGATTCGGCGCGCTTTCAACTATGTACGCATGTCGACTGTGACAAATGAGGAACATGACCTATCAAAACCATTGACGGGGGCGATATTCGACGTGTTCGTCGAGGTCTTTCAGAAGAAACTTGTGCAGGCGAATCTCATTTCGCAAGACCTGGCTGACCGGTCCTACCACAGTTTGAACGAAGCCATCGATACCGATCAGATTCAGGTTGAATTCGAGGAGGCGTACCAGGGAAACAGCGAGCCATTTCGTGAGGCGTTGTTCGCAGCACGTGACTATCTGGGTTCGCTTCTGGCCAAAACGTGGGACTCGCTGTCGCCGCATTACCTCACTTACGCAGACATTGGATTGCAGTTGATTGCCCATGACGCAGAGATGACCGGAGGAGAACATGAAGAGGTCATTCGAGATTCTCTTGCCTGGCGGGAGATTCAGTTTCCATCCGACAGTCCGGCGCTCCAGTCCCATTATGTTTCGCATTATTCGAGTATGCGTGAGAGCGACATGAACGTAGAACTCAAACGGGAGGCAAGCGTAAGCATGCAGCGGATCGGAAAACCAAAGACCAAGTCACGGAATAGACGTCGCGAGGCGGCAAAGAAATAACGAACCAATCACCAATTGTTTTTGTTAGGGGCCTCGACGGGCTGGGCAATGAGCCTGGAAGAAATAGCCACATGAAAAAGAGGGCAGCCGAAACGCGCAGCGTTAGTTAATTGCCAAAACACCTTTTCAGGTAGCCCCGGCTGCCCCCATGACGTCAGCCTATCACATTCGCCTGACCGGGCCAATGGGGGCAGTTTCGTCAGATGGAAGTCCGTACCAGGATTCCCGACCAGGTGACAACCTCTTTACCATATCTGGCGCTTCATTTACGCGCATTTGAATTCGATCGAAGTACCGCTCATCATCAGTGGCGATTCCATAGACTTGCGGAAAAAGCCCTCTTCGGCAGCCCCTGGGCATCCGCAAGCCAATGGAGCACTTCACTCTTACATTCTTCCGATACCCGGGTATGGTGTGCCCATTCGATGGCGCTCAGCCACCAGATTCCATGCCCTCGAGTGACTTGGATCGTCGCCTCCGACGGCCAATGTGCTGAAATAGCCAAGTAGAAATACACCCGTCCCTCTATGATCTTCAGTAGTGAATCGAGGGCACAGTTGCCCATACGTTGACCGTGTTGATCCAATGCAATGGGATCGGAGATCGGCGTAATACATAACCTGGAACTTGCCACACCATTCAGTGGAGGCGGTGGAAATCGCAACGTCTCGAAGATCTTGCTTTTCATGTTTCCCCGCACTCGCTGATCCAGTCTTGCGAGGGCTTCTTCGCTTCCAATTGACTTCGCCCGAAGTGGGATATGAAAGGAACGCGCATTCTCGCGGATCTCCGTAAGGGTGGATTTCGGATTGGACACCAAATCCGTTTCATCGTTTCGTTCACTCAATTCGATCCAGAATTGTGCGTTCACCAAACCTCGGGTCTTTCGATCGGTGCCAAGTAAATCAAGCATTCTCCCACTGATGGATCTGATATGCGAAAGAACCCGTGCAAGCCATCGGTCCTTAATTATCGCGTTGTGAAGAGCCTGGAGTCGTTTGCGCGTAATTGCGGTTCGCGACACCTTGCTTAACCTCCGGATGGAAACATTTGCGAATCCATAAAGCTTAAGCAGGTCGTTGGCACGCAGGTGAAGTCGAGAACCCAAAGGTAGGTCTATTGGATCGAGTGGAACGGCGTAAAGAAAAGCCAACGCCGCATTCGTTGAAAGCATTTTCTGAAAACGGCGTCCGCCCAAAACCGCAGCCTTGAGTAACTCGAAGTGTCGTTCCGGGAATTCAGCCAGAGTGGCCAGCACGCCCTTCGGAATATCAAGAGATTCCAAGAAGGCATGGGCGGCTGCAGCCGAAGGATTTAGCCTCAAGATGAACTGCCCCGCTTCGTCGTGCTGCGGTTCGACAAGTTCGAGCAGCGCTTGCATACGAAAACTCGGCAGGGAATCTACAGGCAGCCTTTTCTGGTCTTGGATCTGCCACGCCTCTATCGAAGGATTTGTTTGAATGACCCAGGTTGTCTCATGTCGTCCTTTGCGTTCACAGATATGAAGACTCGCGCAATCATCCTGCCATGAGTACTCGATTGGCCTTGTCGCAAGTCGCATAGGCCAATCTGGAACGTAGGGTGTAATCGTTTCGTCGAGTGTCATGATGCCGGCTTCAAATTTCTTCCAGCAGTTGTAGGGTCTTGCTTTCTAGAACATGAAGATGCCTCTATTCCGACACAAGTCAACTGTGATTTGTGAATTCGTGATGTGGAGTGACCGATCCGCAATGGTTGCGTTGAAAACGCCAATCCTCGTTGAATCACCTCGATCCCGTGTCAACGCAAACGCCCAAAACTTGTCGAACAGGTTGAGCAAAGATGGAGCGCCGATCGCATGTCGGATCAGATGCTAAGCTCACGGATTCACGGTTCGTCCCCAGCCGTCATACCCGGTTCCATTGGCGTTGAAATAGAAATCTACGTCATCGATTTGAAGAACGTGCATGCCATCGTCGCGTGAACATAGGCTGACTCTTGCTTTAACCTCGACGCGTTCCTCGAGGTCCGAGGCGAAACGCTTGAGATCCTTCCCTGTGCGAGCGGCAATGGATTCATCGCTGTCGCCAGTAAAATACTCACGCGTACAACGTCTTCCGTTTTCGTCAGTCCAGAGATGGGGATGATCCTCGGTAGTTCTTCCGACATCGTAGTCGCGAACTTCCGCGACAAGGTAGGCGCGGTTCACGTTGACCGATGCAACTCCGCTATCGACGGTAACGAGTACATCCGGGTTGGTGATCATGACTTGCCTCCGCCGCATTTACATTGGTTTTTCATGATGCGAGAAAGGCAAAGGTCTAAATAACTGTTCGCCTGATTTATGAGGGAAGCGCTTCAGTATGATTTGTACGCCCCCAAAAAACGTACTAAACCGGTCGGACCCGGTCAGGTCACGCGAAAATCCCAGCTATTCGACTAATGCGGTGAGCACGGGGACGGCTGTGTTTCTTTACCAGAGTTGCGCCATAGCGATTCCAGATACGCACATTGATGTGGTCAACACAAATCCGTTTTGTTTAAGGCGCCGCAGCGCCGAGAGCGGTTGTTAGCAAGGTATTCGCGAGGCCTATATTGGCTCGTAATTCTTCTGCTTTTGTTTGACGCTCGGCAGTGCGGGCACGTCTTACATTGCTGGCAGACTGGGCAGCGTTCTCCAATGCCGTCCCGAACCGAGCGATCGTTTCAGGTTGAATCGCTTTGGTTAGGGTGTTTACCGACTTCAGGGCTCCGGATTCGGTGTATAATGTAGCGCCGATCGTCGAGTTTGTATTGTTGAAATTTCCTGGAAGGGCTGCAACTCGCCCGAATTGTGCAACCATCGCCGAGTATTGAGCCTTCGCCTCGTTTTGATACGTTAGAACAAAGTGCGCCGGTACAGGGACTCGATAATAGAATCCGTGAGTTTGTCTGCGATTGACTGGACCGACAGAACCGTGAACGGCTTTGGCCAAAGTATTTTCAGGTTGTTCTCGACTCATATGGATCTGTACCTTGTCGCCCCCGCAAGCGGCCCATCCGTTTGGCGGCCCATAAAGCGCAGGCATGTCAGCAAAGGTTTGCACGCCGGAATTGGAACCGGATTCCGTTACTGCAAGAAGCGTATATGTGCCTTGGTCATCCTTCGGGACAATACGGTACTTCGCTATCCACGGTGTTATTTTGATTGCAAGGAAATTTCCAATGAGTTTCGCTTCTCGTTTGGTTAGTTCTAATATCTGACGCTCCAAAACAACCAGATCAGAAACGAGTGCTTCGGCGAGCAAGTCTGCCCGCTTGGCGCGTACATCTTCTACTTCTTCAACAATTTCGCCGACTCTTGTCACCCCTGTCTGTTTCCCGGCAAAAGTTGTGTACTTGGCCGCAGCCCCGGTCACCGATTGCAGTATTTGTCCAATGTTATCAAGAGTACGATCGGCAATCTCCGATTTGACCTGCGTGGGAATTCCGGCTTCCGTGAATTCGAGCAATAAACTTGTGTCCTGATTTATTCCGCCCGGCATCTCGACGAAGAAAACGTTCGCAGGATCTGGCGCTGAACCGGTCTTCAGATCGAACTTGTTAAGACTATAAGAGTGCAGTTTTTTCCCGATTGAGGGGATCTTTTTTTCGTCAATATCCAAACGACGAAGGAACTCGTCTTTTTTTTGGGTTGAATTCAGTAGATCATCCGCAAGTTTGCCGCGCGAATAGGTCGTACGTGAGGCTAGGATATCCACATCAATGGTGGTTTGCGGGAGTGCATAGAAAACACCTCGCATATTCTTGAAGGGCGGGTTTTCGGGGTCGAGCTTGTCCGGATTGACCCAGTGTGTCTTGTGGGCGGCACATCCAACAAGCAACGCGATAGCGAGTGAACACATTGGAATCCTAATCATAATTATCTCCTTGTAAATCAGGTAAATTCAACATTCGTAATCGCCCATGCCTGATGCACGAGAGCATCAAGACAGTGGTCGGGCAGCCACCATTCACCGTCCTCGCCGCAGGCCATCCCGAATGAATCGCGCACGCGAAAACGGGTGCGGCTCCCAGTCGTTTCGTATCCACGAACAACCAGTGCATGCCCATTACTGTCCCTAGCCGGCACTGATGAACAATCAACAGTAAGGGCTTCGCCCGATCGCACATCCTCCCAGTATTGTGCGGGGAGATGCAAGCCAACGAGAATCGGGTATTCATCGTTGAGCGCCTCTATCCAATCACGCTGGCGTCGTCGACCTATGCGCTCGAACCCCTTTGTTCGGCGTCTGCGGTCGAGTGCAAGTGAGGCAACTGAACGCCGTGGAGGACGATGGCGTTCCTGCATCACATCTGCAACCGTGAGCAAGTCAGTACTTGCAGCCGGGAATTCCTCGAATGACACGACCCCATCTCGGGCTGTCCGCAATGCTCTATCAATTGTCAGAGACGGAAGTGAACCGTCCGCACGCAGGCTTCCACTGCTGCGCCGATAATGGTAGATCACAGACAAGCGGTAAACTGTGTAGGAGTCGTATTTTGCCGCAATTCGCGAGCCGCGAATTTCCATTGCTGTAACGAGCGCGGCTGATACGCAACAGGGAACGTCACCCTGGTTCCGAATGTTGAATAAATGCCTAAGGCGAAGGCTTCGCTGTATTTGTGCAGGTTCGACGCGCGATCGAATTCGCGCTCGGCGATCAATGGGCGTTGTGCTCAGCCAAGCGCCAGATCTTATTCGACTTCTCAATGCACTAAAACCTTCCAAAACACAAGTCAAGGACCAGACTGAATCATGACGGATTCCTCGGCACTCCGGCCTCGGAGATTTGCTGGCGGAACTTTCTGTATGGTGGTAGTCGCTAATCCTTTAACGTGCCTGCAACGCTTTTCGGCTTCAGCGCATCCGCGGCCGCCATTTCGAATGTGGAATACGCATCAGGCTCAAATTGCATATCAACCATCCCACTCAGACCCTTTGCGAATAGCTCAATAGACGGACCAAAATCGGCAACTTCAATCGGCTTTGCCCCTCCGGGGCGGGTAGTGAACAGTTTTGCTGGATCTACTTTTGTAAACGGGGATCGTAATTCGCTGCGTAACAGGAAGCGGCTAATATTGTTTTTGAAGAACGCCGAATTCACCGACTTCGG
>JAJDEA010000166.1 GCA_029260035.1 Phycisphaerae bacterium
CGTATCACACAACACCGCAACGCCAAAGCACGCCGATCGCATCGTAGAAAACGCATCCGCCAACTCCACGCCCTCGGGATCACCATCAAGAACTGCCGCAAATGCATCCCGCCAGATCCGTAACCCGCGTTGTCGTGCTAGGCATGCGTTCGTCTGGCGGGATGGCGTAATGACGAGTCTCGATACGCCCGAAAGTGTGATGAGTGATGCGTATGCAATATCGAATAATGGCCGTATTGTGGGAAGCTGTGATCGAGATGTTGGTGATGCCCAGACGGCATTTTTCTTCGCAGATGGTCAACTCCAAATTCTTGAGTACCCAGGTTCGGATGGCAGTGACGCTTATGCCATAAACGAGTTTGATCAAATTGTAGGCGTGGCATCATTGCCTGTGGAATTACCAGTCCCACACTATCAGAGCTATGCCGTCCTATGGAGGCCGGGCAGTGACCCTAAGACGCTTGGATTGGATGAGGAGCATCTGGAAGAGTCAGAGGCGTTCGGGATCAACAAGCACGGTCAGATTGTTGGAATAATGGACGGAATTCCCTTCCTCTACCACGATGGAGATTTCGAACTAATCAGTTTTCCCGGAAGAAAGAAGGGCCGTTCAGTGTGCATAAACGATCACGACCAGTTCGCAGGGTATGCATACAGCCCGAGTGGGTACGATCAGGCGGTGTTTTGGGATTCAGGCGAGAAGCGCGCACTGGGTACGTTCGGCGGCAAGGACAGCAGAGCAAGCGGTATCAACAACCACGGACATGTCGTCGGCGAGGCTGGCATGCCCGGCTCCGATCCCAACGAAAGCTGGAACTATCACGCCTTCCTGTGGATGGGGAGCGAACTCATAGACCTCAACGAACAAATCCACAATCCCGACGGCTGGATCGTTCGCAATGCAACGGATATCAACGATCACGGCCAAATCTGCGGCGTCGCAACGCGAGAGGACGACGACGCAATTGAACGCGCTTTCCTGCTGACTCCGCGGTAACGCGCAGGATCAAAGCTATCCCGTTTGTCGGTAGCGCCGACAACTTCACCGTTGCGGATCGCCTCAGTGGACGAATCTCCGGAATATACCTTGTGGATAGGCTACGGGACTTTCGCAATCAGCGTCCGCTAATGCTGAATCGGGCTTTTTTCTGACTTTGCTAAGAATCCAGAAAAATATTGGTGAATAAAACGCCAGCGAATACAATTGTTGTTGAGGGGAAGCTGGGGAATTCTTGCGCTGTCCGAGCATCGTCGAGCCGTTCAGGGGTGGTTTCAAATGGTGGCCAAAAATCGATACCGAGTATCAGGCTGTGACGTGGGTCCGAGATTGCGCGCCGGCATGAGGGTATTTGTCAAACCCAGCATCATACGTTTGGCCTATTTGCTGCTTTTGACTCTTGGTGTCTGCCTTGGTCCGCCTCCAGCGATGGGCGCTGCAGGTGGTTTCCCGATAGCGCCTTTTTCTGCATGCACAATATCATCCGACGTGGAATCAGCGCTGAAGTTGGCGCAGTCGCGAGATGAGAATGGAGGTCTTGCGGGGGAGGCTGCTTCAGTCCCCGAGCAAGATGCAAATCCGTCGCGAATTATCGTTCGATTCAAACCCGACAATCCCAGGTCGCCTCGAGTTGATGCTCGAACATATGCCCAGGCGGTTACCAGTGTAAAGGCAATCCGCGCGGTTGATGGCTTGACTGTCTTGGAAGTGCCACCCTCTCAGCGGGATGCGGTCATGGCGTCGTATGCAGCTGATCCTGACGTGATGTATGTTGAGCAGGACTATACGGTGCGCGTAAACGCGATACCCAATGACGGATTCTTCGATCTTCAGTGGGGTTTGCAAAATGTGGGCCAGGATGTACTCGGCGAGTCGGGCGTCGTGGGTGCCGATATCGCGGCATCACAGGCTTGGGATATTTGGACCGGCGATCCAACTTTCAAGATCGCTGTGATCGATACTGGAATAGACTACACGCACGTTGATCTGGCTGGCAATGTCTGGACCAATCCGGGCGAAGTGCCGGGTAATGGGATTGACGACGACGGCAATGGCTGGATCGATGACGTTCATGGCTACGATACAATCAACGACGACGGAGACCCTTTCGACGATCACGGTCACGGTACCCACATGTCGGGTATCATTGGAGCCATTGGAGATAATGGGATTGGCATTGCCGGGGTGAACTGGAAATGCCAGATCGTGGCCATCAAAGCATTCGGCCCTGATGGAACCGCTTCCATTTCCGATATTATCGAAGCCATGCAATACGTTATTGATAATGGGCTGCGCCTTTCCAACAACAGTTTTGCGGGTGACCAGTTTTCGCAAGCGATGCGAGACATGATCGAGGCATCACAAAGTGTGGATCATCTCTTCATTGCAGCGGTGGGGAACCAGCTCGGCAGGAACATCGATGATTTCCCGGTTTATCCCGCCAGTTACAATTTGCTGAACATCTTGACCGTGACCGCGACGACAAACAATGACATTTTGTCGTTTGTGACGAACTTTGGGCCTTTTTCCGTGGACATCGGGGCACCGGGGCACAATATTTTGAGTACGTTGCCGGGAGATGCTTTCGCCTATGCGACCGGATCATCGATGGCGGCGGCGCATGTGACGGGCGTTGCAGGCTTGCTATGGAGCCGCCTTCCCACACTGGCCTGGCAAGACGTTCGGCTTCGTATTCTGGCCACGCCACGGCGAGTTGATGCGTTGATCGGTCGCGCGTTCACCGGTGGGGTCGTTGACGCTACGTCGGCAGTAGGGGACTGCAACCGAACGGGCATACCCGATGACATCGAGATACAAACAGGAGCTAGTGTTGATTGCAACGATAACGGCCTGCCCGATGAATGTGAAACGGACTGCAATGGTAATGGCATTCACGACCGGTGCGATATAAACGATGGAATTAGCGAAGACTGCAATGGGAACTTCACGCCGGATGAATGCGAGATCGATGACGGCTCAGCGGATGATTGCAATGCAAATGGAAAGCCGGATCAGTGTGATGTGGCGACGGGCGAAAGCCCGGACGTCAATCAGACGGGTATTCCGGATGAATGCGAGCTTTGTTTCATAGATGCGGATTGCAGCGATGGCGATGGTTGCACAGATGAATCTTGCGTGAGTGATCTGTGCTTCTTTGCTGATAACGTTGCATCTTGCGATGATGGCCGAGATTGTACAGAAAACGATGCCTGTGCTGCTGGGCAATGTGTCGGAAGCCCCATTCCCTCTCTCGAATGCTCGCCCCTTTTTACTGTCAAAGCAACGGCAATTAATGATGAGCCATTGGCTGGAGGGCCGATGGATTCGATTACAGCTGATCGCGGAGATCGTATCGCCGTGGATTTTTTCGTCGAGCGATGGTCCCCTCGCAACTTGCAAGGCTACAATTTTGTGATCGATCCAGCCAGCTACATTAGTGGCGCCACGGGACGTATTGAGCCGGTCGTAGTGCCGGATGCACAGGCGGGCGCGTTCGTCGATCAGACTCGCCCCGATTTTATGTTCTTCGACAGTCCGACAATCACGATCGTGCAAAATTCTGACATCGCGTTTTATCAATACATCAGTATCGTCATATTTCTGGACGAGTGCGCTGCAGATACGGATCAGCCTGCTTATCTGGGAACAGTTATTCTTGACGTCTCGGATACTGCTTCCGGTAAGTTCCAATTGTGTTTAGACGGCGACCTGCAGAACCGGACTTTTCTTATCGATTGCCCGGTCCCGGCGCTGGTCGAGCCTGTCTCAACGGAATGTCTCACGATTGACGTGCCTTTGTCAGGGTGCGGTGGCAGCCCGGACTGCAACGGAAATGGCATGTGGGATGTCTGCGATATCGCCAACGGGCTTGTTGTCGATTGCAACCGAAACGATGTTCCCGACGACTGCGATTTGACGGCTGGGACAAGTCAGGATTGCAACGGCAATGGAGAGCCGGACGATTGCGATATTGCTGGTGACGTGAGTATGGATTGCGACTCTAACGGCATTCCCGATGAGTGCGAGCCGGATTGCAATGGTAACGCTTTGACCGACGCGTGCGACATCCTCGACGGCACAAGCCCCGATTGCAATGTGAACGGCGTGCCGGATGAATGCGATGTTGGTCTTGGAAGTAGCAAGGACTGCGACGCTGGCGTTGGGAACGGAATTCCCGATGAATGCGAGGCGGACTGCAATACGAACCAAATTGCGGATAGTTGCGACATTGAAGTGGGAGCGAGCCTGGACGACGATTTCAACACCGTGCCGGATTCCTGCCAGGTCGATCGCCTGGTGCCGGCTGATTTTCCTACGATTCAAGCGGCTATTGATGCGGCCAACCCCGGCGACACGGTTCTTGTCGCAGACGGAACCTATAGCGGTGCTGGCAATTTCAATCTTGATCTTAGAGGTAAGATCATCACGGTGCGCAGCGCAAACGGGCCAGCCGCGTGCATCCTGGACGGACAAGGTGCAGGTAGTGGCTTCTTAATAGAGAGAGGCGAAGATTCCCGCACGCGCGTCGAGGGTTTTACAATTACCGATGGCGCTTTTGGAGTTAAAGTTGAGAATGCAAAAGACCCCGTCGTTAGAGACTGTGTCTTGACGAATCATTTTGGGGCTGCGATCAACCTCTTTCGATGTGAGGCTGTCTTTGAACGATGCATTGTGAGGGATAATCCAGCCAGCCTGACAAGCTGGTCAGTTCTTACCACGCCTACGTTTAGTCATTGCAGCTTCTTGAGCAATGAGACTGGTGGCATTTTCTTATGGGGTAGTGATGCGATCATTCGGAACTGTTTGATAGCGGATAACGCATCTTCTGTAGGTGGTGCGATTCACATACAGTTCAGTAAGCCCGTCATTGAAAACTGTACCATAGCGGATAATGAAGGAGATTTTGCCGGCGCCATTTTTGCAAGAGAAAGTGATTTGACAATTCGCAACACTGTGTTTTGGAACAACTCAACGATTTCCATCCCGACGGAGTACCAAAGCCGGGACGTGGAAACGATATACCTCGCGCGTTCTTCTGTCTTTTTTGAATATACAAATTTAGCGGGCGGTATTGGGAGCGTTTTTGAAACGTCGGGAAGTACAACGAGATGGGGTCAAGGCGTTGTCAATGTGAATCCCGTCTTTCAAAAACAAGTTCGAGATTCAATGCCGGAGGTGACGACCGTGGATGACTATTTGCTAACCCCGCTATCTCCGTTCGTTGATCTTGGCGACCCGGCCTTTTCAGCCAGCGCAGGGCAGTTGGATATTGAAGGCGAGCCTCGTCTCATGCTTTCGAGGATCGATCTTGGAGTCGATGAGATCGACCGTTTCGACGACTGCAACAAGAACGGCGTGCCGGACGGGTGGGATATTGGCAGCGAAAACAACCGCGATTGCAATTTGAACTTCGTGCCCGATGAATGCGATCTGAATGATGGAACAGGGGTAGACCTCGACGGCAATGGTGTTCTCGACGAGTGTGAGCCTTCAGGTCGTGATTCGCCCGGCGCGATGATTCTGCGAGGTTCTGACTCT
The DNA here is from genome assembly GCA_029260035.1 of Phycisphaerae bacterium. Lineage (GTDB taxonomy): Bacteria > Planctomycetota > Phycisphaerae > UBA1845 > UBA1845 > OFTM303. Next base: position 5,537 of record JAJDEA010000166.1, read on the forward strand.
GCCAGACCACAGAAAGCACTGGCCGAATAGCTGCAAAGATGCAGTTGTCAGCCTTATCCTTCAATATTTCACGCTGAAAGCCGACCGCGATACTTAAAGACTGCCCTCGATTCCTCCGAAGGTTCCGATAAAGGGTTTCTGTCCGCGCGCTGCGTTGACACTTGGCCCGGCATGGCAAAAACCGAACGACCGGAGCACGATGGAAAACGACTGTGTCGTCATATTGGTAGGTGGTCAGGGCAGCCGCTTGAAACCCTATACTACCGTTCTGCCCAAGCCACTGATCCCGGTCGGCGATGTCCCGATCCTTGAAGTCGTCGTCAATCAGTTGCGTGACAGTGGCTTTCGTAGACTGATCTTCGCGACCAACTACCGCGATGGTCTTGTTCGATCCTATTTCGGCAACGGCGACGCCTACGGTGTTGAGATCATCTACAGTAAAGAAGCTCACCCCTTGGGTACGGTTGGCCCGCTGCACCTCGTGGCCGAACATTTGCCCGAAACGTTTTTGATGATGAACGGCGACATCCTCACCGACTTGAACTACCGCGACTTGTTCGATACGCATGAGCAATCCGGGGGCTTGTTGACGCTTGGTACTTACACGCGACGCGTGCAAGTGGCCGACGGCGTACTCGACATAAACGAGAGCGGGCTGGTCACAGGCTTTCGGGAAAAACCGGTCATCCCATTGCCAATCTCGCTTGGCGCTTATGCGATGAGTCGTGATGTGCTCAATCACATTCCAACGGATTGCGCATTCGGGATGGACGATCTTGTGCAGCATTTTATCAAACAAGGCATTGCGGTGAACACGTTTCGGCATGATGGCCGATGGTTGGACATCGGATGTCCGCAGGACCTGGAACGAGCCAACGAATTGTTTACCACTGAACGTACCGCCTTTCTGAGCGACATAGTGCCTACAAACTCGGTGGACCCAGCTAACGCGAGAAAGAACGCGAGGATTACCATATGAACCTCGAGGGGCAACGCGTACTGATTACTGGCGGGACCGGTTTCATTGGCTCTCACTTGGCCGAATTGCTCGTACGAAACGGCTGCAAAGTGCGTGTGTTGGCCAATTACAAGAGCCAGCCGAGTCCCGGCAACCTCGCCTTTGTCGAACAGGCGGTGCGGGACGAAATTGAAGTGGTCTGGGGCGATGTGTGCGATCGCGACTCGGTTACGGGTGTCGTAAACGGCGTGTCAACGGTTTTTCATCTTTCCGCGCTGATCGGAATTCCGTATTCGTACATTGCACCCGCTTCCTATGTGCAGACGAATATCGTAGGTACGCTCAATGTGCTCCAAGCCTGCCGAATGCACGACGTGCAACGGATCGTGCATACTTCGACTTCAGAAGCGTTTGGTTCCGCTCAATACACGCCGATGGACGAAAAGCATCCACTCGTCGGGCAATCTCCCTATTCGGCTACCAAGATCGGCGCGGACAAGCTGGCCGAGAGCTTTGCGTGTAGCTTCGAAATGCCGGTCGTTACGGTTCGCCCGTTCAACGTGTTTGGCCCACGTCAATCAGACCGCGCGATTATTCCAACGATCATTGCACAGCGTTTGGCTGGCAAAGACCCGGTGCGGATTGGCGATCCATCGCCAAGGCGCGATTTCACTTATGTCACCGACACGGCGCGTGGATTTCTGCGTGCGGCTGCCTGTGACGAAGCCGTCGGTGGGGCGTTTAACATTGGTAATGGCAAATCGATTTCGATCGGTGAGCTGGCCACGAAAATCTGCGAACTAACAGGCGGAGGTACCTTTGTGAGCGAGACCCATCGTACCCGCCCGGAAAAGAGTGAAGTATCCGAGTTGCTCTGCGATAGCTCGCTGGCTCGCGAAACTCTGGGCTGGCAGCCGGAAGTCACGCTCGAAGAAGGGCTGGGCCATACGGTCGAGTTCATTCGCCAACACTCGGAAAGTTATGCTCCAAATGAGTACCGCGTATGATCGGTTTGACCGACGCCGTTGAGGACCCCACATGCCGTCCGTTTCCATAGTCGTACCAACTTACAAGCGAGCTCAATATCTGGGTCGTATGATTGACTCAGTCGTGGCGCAAACCTACGACGACTGGGAGTTGATCATCGTTGATGGCCGTTCAAATGACGGCACAGCCGAACTAATCGACAGCTATCGAGCCAGTCTCGGCGATCGCCTCGTCTTTATCGAGCAGCACAACCAGGGTTGTTGCGTCGCGCGTAACACCGGGATCGACGCGGCGCGCGGCGAGTTCGTAGCTTTTCTCGACTCCGACGATGAGTTTCTGCCTGAGAAACTTGCCCGCCAGATGGAGCTTTTTGCCTTGCGTCCAGAGCTGGGCATGGTGTACGGCGACTACTCGTACCTCGATTTGTCTGGCGCGTTTGTGCAGAGCATGTTCGACACCAAGTCGCGAGTCGCCCGGCAGGTGCCCTCGGAAGAAGTGTCACCGAATCTACACGTCTGTGCGCCGGATTTCTTCTCCTTTTTACTTAAGGAGTATTTCATCGCAACAATCGTCGGCGTCGTTCGGCGTGAAGTGCTTGGCCATGACATCCGCTTTCTGGAACACGACCTCTACGGCTGCGAATGGCTATTCTATCTGGAGAGTGCCCGCCGGTGCCGTGTTGGCTATGTGGATGAACCGCTTTGCATGCACCATTGGGTTGACGGCAGCCTGTCGCGTACATCGAAGATCAGAAACATGGTTTACCACCGCAGGCTGCTCAAAACGATGCACGATCGTTTCCCGGACATGACGCGCGACCAGCGTCGTGTGATTGATCAGCAGTTGGCGGAAACCTGTCGGCAGCTCGGCTTCGACAGCCACAAAACTGCAGAATTTGGGCCGTCTGTTCGGTACTTTCGCGAGGCGTTCCTGACCGAACCCAGAAGCAGCACGGCCGCCCATCTTGCACAATCAGCCTGCCGGTGGGTCATCGCATTGGGCCGATCCGGAACCGAGCCAATGTTGCGTATCGACCCTTACAGAACCCATCCCTCTACGGCAATTTGTAGTTCGCTGACGACGCAGCAGCAGGATGACCATTCCCTCTTGGAATGAATCTACGGCCAAGTTCAGCCATTGCGGTTTCGATTCAAGTCGGACAATTCCGGCTTAGCCTGTTTTCCGCCGATAACTCAGAAGGCTAAACCTATTTCCTGAGTCCAGAGCGTTAATACAAGAGTGGACGAGTGCGTCAAAGAGATGGCCCCAAAGGAATCCTACAATCAAATCGATCGTATTTCGGCGCAGTGTCCTCGTTCTGTCCTCATAGCGACTGCCATTTTGTCAGTAGCGGTTCACGCATTTCTGCTGGCGGGCAGTCAACTATGGGTTACTCCAGACTCTGCGGGCTACATAACCCTTGCTGCTGATATTGCCGAACGGTTCGATTTTTCACACGAGTTGTTCCAATTCAGAACACCCGGATACCCGCTCATCCTGGCAGGCGTATTCAAAATTTGCGGCAACCAAAGTGCCACAGCTCTGCTCGTCCTGCAACATATGATGCTGGTTGCAACCGCTGTTTTCACCGTGCTGATTGCGTGGGAACTTTGGCCCAACCGCATCTACACGATCATCGTAGGCTTGCTCGCAGCCGTTAGCTTTCATCTTAGCGGCTATGCGAATAGTGTGTTGTCCGAAGTGCCGTATACGTTGTTCTTGGTGTCGGGTCTTTACGTTCTGCTAAAATATATTCGTAACGGTAAGGCTATTACGCTCGGCTGGGCGTCGCTGCTATTGGCTATCGCGACGATCATTCGCCCTTCCGCTCAACTCTCGCTGTTATTGTGCGTCCCAATCGCATTGATTCAAACGGCTCACCGAACGCCGAGGCAACACAACCACAACGATCCTCTCCGGTTGAGAATCGCCAAGCGAAGTGTTGCGATTGGTCGTTGTATCGTCGGTCCGATGTGCGCAATGGCAATTCCCACAACACTTGTCATCCTGCCTGTGCTAATTTCCAACTATTACCAAAGCGGATATTTCCAACTGACATGCAACGACGAAGCCGCTATCTATCACCGTACAGCTACAGTTGACAAGCTTCATACTTCTAATAGCGAAGCGCTCGAGAAGATTGAAAATGCCTTTGCTCTCGCGAAAAGCGAAGCTTGGATCGAAGATTCGACATCGAGTAGGCATGCATGGTCTGCGATTCATGTGTGCCAACGCGTTTATGGCATGTCGCTTTCCGAAGCGTCGGCTCTCTTGCAACAAGCCGGATTCGATCTCATTGCAAACAACATCACAACAACCATAGAAAGGACATTTCCATACGTTTATCAAACGCTGATGGTGCCGGATCGAGCTTATCGCATGGTCCCCGGCGGCACGCTTGGAGCGGGCGATCGAATTGCGAAGAATGTGGACTTGTTTTCTACTGACACATTTGTGGCCTTTGTTGAAAACGCGGTCGGGGAAGATCGCTTTGCTAAATATCTTCAACTCGACAATCAGCCGAGCGCAACCTCGGGGGCACTGTCTAACCTGAGCAGATGGTATCACCACGCGGTCGAAAACGGATCATCAGTTGTGCCTGTGCTCGATACGCCGTATGAAGAGTTTACAGCACTCGCAATCATTGGATTTCTGATAGCGGTAGGTCGCGCCAATCGATGGGTATGGCTGATTGTCGGAATCATTGCCGGATACCATATAGTCATTTCATCCTTCTTTGGTGGCCCGGACCCTCGGTACGCTATTCCGATTCACCCACTTCTTCATCTGCTCATCGCAATCCCGATCGCTCTTACTGCCCTTGGCGCCGTTCATCTCGTGCGGAGGTTCCTGGACTTGATTAAGCGGGGTTCAGTCGATGAAGCCATATCAATCCCGCAGCCGACGCAATTGGGATAGCGAACATTTCAGACACCGCTCCATACTTCCGATAACCAAGCTATGCAGCCAATCAGTACGAACAACGATCAGCTTGCAGCCTCGATGTACACTGGGCATCGCCATACGAAGCCAAACATGGCGAGTTCCTTGTCCAATTGGCTTGTTCGTGTTCAGCCACAACTATGGCCTTGCGCTATTGTTCTGATTGCGTGCTGGTTCTACCTTTCAGATTTGGGATACAGCAGCCTTTCGCACGCAGAGGCGTGGCGCGCGAATTGGTTTCACCACGGCGACCTGAACCAGGCCCGGCGGTTCCCTCCTTTGCAGTTTGGTCTTCTTTGGGTGTTACAGCATGGCGTCAGCCGATCGGAATTCGTGCTTCGATTGCCCTCCGCCTTAGCTGGTGTCGCGAGCGTTGCATTACTATTTGTGTGGGTGAAGCGTTCTTTTGGAATCATGCCCGGGTTGTTATCCGCCGCTGCACTTGCATCACACGCTGCGCTAGTCGCTCAAGCGAGAGTGCTAAAAGTCTTTAGTTTGGAAGTGCTGGCAATCGTAGTCTTATTCACCTTGGGTTGTGCCGCCTATCAGAAGCGGAGCGTGCGCGCCATGGCGTTTTTCGTGGTTGCTTCTGTGTTGGCCATCGGGTTTAGTTTTACGGCAGCTATGGTCATCGCTGCATGGATGCCAATCCTCGCCTGGCGGTTTCTTCGTCGTAGTAGGGGAGAAACAAAGCTAACGCGCGAGTTCTTAACATGCACGGCACTGCTGATGGTTGTCGGTCTCGCTTGGCGGATTCAGCGAGCAGCGGATGTACGTCAACTACTATTACCAGACGATCGAAAAGGTCTGGCCAACATCTTATGCCGTGTCAGACCTCGCAGGCTGGCTTGGCAAGAGTGTCTACGGGTGTGCACGATATCTTTTCAGCGTCTCACTTATTTGGTCGCCGCTAAGCTGGATTGTTGGAACCCTTACCTTGGTGGCGGTAGCCAGCGGTTGGACTTCCATTCGTAGCAAGTGTCCCGTCATTCTTTGGGCGGTTTGCATTCTTTTCGCCGGCACGGTCCTGGCTGGCGCACTGAAGATTTGGCCTTTCGGCAACATCCGCCACGTTACGTTTCTTGTTCCGATTGTTTGCCTGTTCGTGGGAGTTGGCATTGCCGAGCAAATCAAACGATTCGGACGCACGCCTGTTACGGTGCTGCTTGTCGCGGGATGCGTATTGATACCGCTTGGCAGGGCTACGAAAGCAACGCTTTCACCGCCGACAGCAACCGAACATGTTCGCCCTGTGTTTGCGTTCGTTGACGAAAATCGAAAGCCCGGCGACGCGCTCTTCATTTATTATCCTGACAGTGACGCGTACGAATTCTACTGGAACGACCCGGATGTGCCGACACTTCTTCAGCCTCGGTCAGACCGCGAGAAGGATGAGTTGTTCCTGCAACGGTTCGAGTCGTGGATACGCGATCATAAGCGCGTCTGGTTTGTTTCCGCCCACGATTGGAAAACAGAGCGAGTTGAGTGGATCGCACTGCTCAAGAATCGCTATGAACTCATAAGCGAGTTTGAGACGATAGACGCATCAGCTCAACTGTTTGTAAGACTCCCGCTCG
>JAJDEA010000167.1 GCA_029260035.1 Phycisphaerae bacterium
GTCACTGGAAATAAAGTCCGCAGCAACCCGTTGATCCAGCCAGGAAACGCGTGAATCGACAAATGATTTGATCGAATTTATTTGAACAAAAATCTCTTGAGAAGCCACAACGTACCCCAACTGTAAGTCTGCACCGATCCAAGTTGAAAACAAATTTACGTAAATCACACGGTCATGATCATCCATAGAGAACAACGACGGAAGTGGAGTATCGTCATAGCAAAACTCGCCAAACGTATCCCACTCGACGATATGTGCGCCTGTGCGCGCCGCCCACTCCAGCAACTGTTGCCGGCGCGGGACAGACATCGTCGCTCCCGTCGGGCGTTGATGTGTTGGCGAGACATAAACGAGCTTAATTCCGTCGGGTGGTAACTCGTCCACAATCAGTCCATCCTGATCGACAGGAACGGGAATGATACGAATGCCGCAACTCTCCAACAAATAAATAAGTCCGGCATCACATGGATCTTCAATTGCAACATTCGTTCCTGGCCGAAGCATCACTTTATTGATGGCATCAAAGGCCCGATAGTCATTGGTGACAATGAGGCTATTGCGAGGATTAATTGACATGCCGCGAAGAGGGCTTACGAAACTTGCGATGGCTTGACGCAGGACGTCCAGACCGGCAGGGTCCAGGCTATTCGCCTGCCTGGATCGGTATGGCAAATGATTGAGCAGTAGCCGCCGCCAAGTGCGGTCTGGCGCGATGGCAGAATCTACTTTTCGAAGGCTAAAATCGTAGACGTTCGCGGCGCTTGAAACTCGCTCGTTAACGGGGAGTTCCGGCTTGAGCGAATCCGATAACCGAGGACTTGTCAGACTCTGTGGTTGTGTTTGAGCCTGGATCGCTACATCAGGCAGTTTGCCACAAACAAAAGTTCCGCTGGTCGCCTTGCTCTCCAAATAACCTTGGCTGATCAAATCCGAGTAAGCTAGTTTGACAGTATTACGGGACACCTTGAGTTGCTGGCTTAGATCACGGGTAGCAGGCAATCGTATGCCTGGCTGCATAGCTCCCTGCACAATCAATTCCCGTATCCCGCCAACCAATTGATCTTGAATTGGAAGATTTGAGGCCCGATTTATCGAGACAGGAATTTGAACCAATCCTCCCGTCAATTTGTTGCTCCTATTCTTTCAACCCAGGTTGCGCTCGCAGCATTTTATCAGCCTTGTCACAATATTACAGCCGATGCTCTAGTCGTACGCTGTCGTGTTGTTGGGCAGGTTTTAAAGAATGATGTCCACAACGGCAGGGTTATCATTAATGCTCTTGAACTCATTCATGCCGTTCTGGGTCGAAATATTAACCGAGAGACCGCGTCGTCCGAAAGAAATCCGACAATCGCTGCGGGCCACAACTAGTCGCGAATGCAGACGGCGAGTACATTCGGATCTCCGATGCGGAAGGAATCGAAATTGCCGATTGGTCGCTTGTTGCGCAGTTCATCACCCTTAGTTCGTACATCTTCCAAAATACGCATTTACACGGCATAACCGTTGATCAATCGGTTTCCCTCTATAATGAAGTTCAGGGCTTTCCAGCTCCCCGCGACCTGAAAGGACATTGTCGCCAACCACTTCGATCTTTTCGTGCATGTAACGTCAAAGAGTGTTCAAGACCGAGGTCTGCAGAGATTCCAAGAACGAGTGCGCCGAAGAGCGCGGTGACATGAGCAGAAATGAATCTTCTCCCTCGCGGATGATGATGGTTGCGAGGTGTTCCATTGACGTACGCGCAACTCTGCCTTCGGAGAAAACCGATCGATCGAGATCGATGGGGCAAATACGTTCGAGAGTATCGCGCACGCGCTCGCCGCTCATTGAGATTACAACCCAGCTGTCGGACTGATCGACAAAATATGCCGTTCCACCGAGATCGTCCGAGATAACCTTATCAGGAAGAGAGCCCGGGTCATCGAAGACTACGAAGAACTGATCGATCGCCAGCCCAAGGAAGCGCGCATTGCGGTGGTCGGAAACCGTCGAGTTTCCTGGCGTGGGTAAATCTATCCCAAACGTGGATGAGATCATTTCACCTAAATCTGTTTCACCGGCACGAGGTGTTGCGATCGATACTATCGCGCGATTACATACCTTGGCGACCGTGACACCGAAGTAGTCTCTGTGAAAGCCGTCAAGTGGCGATTTTTCTTTAAACACGAAATCAGACACGGAGGCGTTCTCCTTCCGGATCTACGAAGTGTGGCGAAACAATTTCTACATGGAGATCCTTGCGCCGGAGCGGATCGGCGGCATGTACGATCTCGCCAAACCGGTCTTTGCCGCGCTTGATGAAGCCGAGACCAATCGAATGCCCAAGTTCGGGAGAGTAGGCGACCGAGGTCATGTACCCCTCGTCATTTTCAAGGTTTTGTTCGGCATTCTGAGAGAAGAAGTGAGCCCCTCCCGTCAGGTCCTGATCGCGGTCAACGGGACGGAACCCGACGAGAGAATATCCATCCGGACGGTTTAGTTCGGCGCGCTCCGACAATGTCCTGCCGATGAAATCCTTTTTCTTAGAGACCATACCGTCAAGCCCAAGTTCACGAGCCGTGGTTTGACCGTTGAGTTCGTTGCCGGCTGCATGCCCCTTCTCTATCCGCATTACACCCAGCGCCTCGGTGCCATACGCAGTCACACCAAATTGACGACCGGCAGCCATCAGCGCGCGCATCAGTGAATCGCCATATCGCGTCGGTACGGCGATCTCATAAGCCAGCTCACCTGAGAAGGAAATACGAAAGAGCCGTGCTGGAATAACCCCAGAAACCGAAATTTCTGCACAGCCCATGAACGGGAACGCCTCATTAGAGATATTGAATTCCGGATCGACGATCTTCCTCAGGAGCGCACGCGAGTTGGGACCAGCCACCGCATACTGAGCCCATTGCTCGGTTGTAGACATCAGATGCACATCCATACTGGGCCATAGGCATTGACGACAAAATTCCAGATGACGAAATACGCGTACTGCATTTGCAGTTGTCGTGGTCATGACAAAATGATGCTCGCCAAGCCGCGCGGACGTGCCGTCATCCATTGCAATGCCGTCTTCGCGCAACATCAGGCCATAACGCACTTTGCCGATCGCCAGTTTGGCAAAACCATTGACGTAGATGTTGTTGAGAAACTGCGCCGCATCGCGCCCCTGGATATCGATTTTTCCTAACGTCGTTACGTCGCAGACACCAACTGAACCGCGCGTCTGCTGTACCTCCCGTTCAACGCTTTGGCGCCAATGAGTCTCGCCGGGTCGTGGAAACCACTGGGCGCGCAGCCACAAACCGGTCTCGACAAACACCGCGCCGTGCTCTTCAGCCCATTCGTGACTGGGTGTCCGGCGGACCGGGCGAAACTCCTTGCCACGGGCTCGACCGGCCAAGGCGCCGATCGCTACCGGCGCATAAGGCGGGCGGAAAACCGTTGTCCCTGTTTCCGGTATTGACTTGCCAGCGCAGTCTGCCAACACCGCTAGACCGATGACATTGGCAGTCTTACCCTGATCGGTTGCCATGCCCAGCGTGGTGTAACGCTTCAGATGCTCCACCGAGCGATAGCCTTCGCGGTAAGCGAGCGCAATGTCCTTCGCAGTAACGTCGTTCTGGTAATCAACCCACACACGGCCAATGCTTTCTTTGACGTGCCAGAGCGGAGTGATCGCAACGGATTCATCGCTGGCAGAAGGAACTTCATGCTTGGCCGGTGAAAGTCCAAGTTCAACAGCCGCCTCACTCCCTGCCGCATGTCCTTCGGTGAGCGCTGTCGCAAGAGTCATGCTACCTCCAGCAGCTCCGGCGACTCTCATACCAGGCGGGAGATCCACACCGGGAACAAACGTAGCGATGTCTTCGCGCCAAACCGGTCGACCGCGATGGTGACATGTGAGATGGACATTAGGATTCCAACCGCCCGATACCGCGAGGCAGTCTGCTTCTATTTCGAGACCATTTGACAACTTTACAGACGTCAGTCCCTTGTGGCCGCTGGTGCTGATGACACGCTGCCCGAAAATAACCTTGGCACCTCTAGGCGCAGCTTGATTAGCGCCTGACCGGCTGTCTACCACAGCACTGATGCCGACACCTTTTGCTGCAAGATCCGAAGCCGTCCTCCAACCGTCATCATTGTTCGTGAACACGACAACTTCTTTGCCAGTAGCTACTGCCCAACGGTTGGCATAGGACCGAACCGAGCCAGCTAACATCACGCCAGGGCGATCATTATTTCCGAATGCAATTGGCCGTTCGGTGGCGCCGGTACACAGGATGCAGCGCTTCGAGTAAATTCGCCAAAACACCTGCCGGGGTTTGCCCATTGATGTCGGCAGATGGTCTGTACGACTTTCCAGTGCGCCAAAAATTCCATGATCGTAAGCGCCAATAACAGTCGTTCGCAGCATGATCCGGACATTGCCCGTTGCTTGCAGCTCAGCAACAACGCCAGCCGCCCATTGCCTTCCGCTCGTTCCGTCAACTTCGTAAGTTTCCCTATTCAATCGCCCACCGAGCTCGAAGTCTTCATCGGCCAGGATAACCCGTGCACCGGCGCGTGCAGCAGTGCGCGCAGCTTCGAGGCCCGACGGACCAGAGCCGATAACAAGGATGTCACAATGCA
>JAJDEA010000168.1 GCA_029260035.1 Phycisphaerae bacterium
AATCGAGAGACACTCGCTTTCTATCTCGGATCGTCTTTGTTTCGACTCGGCGCTATTCATTTTCGGCGCACGCTGACGATGGAATTCGCTTCCGATTTGTGGGAAATTTCTGAACGATGTCTTTCAATGAACATTGAGAAAGCTATAGCGGAGCAGAAGTGATAAAGACAGTGAAGAAAAAAACGAGTCGGCCAAAATTGCTTAGCAATCAATTTCACAGCGTGGGCGGGCGCGCGAGAGGATTCACCTTGCTCGAGCTGCTAGTCGTCATCGGCATCCTCAGTTTGATTATGTCGATCCTGCTCCCGTCGCTAAAGAAAGCGAGAATTCAAGCCAAGAACACACAATGCCTGAATCGTTTGCGTGCCATCATGGTGGCGAACACGATGTACATTCAAGACCATGGAAGATTCCCCGCGCTGAATAACATGCCCGATGATGGTACTTGGCAGTACAACTACTTGATCTACGATGGACGTGATTTCGAGAGCAATTTCGGCCCGCTTATCGATGACGGCAGAACCCTCGAAAATGTGAAGGTGCTGTATTGTCCGTTTCAGACAGACCCGTTTCATAGTTTCGCAACGGCTGAAAACCCCTGGCCTGTCGTGTCGCTGCTGGATACACGTTCAAGCTATGGCAGACGATATCATCTCAGCGGCAAGTCCATTTCTCAACTAAAGAGAACCCCGGCCTTCGCAGCCGACGTGTTCCATTTGCCCAAGGTAATCAAGAGCGGCCACAAAACGGGGGTCAATGCGGTGTACATCGACGGACATGCTTCCTGGATCCGTGACGACGGATTTTTGACAGACAATGAATTGACACATCCATTCGAGGTCGAAGACAATGACATCGTAGAGGACATTTGGGATCGATTTAATGAGGGGCGGTAGATGACATCTCGAACCAAATCTGATCCGGCAAAGAGCAAGATGCAACGAATCATAGTCATTGCAATTGTGGTGACGGTTCTGGCTGGGCTGGGTTTCGTCTTTTACCCTCGCTCGGAAAACGAATTGCGACGCGATCCCGAGAGAAAGCTTTTCGTTGATGTTGAACGGGCAATCAGTGGGCACAAGATCAAGTTGGATGATGACGAAGTCGTAATCTACAACGGCGTCCGCGCTCCTTATCCCGGCGAAAAACATTTCGAGAAAGTTCTTCAACGAAATAACGAATTGGTTAAGGGAAAAAATGTGCGCCTGCGATTCGATAAGCAAAAACGCGACAGCAGGAATCGCACGTTGGCCTATGTGTTTGTTGGAGGGAACTTCGTGAACGAAACGCTGGTACGCGAAGGACTTGCGTACGTCCGATTGACAACCACAACGCAAAGATTTGCAAAACGGCTTCTTGCAGCGCAAGCTGACGCACGAAAACATCGACGAGGCGTTTGGCAGGATCAGCGATTGGCGTCGATGCGGTCCTATCCTGCGGATCCCAAGTATGGCAACTTTCACAGGATGACTTGCGACGAAGTTTCCAAAATCAAGCCCGAGCGCAAGACCATGCTGTCGTCAAAAAGGGTCGCATTTAAGCAAGGGTATGCGCCTTGTCGGCACTGTAAGCCGTGATGCACCAACGCCGAATCAATCTCGCTGACCAAGCCGCGCCGAAATCATGGACACCTTTTCCCTCGATGGAATCAATCGCACGCTGGTTGCGACTTTCGGTTAGCTGGCCGAATGGCGTGAGTCTCGTAAACGTTCGAATTCATCGCCTGTGGGCTGGCAAGAAAAGGCGGGTGACGTTCGAGTTGGAATTGGTTCTTTCGCGAAACGGAACATCCGAGTCTTCCGTTCTTCAGGGGGGTATTTCCGAGCATCCGCCCGTCTGGCGTCCGCGCCATCGGGCTGACATGGGTGCAAACGGAATCATCCTGGGGCTTCGCCTGTTCGATGCCGAGCTTGGCATCTGGGTTTGCTCGCCTGATCGGGACAAACGCCTACCGATCATCCGAGATTTGCTCGATCGGGCTGAGCTGGGCCGATTGTTAGATTGTATCATTCCTGAACAAAAGAGCAGCGAGCGGATTGATGGGCAAGTCGAGCGCAGGCAAATTCGCGAGGCGGGCCTTTCGAGTGATCTGATTGCCTACCGTACCAATAGGAGATGTGTTTTCCGTGTGATTGACCAGCGATCGGGTGTCAATGACAAGACTATCTTCGTTAAGGCATTCAAGCGCCCGCCAAAGGCTTCCGACATTGCTGCAACACGTGAGTTCTGTAACGAGCTTGCTCAAGTCAGCCACGGATTCGTGCGCGTGCCGGACATCTTAGGATATGACGAAGTACGCGGCGTGTTGGTTACGGCTGGTATTCAAGATCAGGAGTCGGATCAGAGTAAGACGCACGATGATATTGAGCGTGCTGCGAAGTGTCTGGCGGCTTTGCATCAGTGCGGAGCAGAGGCTCACAGCCGGGTTCATTCAGCGCTAGACGAAGTGGACACGGTTGCTCGGTGGGCAGACGTGCTGCCAATTGTACTTGACGCCCGAGCGCACCAGCTTGAAGAGATCGTTCTGGCGCTAAAGAATCGTGCGGAGGAATTGCACCCATCGATAAATGTGTCCATCCATCGTGATTTCTACGATGCCCAGTTGATCCATCATAAGAACGTCAGTTGGATTCTTGATCTTGACACGCTTTGCGCCGGTCACGCCGAACTTGATATCGCCACCTATACAGCGCATTGCTTTTTCGACGCACTTCGAAGTGGCGATGCTCATCAAGATACGAAGGGAACGATGGAGTTGCTGATAACGAAATACCAACTAGCGGGAGGCGACCTCAGCCGGAAAACATTGCAATTCTATATGTCGTGCGCGTTGGCGCGTTTGGGTGCGTTGCAGTTTGCCCGAGGAGCGAGTAAAGCCATTGTGAAAGAGCTTTGGAATTTTGCGGAGGATTACCTGGAAGGCCGTGCTGTTGTTTAAGGTATTCGTTGATTGGCCGCCTCGTTTGCGGCATAAAATGAAGTCCATTCATAACTCTCTTGGCATACGTTTGAGGAATTAGGATTTGGTTCGATACATTGTCTTAGTTGTGATAGATTGCCTTCGAGCGGACCATGCTTCGCACAACGGCTATCATTTGCCGACCACGCCGACGATCGATTCGCTTGGCGAGTCCGGCATCATTTGGGAACAAGCCCACAGCGCGTCATCGTGGACGAAGCCTTCCGTCACGTCCATGCTCACAGGATTGTATCCGAACCAGCACGGCGTGTTTCACGGTGTAAAGCGATCGAAGAAACGTGACACGGCAACGACTGATCGGCTGGCCGATTCGATTCCGACGCTGGCCTCCGTGTTTTCCAGTGCGGGCTGGAGGTGTGGGGCTTTTATCAACAATGCACAACTCGGCGAGTTTTCGGGGCTTGGTCGCGGGTTTGAGACATATGTCCCAAACGCCGGCAAGGCGGATCGACTCATCGGTATGTTTTCGGATTGGATGCACGCGGATCAAAATCAGCCGGGCTTCGCCTATCTGCATTTCCTGGAGTCGCATTGGCCTTATAAGCCGAGACGAAGACATGTCGCTATGTTTGGCGGCAACCGGGATCAAAATTGCTTCCGAGATCACAGCGCTCGAGATTTCGGAAAACTACGCAGGTCAATCTCGCGTGGGGATGCTGAGCTATCCGCGAATGAACTTACCCAGCTATGCCAATTGTATGACGGTTCTGTTCGAAGGTTGGACGGCAAGATCAAAATCATACAGAAGATGCTGGATGATTTAGGAGTACGAGAAGAAACCGCCATATTGGTAACGGCTGATCATGGCGAAGAATTCATGGAACACGACCGTATCGGCCACGGCCATTCGCTCTACGATGAGCTGACACATGTTCCGCTTGTTGCACAGATCCCCAGTCTTGAGGGTGGAGATAGACGTCGTGATCCTGTCAGTCTTACCGACCTCCCTTGCACTTTGCTCGATATCGCCGGGCTGCCCCAAAGCCTGCCGGGACGTTCCCTGGTTGCGCAGTGCGCAACCGATACCCCGGTATTTAGTGAACTTTGGATTCGACATCGATATATTCAAACCGTTCGTGTAGCGCAATGGAAACTGCATCGGGAACGAAAAGCCGAGCAAAGAAGCGGGAATGCGATGGAATCCATACCCATCCAGGAATGGTTGACTTCAACCCCTGTTTTGGAAACGGAAACTCTTTTCGATATCGAAGCCGACCCCCACGAAACGAAGAACTGTATCAACGAGGCAAAGCGACAAGGCGATTCACTCAGAGACGTACTCAATCGCTGGTGGGAAAAATGTGGCACGCTGAACGCATCGCAAACCGACTCGCAAACTGAAATCGACAACGAAGTCGTTTTGCGCCTGCGTAGCCTTGGATATCTCGATTAACGGAAGTTGCACTCGAATTCGATGATGAATCTTGAACTATCAGAACCCGTGTTCGGGATTCAATGGCTAGGTGTTCTTCTCGAATTTCTCTATTCGATACCGGACCGCGTCGCGCGAGATGCCAAGAAGCCTAGCCGCTCGGCTTAGGTTGTGCTTTGAATAATCGAGCGCTGACTTGATGATTTCGTATTCGATGTCTTCGAGTTTGGGGCATTCCTTGGTGAAGTCCACAACGATTGTTTTAGAAGTGGAAGCAAGTTCAAGCGAGATCGTACCGCTTGGCTCCGGCATTTTTATGTTCAAATGCTGTTCTGTTATGATCGGCCCATCTGCATTCAACACGGCACTTTCTATAGCGTGCCTAAGTTCGCGAACGTTGCCAGGCCAATCATAATCCTTGAATGCCTGTTTCGCATCATCGCCAAAACCCGTCACATGACAACCATATTGCGCCACGAATTCCTTCAAAAAGAAATCTGCAAGCTCTTCAATATCCGAATCACGTTCACGCAAAGGTGGCATGTCGATTTTCAGTACATGCAGCCGATGGTAAAGGTCTTCACGAAATTCGGATGCCGTGATGGCTTCACTAAGATCGCGGTTCGTCGCAGCAATCACATGCACATTGACTTGTTTTTCGCGCGTTGCACCAACGGGTCGGATAATTCGTCTTTCGAGGACGTCAAGAAGTTTCGCCTGAAGAGCAAGTGAAACATGTCCGATCTCATTCAAGAAGATCGTCCCTTCGTTCGCCACCTCAAAAAGACCGCGCTTGTCGGTACGAGCATCCGTGAATGCCCCTTTCACATGGCCAAACAACTCCGACTCGGCCAGCTGATCGGGAATCGCCGCACAGTTGACATGGACAAATTGGTTATTGCTTCGTGGTCCGTTGTAATGAATCGCCCGCGCAACGAGGTCCTTGCCCGTACCGGTCTCGCCTGTAATCAGAATGCTGGGAGGTTTAGGGGTAGCGATTGCAGCGATCGCCGTCATACGCTCGACGAATGTCTTAACGGCGCGCATCTGCTCACATTGGCCGAGTATGCTGGCGCTTGCACTTTTGGGGCGCTCTCGATCGCGGAAGTAGTCGAGACCCACCGCTGCACTGCGATACTTCAAGGCGCGTTCCACGACAAGCAGAAGTGCCTGCAAGTCGACCGGTTTGCTGATGAAATCACTTGCACCGAGCTTCATCGCTTCGACCGCGGTATCGACGCTTCCGTGCGCAGTGAGAACAATGAAAGCCGCGGGATTGTTGACAGCACGAAGTTGGCGGAGCACGTCCAAGCCACTAATTCCGGGCAACTGATAATCGCAAAGGATTACGTCGGGCCAACCAGCCTGTGCCGACTCAACGCCAGCCTCTCCTTCTTTAACGCAAGTGGCGTCATGGTCGTTCAGCACGAAAAAATCAGTGATGTTCTTCGCCAGAATCGGCTCATCTTCGATTACAAGGATATTTGCCAACAGATGCTCCTGTGCTTGCTTAGCGAAACGATGCGACTCTATCTATTGTCTTGCGGTACAGCGCTACGTCAACTATTTTGCGGTCTGTAGATTCGTCGAAAAAGGCTGATGGCAACGACCGATCCGAAAAGGTCTTGCCGATCGAGGTTATTGTGAGCCGAAAGCCAGGCATTCAAGTCAAGCGGTCGAACGAGCAGAAGTTTCGCTGGCGATGGTATCATTATTATTTCCTCCTCGCCTTTTTTGATATTCTGGTAATTGTCGCGACCTTGACCCTTTATCATCAGAATCTGTCTTCCTACGATCTTGCGCTGACCAAGCTCGCCAAGAACCACGCGAAACAACGGTGGGTCCAAAGCCTAAGGTTGGCCGTCATCGAGTTGAACGCCCCTGGCAATGACGTATTCGCCTCCCGACAGGTTGAACGTGAGAGGGCAAGATTCATCAAGGCGCAGGAACATATGCAAGAGTTGCTCGCGCATGGGAAGAATCTCGATGTTGATGTTTCAGAGTTCCAAGAGCACATCAGGAAAATGGTTGCCATCGAGACCGAAATCCTTAATCGTTTTGCCGTCGAGCTGGGGCCGGATAAATCGATGCAGGACATCCAAAACAGCCTGGCCAAGGCTGCGGCGCAAATGGCAGTTATGGACCGCCATCAGGCTGATTCCGTAACGGCATTGTCGGAACTCGATCAGTATTTTCTAATGAGAATTGCGAGTTTGCTCAACGAATACGGCGACCGACTTGAACAATACGCCGCTTTCGAGAAGTTTTTCCTAGCAATCATCGTTGTCATCTTGGTAGCGGTGTTTTGGTTCGGGCGCCAATTGCAGCTCACGGATGAGCAGATAGTCCTGGGGCAGCAACATGTGCATAGTGAACGTCAACAACGACTTGCTGAGATTGGCGAGTTGTGTGCGGGGGTCGCACACGGCATTCGCAATCCTCTTGCTGCGATTTCAAGCTCTGCCCAGCTTGCTTTGAATTATGGCGAAGTTGATAGCGCTACTAAATCTCGTATTTCCGATGTACTCACGGAATGCTCACGTCTGGAAAAACGCGTCTCCAGGCTCCTGAGTTTTTCAGCCGCACCAAACCTGAGCCTGGAGAAGTACGACTTGTGCGGTGCGGTAAAGCAAGCAGTCGATGAAATCGCACCCACTATGGCCGCGGGGAAAATACGTTTCCAGGTTGACATCCATGCCGCAGAGATGACAGTTCGAGGTGATAGGGAAAGAATGGTGCAGAGTGTCATCGAAATCATATCTAATGCGATGGACCACGTTTCTTCTGAAGGCACTATTCAAGTCAATTGCACGATTGATAGCGGCGTCCGGCGTGTTGCGGTGATTGACGTTGTGGACGATGGACCTGGCATTCCGGAAAACGCACGCGCCCGCGTCTTTGATCTTTTCTACACAACCAGAGAACAGGGAATTGGGATTGGCCTTGCCTCGGTAAAACGGGCAGTAGAGTTTCAAGGCGGCACCGTGGCGGTTGTCCCTTCGACAAAGGGCGCGCACATCAGAATCCTACAGCCGTTGGATTCATAGTCTAGGACGATCGAGTGTGCAAAGGAACGCGTTACCTGATGGACAAATTCGCAACCTCAGTCTACCAACACTTCGTTGAATAAATCGTGGTATCTTTGCCGCAGACGTTTTCGGATACGAGATTTGGCCGCGTAAACCTGATCGGCTGAAATCTCCAGCGATTCGCAAACACGTTCGACCGGCCATTCGGACACGACATACAATTCAAACGCTCGGCGTGTCACCGTCGATGCCTCCTCCAGCACTTTTTTCAAGCAATATCGCTGGTGTTTACGCCTCCATTGGTCTTCCCATGAATCATGTGCAGATGGCTCCGACCCAACTCGCTGGTCAAAGGAGTCTGTCAGTCCGCTGATCGGCCGCTGTCGCCGGAACATGTCATTGATCTTGTTGTTCGCGACACGTCGAAGCCACCCCTTGAAGCTGCCTTTGGATGGCGCGTAGTCAAATTTTGGCATTTTCTGGGCAAGCATCGCAAAACACTCTTGGACCACTTCTCGGGCCGCCTCGCCCTTCAAGCCACGAAGCCGGGCGTAGCGATAAAGTAATGGGTCGTAAATAGTGACGAAGTCTCGCCAGCTTAGTTCGTCGTGCGTATCCTTGACTCGCCTAATCAGCGACGCGCGTGTCTTGTCCGTCCAAACTGACATTTCCGTTCAAGCTCCAGTTTTAAGAGGCCTTGGCATACCGAAAAACGCACATGCTCGCGTGTACGATCTCTTCTTCTCAACAAGAGACAGGGTATTGGGATTGGCTTTGCCACGGTTAAGCGGACAGTAGAGTTTCAGGGCGGCACCGTTGCGATTGTTCCTTCGACAAAGGGCGCACATATCAGAATCCTGCAGCTGTAGGTTCAATAGCCCGACGTGCCCTCCTGCACTACTTGAGTCAGTCCATCTCCTTAGAATTTAGAGAACACGCCAGCCTTACGCAATGCGCGCTCTGCACGCTTTGACACTTCGGTATCATGGTCAACGGCTGTCGGCAGATATGTAATAGCCGGAGCGAGGATGCGAGACCGCCAGCGAGAATCCGCGAGTTTGCTTTCTTCATGTATAGCCGCGAGATACTTGAATTGGTGATCCTGCCAGGCTTTTTGCAAAAGGAAGGCGCGAAGCTGGGCCAGGTATTTCTCTTGTTGTGCCGTACTATTGTCAAGAAACACGCGAGCAGCATCCGGTGATCGCTGTGCGAAAGTTGCATCGATGTCAGGGCTTTCGACTGGTTCGGCCTGTCCAAGCGCATCAATGCCCGATCGATCTGCAAACGCCCCAAAACGATTGGCGAGCGCCGGTCTCCATAATGGTAGCCAACCCGCCGCTTGCAGAATAAGTAAACGTCGTGTTGTGTCATTCGTTGTCGAGCGATAGGCGTAGGCGAACGCATTGACTTCAGTGACCGGGTGAACCGGAAGGTGTCGCCGCGTCGATGACGGTGGTCGACGCAGAAAAAGCTCCGACGCATACAAGCGAAGCCCGTCCCAAATCGTCCTCGGGCCGATTCCTTCCTGCAAAGCCGTTACCACGAGTCGCTGCGCTTCGCCGCAGTCGCATGTTCGTAATCGCTTCAAAACCGATTCGCTTTGCCGCGCGTCTTCATGCCCACTATCCCAGCCAGCAGGAAAAGATAACGCCAATTCCATGGCTCGATCAAAGCTCTCCGTATCCGGCGCATCCGATCCGGGATATGCGAGGCCGTTGACGAGCGATCTAAGCGCAGGCTCCGCATGGCGCCAGTTCACTCGCCGAAGAACCCGCTCCACTTGAACGCCGAAGATGATCTTGTGTCCAAAGTCAACAAACGACCGCGCCATGTAGGGCCGGAGCAGCTCAATGACTTCATTGGGGCTGGTGCGACGCAGCAATCCCACTAGCGCCCGATCCGCACGTTCGGCGTCCCAGGCATCCATGGCAGCCAGCAACTCCCGACGCGCCGTGCCATTGGTTTGTCTCGACAAACCGGGACTCTTCGGCATCACCCAGTCGCCTTCGTCCACGTCTCGCTGCTGATACCGCTTGAAATCATGAAGACTCCACAGCGCGGAGCGGAACGCATCTCGTTTCGATCCGGTTTCTGCCAGTTGAAATGCAGACTCCACCATCATGACCGCGTGCAGCTTGCTACCCACCGGGCGTGGCCGAATTTCGAGAACACCGGCGACAAACACCGCCGTTAGAAGCGTCTTGTGATCTGCGCCGGACTGGATCGCTTTTGTACACACCTCGAAGACTTGCGCCTCAGGCGTGGTGCGAAACTGCTTCGCCAAGTCTGCTACCGCATCAACGGTTATAGATGGTATAGCCCACGCCGTGCGCCCAAGCGCCAGACCAGCGGCACCTGTTCCCATGCGGATGATGGCATCACGTCGCGTGCAGGCCATGTTGGTGCAGCGTCCCTTCAATTGCCAACTCTTTACACTTACTGAAATTCCAGCCCTCATCCTACACAGATAGCTTGTGCGCTTCAAGGGAAGATAGCTCATACGGCTGTGCCTCGCCCCAAATCAGCTACCACTCATGTTTTCCATTAAATGTGCCAAAAATGTGACATTCGATGAAGGAAGAAGGCGGGACACAGAAAAAGCAATTGGGGAACGGTCGCAGGGATGATTCCGCGGAGCTTCATCTTCCGCAATCATAACGTCATCAGTTTCGAGCGAGGATCACAAGAAACAGTCAGTAAAGCAGCCAAAAAACAACGTCGTCTGAAAAATACACCACAGCTCCGCCGAGAACCAATACCTCGATACTCTTCCAACGGCTGAGCAGCAACATCTTACGGCAGCCAAACCATGCCAATAGCAACAAGACTACCGGTGGGGCATACAGCGACGCTCCCATGACCACGACAGTAGCGTTCAGGTAATCTATGTTCGCCATAAGGGAGAAGGTTACGACAACGGAACCAAAGGCAGCGATAAGAGAGCCAATGGCAACAGCTGGACTGAATGCTGCAACAAGATCAAGAGTTCGGAGTGAGTCGAGTCTCCCTCGAAACAGCAAGCTCATCAAAACAGAGATGACCACAACGGCGAGTGACATAAGAAGGAGCGATGAAAGAGGAAGCTGCAACTCCACTGTCCATGTGACGCCGAGCGCTCGTAGCATTGTTTCCAAGGCGCGTGATGGTTGGCCACGACCAAGCAACAAACGGACTAAGAATGTTGTCTGGTTCAACAGGAACGCGCCGACATACAAGCATATTGACGTGAGCACGCACGCCGCGATTAGTTTGCCTGCGTGTGCAATACGCCTGTCTTTGCGCTGGCCAATTTTCGTGAAGTAGCGACCGGGATGGAGCAACGCCAGAACTAGCGTCCTGACCAGTCGTTTGACCCGGCCACCCGTTTCCGGCCTTTCCCACGGCAGAAGATGAGCACGGAACGCGGCATCCTCAACGTAATCCGAGTCAAATGGAGTGCCGCACTCCGGACATCGATACTCTGTCAGCCCAAGCAGTATGTAGCTACACTTTGGACAACGCGGAGTCTCGCCGGCTGCGACCTTGGTTGTTGCGTCTTCTGTTATCACCATCGATTATGATTCACTATCGCCGTGCAAAGTGAGCGTGTAAATATCTGCACGCGAGTCTCGACCGCGCCGTGTGCCACTGCTCTCGAGCAGTGGTCGCGAGTCTCCCCAGATCGCATTTCGCACCGCTGAAGCATATTAGCAAACTTGTGTTTTTTGCCGTGAACATGCACAAGCTATCCAAAGGTATCCGATTTCGGATTCCAGAAATCACCTGTCAGTCCAATGTCAGCGAAAATACCACACATCTCATCAGGCTGAGGCCGCCGGGATGTTTCTTGTAGTCGCGTTGAGTACCACGTTGTGGCGAGCATCCAGAGTTGGCCCATACTGACAAGCGGTTGCACCGGAGTCCCGCGCGACTTGCTCCACTCGCGAACACGTTCTTCCGACCGGAAGAAGAGCATGTTTTCTCATGTGAATACGATGTCGTCCCACCATTTCGCGGCTGGAACGAGGCAGTGGAATAACCAGTCCGATGCTTCAGGACCATCAAGGCCAACCTCTAAGCGCAATGGTTCGCCGGATTGTTCGCAGCGGGAGTGAACGATGCCGCTTCTTTGAAGTGCCGCTATTACACCCAGTGCATCCCAAGCGCAATTGCCGAAATACCGGGTTCCACCGGATTCCGCGACATGTTGGGTTGGGACACCTGAAAACGGCGACGCCATTCGAATGGACGATCCGTCAGCCTCGAGGACGAGCAATCTTTGAGCGCAAAGCCTTCGGTATGTGTCCAGCACTGTTTTGACGTCGGAACCGACACGATCGGCCACTTCTTTCACTGATGGCCCAATCCCCGTCTCGGCGAAATGGCGGTAAATCGTCATTTTCACTTGAATATCAAATTGCATGAATGGCTCCTCATACAGGCGTTTTTATGTTTTTGTCAGGCGAACAGCGCAATCGTATCCAATCGAGCAGCTTGAACCAAGGGAACGAGACACAACGCAAGAGTTGGAGTCAGCCAATCACGGTCGCAGGCTGCTAACTTGACGCCTCCATTCGCCCAATTTTTCTCGAAATAAAAATGCCTAAATATATTGACAGGCAATTTTTCGGTGTTATAGTTAGGCATCTGTTAGGGTGTCATTGAGAATCGATTTGACGGGTCTTGGGGAAAACCGGGGGAATACAGAATGGTCGTGGGTAAAATGTTGGCGGAGCGAGGGGCAATAAAACGGCGAAGACGCGGGGAGACGGCGGACCCGACAACGGGTTGCGTCAAACGAACCGCCCGCAAGAAACGATCTTCGGCGGCGCGCGTGACGGTTTCCTGCGTGCGTGAAAGCGCAATCGGACGCGCTTCACCAAGGACGGCAGAGGTCGGCTTTCATTTCGGGATTCCGCTCGACGGGGGAAAAGTCTCGATTGTCGAAAAGACAACAGTACCCTTATCGCCCGGGAGTATCGTCTTGCTCCTTGGCCCTTCAGGTAGTGGTAAGTCCAGCGCGCTCGCTGAAATGGAACGTCGCGTAGCGGGCGGGTGCGTCGTCAATCGTATCACATTTCCGGTGGGAGCGGCCGTTGTGGATCGTGTCGCATCTGGCCAACCTTTGGCAAAAGCCGTATCGATCATGACCGCGTGCGGGTTTGCCGAGCCTCATCTCTGGGTTCGACGTTTTCGTGAGTTGTCTGACGGTGAAAAATTTCGTGCGCAGCTTGCTCGTGCGATTTCCCTGCAATCTCGATCCGGTGCTGTCGGCCCTTTACTTTGCGATGAGTTTTGTTCAGCGCTGCATCGACGGGTCGCGAAGGCGATTAGTTTCAACCTTCGCAAAATTGCGTCGCAGTCACGACTCGTGGTTGTTGTTGCATGTAGCCATGAAGACCTCATTCGCGACTTACAGCCCGACACGATTGTTCGATTCAAGGGTAAGGGGCAATGTGATGTCGCAACAGATCAAAGCAAACATTGCAAGACGCTCAGCTTTCATCGAAGGCTCTGCGTTCAGCCCGGACGCAAGAAGGACTACGACGCCTTCGCCGCGATGCACTATCGCGCCACGGACGAACTTGGCTTTGTCGATAAGGTGTTTTTGCTCAGAGACGGCTCACAAGGCGACCCGCTTGGGATTTTGGTTTACGCCCATAGTCCGCTTCAACTTTCCCTTCGCAACCAGGCGACGAACAAGCGGTTCAGCCGAAATCCGAAGGCGGTGAACCGCGATTTACGCATTCTGAGGCGATTGGTCATCCATCCCGATGTCCGAGGTTGCGGCTTGGGTCACTGGTTTGTTCGCAAGACGTTGCCGTTGGTTGGCACAAAATATGTCGAATGCCTGGCAGCAATGGGAGAGTTCAATCCGGTCTTTGAAAAGGCGGGTATGGAGCGAATCGGGCAGTACGGGATACCGCCCAAACGACAAGCAGCCCTCGAAGAATTAACCGCTCTCGATGTTGACCCATTTCGCCACGATTTCTTCATGCACGTCAGCCGGCGGAAACGGGTTCGTGCAGTCGTCGCGCGGGTTGTGTTTGATTGGTATAGAGCGACCACCGGGGGCGGTGAATCACGAGTTGAACGGCAGTCGCCCCATACGTTGGCTCAGACCTTTCGCGGACTTATTGGCTCCAAGCCTGTGTATTATCTGTGGCGGCGATAGTTGCGTCGCTGGAATTCGACTATGCCTCGTTCCCTCCTCCGTATGCTCGTTGGAGGTGTCACAATTCGGCGCCTCCAACGAGGCACTTTCTCTTGATGAGGACATTTTATGGCCTTCTATGAAGACAATTTCTTTCCTGGATTGGATCGACATGATCCAACGGCTATTCGCATTGGGAGTGATTCCAAAAGCCATTCAGATGGCACTTTTCCATCAAATGTGAAAGCGGACCCGACTCGATATTCGGTATCGCAATTGGGTTTGACAGACGATTTTGATTCCTGATGACGCACGTCAGATGCCGTTTGGGCGCAATGGATCGCGCAAATCGCTCTGGCAGTTGACGAATCGTGATGTGGCGATGAAAGTACCGACATGAAAATCGCTGCCCTGCAAACCGAAAACTCTGAAGACATCAGCAAGAACAAAGCTGGTGTTCGTGATCTTGTTGCCCAGGCTGCTAAGCAAGGTGCTGACCTCGTTGTCCTGCCGGAAATGTCGATCCTGGAGTTTTTTCCGCGATTGCCACATCGATACGAGTTTTTTGATTTGGCTGAATCAGTGCCGGGGCCAACGCTGGAGTGGTTTCAACAATTGGCGCGAGAGCATGATATTCACATTGTCTACAACCATTATGAAAAATCTCGCGAGCACGTTTTTTTTGACACGGCCTTCGTGGTTGATCGAGCCGGCAAGTTCGTCGGCAGGCAACGCATGATGCACATCGCAGAAGAACCTGGGTACAACGAAAAATTCTATTATGCCGCCGGGTGGGATCAGTATAACGTATTCGATCTCGATGGCTGGCGGCTTGGTGTGGCAACGTGTTACGATCGACATTTTCCCGAAGTGTTTCGGAGCTTGATCGTTCAGGGAGCTGAGCTTGTTGTTGTGCCAACGGCTGTAGCAGCGTCAGAGCCATTCGCGGACATCTTCGAACTCGAAGCACGTGCCGCCGGTGTTACACATGGAATATACATAGCATTAGCCAATCGCGTTGGCAACGAGCCACCTTTGCAGTTTCTGGGTAATTCTATGGTTGTCGATCCGTTTGGCGAAATCATTTCGAGCCTTGGCGATAAAGGAGACGGCATTGCCTTAGCGGAACTCAGCAAGGAACGGATCACAAAAGCTCGCACAATGTTTCCTTTTCTCCGAGACCGCAGGCCTGAAACTTACGCTCGCGTTGCGATGTCGCCATATTCGCAGGGCAGGCAGTGCAGCCACACCCCCGACGGCTCTTCCCGGGACAATTAGACGTCCTTAGTATTTCGCATTGCTGGCAGATGAACTTGCGTCTTTTTGGCATTTGCCGTGGTCCCTCCAACGCGAAAGGTGAATAGTATGATCCGACTTTCAAGAACTATTTTGTTGTGTCTCAGTTTAGTTGCGGCGACGACAGTGCATTCCATGGGCTGTAATGTCCAGGTGCCTTCGGGGTTTTGCGGCGGCTTGGCTGGTGTACCCTGTAACGCAGGCGAATACTGCAAGTTTGACGATGGTGTATGTGGCCAGGGCGATCAATCTGGTGCATGCGAAACGATTCCCGATGTTTGCACGGAGGTATTCTCCCCGGTTTGCGGCTGTGACGGCATGACCTACTCCAATCCTTGCACGGCAGCCAGTGAAGGGGTAAGCATCCTGTCGGCAGGTGAATGCGCAAACTGAGTTTCGTTTCGATTTGGGAATTGCACTGGCCCCTGTCAGACGTTGGATCGCTGCTGACAAGTTTGTGTACGACAGGTTGGCAATAAAGCATGTCCACATGGAATTATCGGTGTGCCACTGCTCTTGAGCAGTGCGTGAACTCAACCAAGAGCTGTCGTGGAAGATTCGCAAGAGTCACATGAACTAACGCTACAACGTGGGAGCCCGGTATCGTGCGAATAATGGATTGGCTGGAGGACCGAACGGGGCTTGTCTCCGCGCTCCGTGGCCAGTGCAGTTCGGGTCGAAGTGGCCCCGCAAGCCGAACGGTTTGGATTAGCGTTCTTTTATTCTTGCTCTTGGTGGAGGTTGTAACTGGCGTTGCGTTGATGACGGTCTACAGTCCATCCTCCACGACCGCGTGGAGCAGTGTCTGGTACATTCAAACGCAAGTGCCTTACGGATGGCTCGTTCGCGGCGTACATCATTTCGCATCCGATGCGTTGATTGTCATTGCGGGATTGTACTTGCTGGGTGTCGTCTTGCGCCGGGCTTATCGTCCGCCTCATGATTTCGTTTGGTTTCTCAGCATCGGTATTCTCGCGATGATCTTTGGGGCGGCGCTCACCGGCTATTTATTGCCTTGGGATCAAAACGCATTAGCCTCCACCCGAGTTCGCACGAACATCCTCGCATTAACGCCAATCATTGGCCCATCGCTTCGTCAACTACTGTTGGGCGGAGCTGAATTTGGAAACCTGTCACTCGCGAGGTTCTATACGCTCCACGTTGCGGTGCTGCCGTTGTGTCTTGCTGGCGCATTCTTCTTGCGCAGCCGTGCCGTCCATCGACACGGCGAATCGATGGTACGAAATTGCGAAGTTTCGAGCCACTTCTCGCCATTTGGTTGCTCTGCCCGAATAATGACATGCGCGATTGTCCTGGCTGTTGTGGTGGGATTCGTTTGCTATCAATCTCTGTCGCTAGGTGATCAATTCTTGGCGGCGCCAGCCGACCCGACGAATTCGAGTTACCCGGCTCGCCCGGAATGGTGGGCACTGTTCCTTTTTCAATGGCTCAAGTATTTTGAAACACCAACTGCGGAGATGGTCGGCGCTATTGTCGTGCCAGGCGCGATGGGTGCGCTCGTTTTGCTTATTCCTTATTGGCATCGTGTCTTGCCAAATCGACTGGCTCATCGGATCGTACTGCTCTTCGGGCTACTTGCTTTCGCAAGCGTTGGCTGGCTGACACTTACAGCTTTGCGAGCGGATCAGGTCCCGCCGGATGTCGATTTGGCGATCCTGCGTGCGAAGGAAAAGGATGGAGAAACGCTAACGAGCCATGAACAGCGTGCGCTTCGAGCAGCGAGATTCCATCGTGATCGCGAGCGTGCAGGTCGGCTGGGTAGGCGTTCGATTGAACTTGCCAATGAAAAAGGAATACCTCCTGAAGGACCACTCGCGCTTCTTACCGGCGACGCGGTGACACGGGGGCCGGAATTATTCGCTCAGCATTGCGCTTCGTGCCATCGGCACTTCGGGTCAGACGGCATGGGTGAAAAGCCTGCGGAGCCAGCCACGTCTTCGGACCTCGGCGGCTTCGCAAGTCGCAGTTGGATTCGTGGCTTGCTCAAGAATCCGATGGACGACCGGTATTTTGGCCGAATGGTTGATGATGATGGTAAACCCATGCACACGCGAATGCGGAAATGGATTGAGAGTACTCTGGAAGATGTAGAGTCGGACGAAGATCAACTGAAACTGGATGCTGATTTCGATGCAGTCGCCGCCTATCTTGAAGACGAGTCGATACATCCAGGCCGGCTCGCACTCGAAAACAGCGACGCAAACAAGATAGAACTGAACGATAAATCAATAGATGAGAATGCTATCGATTCGCACCAACGCTTGATTGCCCGAGGCCGTAAGGTTTTTGTAAGCGTTTGCAATGAGTGTCACAGCTATCGAGGCGAGCGCACCGGGACATTTAATGCACCGGAGATGTTTGGCTATGGCTCTGTTGATTGGCTCGAACTTATGATCGCCAATCCCGCCCATGAATCGCGGTACCGCAGCCGAGGACGCGGCAGAGCGCGAATGCCTGCGTTCGAGGAGAAGATACCCCACGACGAGATATCGCTGCTTGCACAATGGCTTCACGATGCGCGGGACGACAGCACAAAGTAATTCCAGGCTGTCACAGTCTGAACATCCACCGAACTTGAAGCCTAAGACCAAGAACAGCCGAAAACTGACCTTTAAGAGGGCTTCCGCCCCTTTTGAGACAGTTTTTCTAACCATTCCGATGGATATCTGTCTTCTTCCCTGGATGACTGGAGGTAGCGCTATGCCTTCGCATCGAATATCACCAATTTTCCGGGAGGATGATTAAATGGCAATACAAAAAAGCAGCCTGTACTTCTGGCTGGTTTTCGTTGGCGTTGGGGCGAGTTTACTTGCGCCGAAGTCTTCCAAAGCGGAGCCTTATGACCTGGACTATGCAAGAACTTATCACACGCTCCCCGCAGGAATCGTTTACGATCGAGTTGAATATTCGGGACGGCGGGCCGGCTCGGCCGTTCGAACATCCAACTATTCAAGTGGAAACTGTGGCCAATACTATGCCGCGACGGCGGCACGGTATGCGTATACTCAGCCAAGAAGAGTTGTGATTCAACACGCTGTCCCGACAGAAACAGTCTACTATTCCTCGCCTGTCTACACTCACAGCCCATCACGCCACTATTACCGATCCGGCCACCACTACGGCCAACGGCGTTCCAACTTCGCCCGCTCGCACAGGTTTCGCAGCCATCGGCGTCATGCCTACAGTCATCACGGTCGACGCCATCACACCGACCGCCATTATCGTGGGTACCGATCGAGACGAGGCCATCACAGTAGACGAAGTCTAGGCTTCAGCATTGGCCATCATGGACGAAGTCATAGCGGCTTTTCCTTTCACTACGGCCGTTGAGCATTTATTCGGAGCTGTTGTTTCGCATTGCTTTCTCACCGTCTGGGCGCCACGGTAATTCTGCGTACAGTAGTAGCGTCAACTTGGTTCCGTTTGAAATGGTGAGATCGCGGGATGGCGCAAATAGATCGCTTCAGTGTGTCGTTGGATTCGGAGTTGCTCGCAGCTTTCGATCGTCATATTGCGGGCAAGGGATACAACAACCGATCAGAGGCGATTCGCGATTTGATCCGTGATCTTCTGACCAGCGTACAGCCTGCAGGTGGAACGTCCGGCATTGTGGCTGTGCTGACAGCTTTTTGCGATCATCGAGTTACCGAAGTTTGGCAGCGCTATCGCTCGCTTCTTGTGCAGAATGAGGAAGTCGTGATCGGTGCGACCCACTGGCCGATTGATGAGAACCACGATCTGATAACGGTTGCACTTGGCGGTGACAGCGATGCGGTTGACCGGACTGCGAAGAAAATAACATCTCTTCGTGGAATCGAATTCGGACAATTTCACGCGGTAGTCAAGGATGAACTGTAGCACCTACAGCTTCTTCAGCATCGTCGAATCGACTGTAGCGTAGCGTATTAACTTTCAATATTTTGGTTATCTTGATCGATGTCTGTTTCGGAGGTGGATTCGCTAACACGATAGCTTCCATCCAACCAGCGACCAAGGTCCACCATTTTGCATCGCTCGCAGCAGAAGGGTCTAAACGGTGCCTCGTCGGCGGATGCGACGGTCAACGTGTTTCGGCAGGTTGGGCATTCATACGCGGGCATTGTTTTATGGCATTTTCATCTATCGGGTATCGCTGTCGTTAGCCTGACAACCGACAAACACGCAATCGAGCCGTTATTCCTCTTTTGCAGTCGGTTTCGGTTTCTTCTTGGTTTCAGACTTGGTCCCCTCAGTCTTCTTATCCGAGGCCTCGCTTTTCTTGTCCTTGGCTTCCTTTTCCGCTTTGACACCCTTCTTGTAATTTTCGCTGCGGTAATCGGTCTCGTAGAAACCGGCTCCTTTGAAAATAATGCCCGCTCCGCTCCCGATTCGACGTACAACAGAAGCATTGCAGTCACATTGGGGTTCGTCGGTTTTCTTCAGGCGACGTTTCGTAGCAGCCGTGATAGACTGAAACACCTCTGTCACCGTACCACATTTTGTGCATTCATATTCGTAGGTTGGCATGGATGAACTACCTTATCGCGACCATTTAAGAACGAGTTCTATGAATCGCTATTGTTCGAATCACTGTCCGTTTTTGAATCCGCGTCCGTTGCTGTCGATACAATAACCTTCGCCGGGCGAATCGTTCGATCGCGCAGGCAAAACCCCTTGGCGATTTCTTCAATAACGGTCCCGGGCGGAAAATCGCCCGAAGGCTGTTGCATCAAAGCCTCATGGACATGGGGGTCGAACGGCTTATGAAGCGCCTCAATACGTTCCAAGCCATGAGCTTCCATCGCCTTCATGAGGTTACCATAGACCAAACGAAGCCCTTCCTGCATGGCGGCAGGTTCATCAGAGGATTCCGACGACAGCGCGCGATCGAAGTCATCCACAACGCCAACCAACGATCGCATGAGATCGGCATTCGCATACCGAATAGCATCGCTACGATCAGCGGCGGCTCGCCTCTGCAAATTCTGATAATCCGCCTTGGCTCGAAGCAAGCTATCTTCAAGCGAAGCCACCTTCTCCTCCAAGGTTGGCTCCTGCTCTTGAGGGCTCGATTCCGCCTGACCATGTTCGGTAGAATCACTCGGCACTACCGTGTCAGCAACTGAATCTCTCACGCTTTCCTCATTGCCCCCTTGAGTAGCATGCGACTTCGTTTCGTGACACTCATTCGCCGAGGCTTGTTCTTTGATTTTTTGCTTCTTCATCGTAGCGTTCCAACTCAATTGCGATTGCAATAGCAGTTTCAACTCTTGTTAAGCACGCGAGGCTATTGCGATTGCTTTAAGTATTCTCCTTGCACGGAATGTTGCTCCCGCATTACCCCATGAAAGCCGATCGACGACCTTCACTTGGACGATGAAACGGCATTATTCGACGCCATTCCCTTGAATATATTCCATGACCTTATCAAAAAAGCCCTTGGATTCCGGCATGACCGACTTGTCTTCCGTCTCGGCGAATTCACGAAGGAGCGTCTTCTGATCCTTGCTTAGCTTCTTCGGTATTTCGATCATCACCTGAACCAACTCATCTCCCGTTCGTCCGCTCCGCAAGTCGGGCACACCCAGGCTTCGGAGACGAAAGAGCTGGCCGTGCTGCGTACCGCCTGGGATTTTCAATTCCGCTTTGCCGCTCAGAGTTGGAACTTCCACGTTCGCACCGAGTGACGCCTGGGTGAAGCTGATGGGCATTCGGCACAGCAGATCATTATTGTGGCGTTCAAGAAAAGGATGTTTCGACACATGAACATAGCAATGCAAGTCGCCTCTCGACATACCATCTTCGCTCGGCTCTCCTTCACCTCGCACACGAACAGCTTGGCCATCATGGATGCCGGCTGGTATTTGCACACTGACAACACGATGCTTGGCAGTTCGGCCATCTCCTCGACAGGCTGGACACGGCGTTGTAATGACAGTGCATCGCCCATTGCAAGTCGGGCAGGTCGTAATCACACGACCAAACAAGCCGCCCAATCCGCCGGACTGTTCAACCTGACCATAACCGGCACATGTTTGGCACTTTTTTTGCTCCGATCCGCGAGCCGCCCCCGTGCCACTGCAGTCATCGCACAAGTCTCGCCTGGAAAACTCGATCGAGCGATCCGCTCCGTTCGCGACATCCAAAAGGCTCACCTCAACCTGCGTCTGCAAGTCTGCACCTCGGCTTCGCCTGCGCGATCCACCACCCCCGCCTCCGAAGATGTCGCCGAACATCGAAAAAATATCTTCGACTGAGCTACTGTGGAAATCGTGAACCCCCGCACCGCTCAGACCCGCGTGTCCGAACTGATCGTATCGTTGACGTTTGGCGGGATCAGCCAAAACCTCATAGGCTTCGGCGGCTTCCTTGAATTTTCGCTCTGAATCAGGATCGTTTTGATTTCGATCGGGATGGTATTTGTGCGCACGTCGGCGGTATGCCTTCTTAACCTCCCCCGGCGAAGCTTCGCGCGTTAGGCCAAGGACATCATAGAAATCTCTTTTGTCGCTGGTCACCGACATCTCTCTTGTATTTCAAATGCCAATCATGCGACGCTGCTTATCGCACCGGCCAATCAACTCTCCCGGCGCAGGTTGTAAAGGCTGCGCTGCACTCCGGGCAAGCAAAAGGCGGACATAAGCCCGCCCTTGCTTCAATCCAATCCTATTCGATTAATATCTATCGGACAGCGTTCTCGATCTTCTTGTCCTCATCCTTAAGCTCTGTTACAAGCACTTCCGTCGTCAGCATCAGGCCAGCTACGCTCGCAGCACTTTCCAGTGCTACCCGCAACACTTTGGCCGGATCGATGATCCCCGCCTTGACCATGTCGCAGAAATCGCCTTTGCGTGCATCGAAACCGAACGATCCACTCTTCTCCAGAATCTGCTCGACAACGACTTCACCCTCGCGCCCGCTGTTATCCACGATCTGTCTTGTTGGTGCACGGAGGGCCTGGATGATGACATCTACGCCCGTTTTCTCTTCGCCGCGAGCCTTGTCGCGTGCCTTTGTGGCTGCTGAGATAGCCCGCAAAAACCCGACGCCGCCACCCGGCACGATCCCTTCTTCCGCTGCAGCCTTTGTCGCGTGGAACGCATCATCGACAAGGTCTTTACGTTCTTTAACTTCGATTTCGGTTGCACCACCAACGCGAATAACGCCCACGCCGCCGGTCAGTTTTGCAAGTCTTTCCTGCAATTTTTCGCGATCGTAGTCGCTGGTCGTCGCTTCAATCTGGTTTCGGATTTGCTCGCAGCGTGACTTGATGTCACTCTTCTTGCCTGCACCTTGGATGATCGTCGTTGCATCCTTCGTGATAACGACCTTCTTCGCAGAACCCATATCGCCAATCGTGATGTTTTCGAGCTTAATCCCAAGGTCTTCACTGATCAGCTTGCCGTTGGTAAGCGTCGCAATGTCACCCAGCATGGCTTTTCGCCGATCACCGAAGCCCGGCGCCTTCACCGCGCAGCACTTAAATACACCACGAATCTTGTTTACGACCAACCCGGCCAGCGCGTCGCCATCGACATCTTCCGCAATAACAAGCAGTGGCTTGCCAGCCGTTGAAACCGCTTCGAGGATGGGCAGGAATTCGCGCAGATTTGAAATTTTCTTTTCGAAAATCAAAATTGCGGGGTCCGCGAGAACGCATTCGAGCGAGCCGGGGTCCGTCATGAAGTATGGCGAAAGGTATCCCTTGTCGAACTGCATCCCTTCGACCACTTCGTTTTCCGTCTCAAGCGATTGGCCCTCTTCGACTTCAACCACGCCATCCGTGCCGACCTCATCGAGGGTCTTCGCAAGCAACTTGCCAATTCCTTCGTCGCCGTTTGCAGAAATTGTTGCGATTTTGGCCAGATCGTCGTTGGATCGAACCTTAGTGGAGAGGTCTTTGATTGACTCGATAGCGGCACTCACCGCCAGATCAATGCCTCGTTTAACAGCCATCGCATTGATGCCCGCGGTGACCGCCTTAAGACCCTCTCGAAAAATTGCTTCCGCGAGGACGGTCGCCGCAGTGGTGCCATCGCCGACTGCGTCGCTCGTCTTGGATGCCACCTGATTGATAAGCTTGGCGCCCATATTGGCGAACGGCTCGGGCAATTCCACTTCTTTGCTTACGCTGACGCCATCCTTGGTGATGCGCGGCGCGCCAAACGATTTTTGCAGCATGACATTGCGGCCTGTCGGCCCCATCGTCACTTTTACCGCATCTGCGAGTCTAGAAAGTCCTTCCAGGATTTGGCCTCTCGCCTCCTGGGAGAACATGATTTGTTTTGCCATCGCTGACTCCTCTATATGATTCGGGGCGTCAAGAGTGAATCCCCGCGATTAACTAATTTCCAACGATAGCCAAGACATCGGTTTCGCGAAGTACCACGAAGTTGTCACTACCCATGTCAATTTCCGTGCCAGCGTATTTCCCGTAGAAAACCTCGTCGCCTACTTTGACACACATTTCACCCCGGCTGCCGCTGTCCAGCAGTTTGCCCGGACCCGTTGCGGTAACGATCCCGCGCTGTGGTTTTTCCCGAGCGGCATCGGGAAGGATGATCCCGCCCAATGTCATTTCTTCTGCCTCGCAAGGCTCGATAAGAATACGATCATCCATGGGACGGAATTTGACCTTCTTCTTGCTTGCTGTTGCTGTTGCCATAGCTCCTCGATCTCCGTTTAATGCCAAGCCGGTTCGCATTTCGAAGCGCCGGCGGTTTATCCGATTATCCAAATACACACATCGATGCGATCCCTGCGGCGCACCGGTTTTATTACATCATCCCCATGCCGTCATCCATGCCAGGCCCCATCGGCGGTGCATCGTCTTCATCCTTGGGCTTATCCGAAATACAAACGTCGGTGCTCAACAGAATCCGTGCAACGCTGCTGGCATTTTCCAGCGACGAGCGAACTACTTTCGTCGGATCGATCACGCCGCCCTTCAATAGATCGCCGTATTCGCCGGTGTCCGCGTTAAAGCCGAAATTGCCGCTCTGCGACTCGACCTTGTGCTGAACGATTCCCGGATTAAAGCCTGCATTGGTTGCGATTTGTCGAATCGGCTCGACAACCGCACTGCGGACGACGTCCACGCCAACTTGCTCGTCACCCTTGAGGCGCATCTTGTCCAGGACCTTTGATGCTCGAATTAGTGCAACGCCGCCACCAACGACAATGCCTTCAGCTACTGCAGCACGCGTCGCATGGAGGGCGTCTTCGATTCGGGCTTTCTTTTCTTTGAGTTCTGTTTCCGTCGCAGCCCCAACGTTGATCTGTGCTACGCCGCCAACGAGCTTCGCGCGACGCTCTTCAAGTTTTTCACGATCGTAGTCAGAAGTTGTGTTCTGGATTTCCTGCGTGATTTGTACGATTCGGGCTTGAATATCCTTCGTGGTGCCTGCACCTTCGATGATGGTCGTGTTGTTGGCGTCGACGTGAATTTTCTTCGCCTGACCAAGATCGCTAATTGAGATTTTCTCGACATCAAGCCCGAGGTCCTTCATCACAGCCGTCGCGCCTGTCAATACTGCAATATCCTGCAACATCGCCTTTCGACGATCGCCATAACCCGGAGCCTTCACCGCACATACATTAACGATGCCTCGAAGCTTGTTTACGACCAGTGTCGCGAGCGCTTCACCTTCAATATCTTCCGCGATAATCAGAAGATTTTTTTTCGCTTTGGAAACTTTTTCCAAGAGCGGAACGAGCTTCGGAACACTGCTGATTTTTTCTTCATGGATAAGGACGAGCGTCTTATCTAAAGAGCATTCCATCGAGTCCTGATCTGTCACGAAATGAGGCGACAGGAAGCCGCGATCAAACTGCATACCCTCGACAACGTCGATCGTCGTTTCGGAGGTTTTCCCCTCCTCGACAGTAATCACGCCATCGTTGCCGACTTTCTCGAAGCAATCCGCAAGCAGCTTGCCGATCGCTTCGTCGTTGTTCGCCGAGATGCGGGCTACATTGACAATGTCGTCTCGCTTGTTGGCTCGAACAGCCCGGGACATCTCACCCAGCTCCTCAACAACTTTGCGAACCGCTTTTTCGATGCCACGATTGACAGAATTGCTATCCGCACCAGCCGCCAGATTGCGAAGCCCGTGCTTGAAGATGGCTTCCGCCAAAACGGTAGCAGATGTCGTGCCGTCCCCAGCCACTTCGCTCGTCCTGCTGGCCGCTTCCTTCACAAGCTGAGCGCCCATGTTCTCGTATTTATCAATAAGTTCGATTTCTTCCGCGACGGTGACACCATCTTTCGTCACGGTCGGTCCACCCCAGCCCTTGTCGAGCACGGCGTTACGACCTCGCGGACCCAGCGTCGATTTGACCGCGTTGGCAAGTTTTTCGACGCCACACTTCAACGCCTGCCTCGCGTCCTGCTCATAGGCCAACTGCTTAACCGCCATATCCCCTATCTCCTCAACAAGAAATTAGATTGATTCAGAGCCTCGAACGATCAATGCAGCGGCAAATTCACAAATACACGCGGGAAGAAACCTGCTCCCGAACGCTGCCATTGATTGGAACTGCTCTGGAAACTCGAAAAAAACGACTCTGCGCGATTTGAAAGAGCCGAGATCGACCCTATCCCAAGCGCAGAGAACGTCACATCACTACAGCCTATACGCAAGTTGCGGGCCAGCCAGCCTCGACACCGCACATATCCATAAGTTGTTTTGTTGAAAAGACTTACGACGCAGCGACCGACGTCAGCCTGCTATGGAAAGTCTGCCACGTTGGCAGAAATCATGGTGTCAACCTGAATCGTATGCCAATTTGACAGCGTAGTGTGGCCATGGCTATCTTCTGACGGAACGCGGGCCGCCGATTCTAACTATACAACCCCCGCCAACTGGCGTTTCGCCGAACCCATGAAAGGAAATGGATAATGATGAGATGCAATCCTACGCTTGGGACCTTTGTTGTGTGCGTGCTGTTTTCCCTATCCCTTCTGGGCGCATCGTGCAGTGTGCCGGTTGGTGACAACAGTAACACATCCACGGAGGACAACTCGAACGCCAACGAGAATGTCCAACTCGGCAGCGGCATGATCACGCCTGCAGAAGGCGGTGTCATTACCAGCGAAGACAGCAAGCTGAGGCTCGATTTTCCTGCCGGCGTGGTGGGTGAGGATACCGAGTTCACCATCGAGCTTGACGAGGATGGCTTCTATGACGTCACGCCATCGATGACGTTTGACACGCCCATAACTATGACCTTCACCTTCGACGACACCGACCTGCAGGCGGCCATCGCCAACGATGAAGATGCACTCGACAGCAACGGCGACCCGCTCGATCCGGAGACGACCTTCGGTCTCGGCCTGGTGACGCTGGACAATGACTTCATTGACGGTGCGACCACCACCAGGGACCTGGACGGCGTGGTATCGGTAACCGCTGAGGTCGATCACTTCACCAAAATCAAAGTGCCCTACGGCGTCGTGTTCACTTTACTCAACCCAAATGGCGGGCTTGGTGACAAATTCGCTGTCGGCGAATCGTTCGTGCTGAGGTTCATCACCATTGGCCGAAGAATCCCTCCCAAGCTGAAACTCAAAGATGACCAGGACAATGAAGTCGAGTGGATCGTCACCAGCCTGATTTACGACAACCTGAAACTGAAGGACCCCTCGAACAGCAACATCACGCTGGACGACTCCAAAACACAAACGAAGAACATCGAAATGATTGCTTCATCGCTGGTTAACGACGAACACCTGGTCAACTACACCTGTGCAGCGGTGGGTAAGGCGCTCCTGAATGGTACATGGAACTTCACTTTGACGCTGTCTCAGTTTGCCGGCCCGACCCGGACTATCAGCGGATTCTACGAAAGTGGTAGGCAGGAAGAGTGCGTGGCAGCGGACAACAGCAATGTCAACGACAACAGTGGCGTAGATGTCATGGTCGAGGCGCTCGCGCTTGAGAGCATTGTTCCTCCGCTCGCGATTGGCTCGCTCATTCCGACCTCCTGCATTACAGGCGGCTCGCGCGGCAGCAAAGAGGAAGAGGGCTGTGACTGCGATCACGTGCACGGCACGATCGCAATTTCCGGTTTCGGGAGCTACGACGACACGGACACCACGGGCTGCGGCCATGGCTGCATCGTGATGGCCCGACCCGATGAGCTGGCTATCACCTGCAACTGAAATTATAGCAGCGAACAGTCAAATGTAGCGGCGAATCGCTCTGTTTTGCGAGTAATAAGTGCATACGAACGCTACGGTAGAATAGAGCTTGCTTTAGTGGGCACAGGCGACCTGCTCCCGAACGCTACCATTGTATAAAACGGCTCTGGGCGATTCGAAAGAGACGAGATCGACACTATCCCATGCGCGGAGATCACTACCTCGACCTGAATCGTATATCAATTCGACAGCGTAGTGTGCCGCCTGATCGCAATTGCCTTCCGAAAGGTGCAGGGTCTCAACCGCATCCAAGAGCCTACGGTGAATCAAGGGACGACGAAATTTACGAGCCTGCATTGGCTAATGGCGTTACCAGCGGTAACGGCGCGATTTCCGAAGGAATCAGCGATCAATTCATGTTGCACTACTGGGCGAGTCCAATGCTGCGAGATTGAGTCTCAATCAATTGCGCTTAGCGAAACCTGCTGTGCAACTTAGGGCAGTTGTGTAGAATGAATCTCGATCGGGGGCGGTCTGATAAGCTCCTTTCTATTCGGAAGGTTGGCCAACTGACTACCGGCTGTCCCCAGTCCTTTCTTACCGAAACGCGAGCCACATGAGGGCAGACGAAGTCACAGCCAAAACCTTTTTTTGCGGTTTGAACTCGTAATCGGAAAGGTATTGAACGGAGGGGCACATGCAGTGGTTTCTGGTTATGTTAGGCGTGTTGGGTGTGGCGATGGTTGTAGCCAAGTATCGGGCGCGCCGCCGCATTCCCCCGCCGCCCAGTTTCCTTAAGGAACTCGCCTCGCCCGACGACGAAATTCGAGAACGCGCGTCGGATGCGCTTTGTGAGTTCAGTGGAGGTTGGTCGGTTGAGCATTTGCCCGCTGTTTATGAGGCTATCCGCCAGAGCTACCCGGACGACCTGGAGGGGATTTGCAGTACCCGTGTACAGCTCCTTAACGTTTTATGGTTTACGCGCGATGCTGACACGGTCGACTTCATTGCCAACGTCTTTAGTTCATTGCCAAGAGATCGAACAATCTCGTCCAAAGCTCTTTACATCCTGTCGGAAGCCAATTCCCGGAATTCAGTATCGACGCTCTTGGACCTTCTGGAAGAGCACGAGCCGCCCCTGGAATCCGCCTTCAGCGTTTTTGGGCGACTGCTGGCCAGACCCGTCAAGCGGGAGTTGGTTGAAGTACTCTTCCCTCGGATATTCAAACTTCTCAGCCAAAACGACGTCAAGTCCGACGTGTACGCAATGACCATTCACTGTTTGAAGAAGGGTCAGATCGATGTTAACGAGTTGGGCCGAATCAAAGAGTCACTTACTCGCGATTTTGAGCAAGCACTGAAGAACCTTGGAAGACACGAAATCCAGTCGTTTGAGGTTGGACTTATCGCCGAGCTTCTGAAAAAATTGATCGAGTTGGCTGGGTTTCTGCCATCGGAAACCAAGCTCTACAAATTGCTTCGCGCCGTTCTTGAGGTTCCATCTACGCGTACTTGGTTGGACGTCGAACGTACGGACCTCCGATTGCAGGCACTAATTACATTAACTCGGTGGAACGCCCGCGTGCCGGGCGAACTCATAAACCAGTTCGCCGCCGATCCGAAGACCCGCATCACGTTCTTGAATAACCTGACAGAGATAGGGAGGGCAGACTTGTTCCCAAGTGCATTTCTTTCTCAAGAGCAATTGGCACAAAGTGATATGGTGTTTTGGCTGTGTTCAGGGTTTGAAATGCAAGCGCCGCCCGATGCGATAGAAACGATGGACTCATTCATTGCCGATTGCCACGGCGACGATAAGCGGTTTTATGTGTTCAAGTTTTACTATCCTGTTGATGAAGAAGTGGAGCATATGCCTTGCGGCTGGTTGGCTGGAGTCAGTGGACCATGGCCCGTCGATCAAGATGATTTGACAATTCCACACAGCCCTGAGACTTTCAGCACTTTCACACCCGCCGATTCTGTCTCACCCAAAGTGCATTTCAAGAACTACCAGGAGGACATACTGGAAAGCGCTGTTCGAACTCCATCGCGATGGGATGCCGAATAAGTGGCATTTATAGATTGCGTGGACAGCGCGAATTGAATCTCGCCCCTCACCTACCGCATAGACCTGAACTATACCTGCGCTCAGCAAGGGCGATCGCAGAGACATGGCAAGACCTATCCCAAAGAACATTACAACGTCTTGCCCACTGATCAATTACCGATGCGTACAGCATACACGCGGGTCGATTCACACTGATTCCCGGAGATACGGCCATAATACGATTGCCCGAGCGGTGAATACCTTGACGTTCGCCCGGTTTCTCGGGACAATCACCTTGATGATGTTCGGAGCACTTTTGGGCGCAGTAGTGCCCGAGAAGGGCGTCCTGACGGAATGCAACGCTGTGGTTTTTACCTGTGATACCCTAAACCTACAGCAATATGGGTTTGGAAGGACGTCGTACAGGTAGCGGACAAGTTTGTTTTGGAAACAGTTGTGAGTGGTCGCAAAACGATAAGCCGGAGTGGCGGAATTGGCAGACGCGCGGGATTCAAAATCCCGTTGGGGCAACTCAGTGAGGGTTCGAGTCCCTCCTCCGGCAGTAAGTTACAGCCTTACTTAGGAAACAACATCTGCAGGAACCAGGTACCGCTGTATTGTCTCGATTAGTTCAATGCGGTTGATGGGCTTAGTCTCGTAGTCGTCGCACCCGGCGTTGATACACCTCTCTCGGTCGCTGGACATGGCATGAGCGGTCAGAGCGATAATCGGTCCCGTGTAACCCTTTTGCCGAAGTTGACTCGTGGCGTCATAGCCGTCCATAACAGGCATTTGCATGTCCATCAAGATGACATCGAAAGGACTGCCTTCATCACGCGCCGCCAGCGCAGCATCGAGCGCTAGCTTGCCATTCTTGGCTGCGGTAACTTCGGCGCCTGATTTCTTGAGAATACCGGTGACAAGAACCTGATTGACAGGGTTATCTTCGGCCAACAGGATACGGCATCCTTTGAGGCCTACCTTGGAAAGCGATTGCGGGGTGCTGCCGACATCGGCCACGACAGTCGAAGACATAGGGTCATCGAACATCTTCACGCCATCCAGCTTACCAGTGGCTACGGTAATGCGAAAGCTGGACCCCTTGCCCGGCTCTGTTGACGCCACAACAATGTCACCATCAAGCATTTGGGCAAAGCGCTTGCTGATGACCAAGCCGAGCCCCGTTCCACCGAACTTTCTTGTCAACGAGTTGTCAGCCTGCATAAAAGGCTCGAACAACGAGGATTTTTCTTCCTCGGTCATACCGCACCCCGTGTCGATCACTTCGAACTGCAATCGCGGCGAGCTTCCTTCGTTTACAATCTGAGTAACCAGGCGAACGCTCCCAACTTCGGTGAATTTGATTGCGTTTCCCAACAGATTGATAAGTATCTGACGCAGGCGTGTTGGGTCGCTTTGGATGGTTTCAGGAATAGCCCCAAGGTATTCAATCTTGAACTGTAGCCCCTGCGCATCGGCCCGTACACGCATCAACGAAGACACCTCCGCGATGATTTGACAAGGATGGCACTCTTTGCGTTCGATTTCCATTTTACCAGCCTCGATTTTGGAGAGGTCAAGGATGTCGTTGACGATACCCAAGAGATACTCGCCGTTGCGACGAATGATGTGGACACAATTCAGCTTCTCAGTCTCGGATCGTTCCTTGTCGAGCAGGTTTTCGGCAAAGCCGAGGATAGCCGTCATCGGCGTGCGAATCTCATGACTCATATTAGCCAGGAATTCGCTCTTAGCCCGGTCGGACGATTCGGCAGCCGCTGCAGCTGCGAGAGATTCGCTAAGCGCCGCCTCCGTTCGCTTTCGTTCGGTGATGTTGAGAACAATCGCAACATACACAGGTGATTCAACATCCATCAACTGGAGATGTATTTCAACAGGATATTGCGTCCCATCCTTACGTTGATGAATTGTTTCAAACTGGATCTTTTGCCTGGTTCCGTCTCGTAGTGGTTTGATCAATTCCGCAAAAGACTCTCTCGTAAAATCCGGCTTGAGGTTGTCAGGAGTCATTTCCCGGAGTTCGGCCATCGAATATCCAATGTTGTTCCGTGCGCCGTAGTTTGCATCGACAAAGTGAAGAGTCTCGGAATCGAAAATATATATTTCGTTGAGTGACCCCTCCACCACGCGATGAAATCGCTCTCGCTCCCGGTGTAAACGCTTTGACCTTGTTATGTCCGTTCGAATGGCGATATATTGCGTTATCTTGTCAGCACTATCTTTGAATGGAACTATTGTCGTATCCACCCAATACTGAGAGCCATCCTTAGCCCGATTGCATACTTCGCCCTGCCAAACTCCCCCCGCTTCAATTACTTCCCATAGTTCCAAGAAGAAAGCGCGGGAATGATAGCCTGAATTGACGATTCGGTGATTTTGCCCCAGCAACTCCTCCCTTGAGTATTGGCTTATTCTGCAGAACCGGTCGTTTGCGTAGGTAATCTTTCCTGAAGGATCGGTGATGGCGACAATCGAATGCTCGTCCAGTGCGTATTTTTGGCTTTCCAATGCAGCCAGGGCCTGATCCTCACTATCCTGAGAAAGCCTGATAAGCGGCTTCAGTCGCCTCCGCAAAATAATCAACCCGGCAACAATCGCAAAAGCAGCCAATGCAAGACTATGTCTTGATGATGCCACAAATGGCGCGCGCATTTCAGCCATATCGATCTTTGCCACGACACCCCATCCCAGTATCTTGACCGGAGCGTACGCCGCCAACACAGTCTCTCCACGATAGTCTTTGGCCTCAATCGTGCCCGACAAACTTGAGAGCGCCAAACGCATCGGCTCGGCTAATTCAGACTCCCAGGGCACAGGTAACGGCTTGTGATTCTCGTCCAGCTGTTCACGGTTGTGCCGAAGCAGAAAACGAATGGCGTTTCCTTCACGACTGCCAACTACAAATTCAATGCCCTCGCCCAAGCCACTATGGAGGTTCCCGCCTTCACGCAAAATGTCCGTGACAAGCAAAACCGCAGCAGAACATCTTGGGCAATTCATTAGCGAAGTGGGATGAGAGTGATCGTCCGGAAGATGCCCATTCGAGCCATGTTTGAACGTCGCTTCGATGACTTGCGCTTCACGCTGAGCGATCGCACGCAAATCCGATTTTTTTTCTGCAAGCGCGCTGCGATAGGAGACGATGGTTCCCGTTGCCGTAATGACAACGGCAAGGCCCACCATGACCAATGTAGCCGCAGCTAAAATGCTCTTTCGATTTGTCATGATGCTCTTGCTACTTGGCAACCAAACCTACATTCACGCACCAACCAAACACACGGAGGTCACGCGCAGCATTATCGGAATTAAGGCTGACAGGACTGGTCCAGCCCTTCAAAACTCCATCGACATGTTTGCGGTGCGTCTAAATTCAGCAGGTCGGCGTTGTCGGCGAGTTGCACTGATGTCCGATATGAAAAGCCCCTGCGCCTTCGTTCTCGAAGCAGCGAGAAAGAAGCTGGGAAACCACTATGCGCTGGTTCCAATGCAAGTTACCAGATGACTGAGCACAGCTTGGCGCCCTGACACGCTACGCCAAACAATTTCCTGCGCACGCGCCTCAACGCAACTGTCAAACCTCTTCAGGATTAGAGTCAGGATTAGAGAATGTCGTCAAAACCAATAGCGAAGATATCAATCTTTGCTTACGATAAGAACAAGGATGGATAGATTGCTAGCGCTTACAGTCGTCAACACTTGGTCGCGCATCGTCAGCGTCTATCGTTTTCGCACTACAGGTTAACACACAAGGAGGAATGCCAATGGTTACGATCGGAATGAATTATCACGTCATCGCCGGAAAAGAAGAAACGTTTGAAAACGCATTCAACAAAGTCGTCAAGGCGATGAGTGGAATCGACGGACACGGCGAAACGAACATGTTCAAGAACATTACGGACGGCGGGCACTACCTGATCGTTTCTCAATGGTCCGTCAAGTCAGCGTTCGACGCCTTCATCGCATCAGACACGTTCAAAAATGTTGCCAACTGGGGCAAGGAACAGATTTTGTCGGGCAGGCCAACGCATGAAGTTTACGGCGGCGATGAGCCGACCGGCGCCAGTGCTGGCGGCTGCCCCGTCCATTCGGCATAG
Source organism: Phycisphaerae bacterium (assembly GCA_029260035.1). Classification (GTDB taxonomy): domain Bacteria; phylum Planctomycetota; class Phycisphaerae; order UBA1845; family UBA1845; genus OFTM303. The sequence continues at coordinate 33,115 of JAJDEA010000168.1, forward strand.
ATTCGACACATACGACAATATAATGTCATATGTATTCGATGGGTGACATGGTCCACGCTCATGTGGCCATGGCTCGCCCATCTTGGAAGACCGCGCTCACGCGAGCAGGGATTTCATCAGATCGGATCGCGGCGACGCACTCCCATAAGGGAGTGCGTCCTACACATCACGTTATTGCGTAATCTCGAGCGTTTCGACGAGGAAACCGAGCCGATCCACGTCTTCCTCGATTCGCATCGAAGTCGGCTTGCCCGCACCGTGACCGGCGCGCGTTTCGATTCGAATTAGTGTGGGCGCATTGCCGACATGGGCCTTCTGTAGAGCCGCCGCAAACTTGAAGCTATGTGCAGGCACAACCCGGTCGTCGTGATCGCCTGTCGTAATCATAGTCGCGGGATAGGCCGTGCCGGGCTTCGTGTTATGGTAAGGCGAGTACGCATACAGTGCTTTGAATTCTTCCGGATTCTTGGGTGAGCCGTAATCCGAAGTCCAGGCCCAGCCGATTGTAAATTCCGGAAATCGCAGCATGTCCAGGACACCGACGGCGGGCAAACAAGCACCAAATAGATCTGGTCGTTGAACCATGCAGGCGCCGACCAACAAGCCACCATTGCTTCCGCCATGGATCGCGAGCTTGGACGACGACGTATAGCCGCGATCGATCAGCCATTCCGATGCCGCGATGAAGTCATCGAAAACGTTTTGTTTCTTGAGTTTCTTGCCGGCGCTGTGCCAGGCTTTTCCATATTCGCCGCCACCACGCAGATTGGCGACCGCATATACGCCACCCATTTCCAACCAAACCAACGTCGAGACACGAAAGCGAGGCGTGATCGGAATGTTGAACCCTCCATAGCCGTAAAGGATCGTCGGGTTCTGCCCGTCAAGCGAAAGGCCTTTCTTGTGCGTAATGAACATCGGTATGCTCGTGCCATCTTTGCTGCGGTAGAATACCTGGCTCGTTTCATATTGGTCGAAATCGAAATTGATTTCTGGCCTTCTGAAAACCGAACTCTCTCCCGTCGCCATGCTGTAGCGATAGATCGTGCCCGGATCGGTATAGCTCGAATAGGAATAGAAGGTTTCGTTTTCTTTTCGCGAGCCGCCAAAACCACGGGCCGTCCCCAAGCCCGGAAAGGCTACGTTTCGAACAAACGAGCCGTTGGCGTCAAAAACCTTAACTTGGCTATAAGCATCTTTCAGATAAGAAGCGACCAGCTTCCCGCCAACGGAACTGACTCCTCGAAGCGTTTCCTTGCTCTGCGGAATCAACTCTTTCCAGTTCGCACGTCCTGGATTGCGCAAATCCACAGCAACGACTCTGCCTCGTGGCGCGTCTTTGTCTGTTCGCAGCCAAAATACAGGGCCTTGGTTGTCAATCGGTACATATTGTGATTCAAACTCACTAATCAGTTCGACAACAGGTGCGTTCTTAATGTTTTCGAGTGTCGGAGCCGCACTGGCCTGCAAGTCCTTGTAGAAAATAAGGTTCTTACGCTCCGTGCCCAATCGAACGCTGATAACCAGATATTGCCCATCATCTGTCACTGATCCATTGAATCCCCATTCCTTCTTGTCGGGTCTATCGTAAACCAGAATATCATCCGCCTGGGGCGTACCAAGCTGATGGTAGTAGAGCTTCTGAAAGAAATTGACGTCCTGAAATTCCTTGTCTTTCTTTGGCTCGTCATATCGACTATAGAAAAATCCTTTGCCATCTTTCGTCCAGGAAGCACTACTGAACTTCACCCATTTGACGTGGTCCTTAGTATCTTTGCCGGTCTCAACATCCCGAACGCGCCATTCCTGCCAATCCGAGCCAGCTGAGGCCAATCCGTATGCCATATGCTTGCCATCTTCACTCACATCGATTCCAGTCAGCGAAATCGTTCCATCTTTAGAGAGTGTATTCGGGTCGAGCAACACCCGCGGAGTCGAAGTCAGGGTGTCCGCGACAAACAAAACACTCTGGTTCTGCAATCCATCGTTCTTCGTGTAGAAGTACTTGCCACCCTTCTTCTGAGGCTGACCGAACTTCTCGTAATTCCAAATTTCCGTAAGCCTTTCGCGGATTTTCTTGCGAGCCGGGATCTTGTTGAGGTAACCAAATGTGACTTCGTTTTCCGCCTTGACCCACGCCTTGGTTTCGTCGGAGTCCGCGTCTTCGAGCCAGCGATACGGGTCAGCCACCTCGACGCCGTGATAGACGTCAACATGGTCAACTGTCCTCGTATGCGGATAGGATAGCCTTTGCGAATTTGCACAACCCGCCAACGACGCCGACCCAACCGCAATCAGCAAAACCACATGGAGCCATCGACTTCGTTCCGTTACCCGTGTCATCATCTGTCTATCCTCTCTCAATCTATGCATGTAAAAGACCTGTACAGTGTATTGTTTTTATCGTGGTGCCATTCGTCATGCAAGTGTACGGGCTTTCAACGGCAACAGGATGTGTTTTTATGTCGCGGGATCAGCCCTGGTTTTTCCGGGCGATGCCATAAGAACGCGTTTCCGCTTACAATGACTGAAGAAATGCCTGAAGACCGATTCCAATCAATCCGCGACCACGTTGCGAATTTTCCCAAGACGCCGGGCGTCTACCTGATGAAAGACGGCGAAGGACGCGTGCTCTACATTGGCAAGGCGAAAGACCTTCGTTCGCGCGTCAGCAGCTACTTTCAACCCTCCGCCGATCTGCTCAACACGCGAGGCCCGGACATCTGCCGAATGGTTGAGAGCGTCGCCGACATCGATTTTCTGGAATGCGACAGTGAAGTCGATGCACTGCTAAAAGAAGCCAGGCTGATAAAGGACATTCAGCCTCCGCACAACGCCATGCTCAAGGATGGCAAGACATTCCCCTATATCGAAATCACGACCAAGGATGACTACCCCGGCGTGTTTGTCACGCGCACGCCCCGCCTGAAAGGAAGCAAACTCTATGGCCCGTTTTCGTCGCCCGCTGCCATACGCGATGCGGTCAACGCACTGCAAAAGGTTTTCAAATTCCGCACCTGCGAGCTTGACATTCGTGCCGACGACGAGTCACGAAGATTTTTCAGGCCTTGCCTCCTTCATGCGATCAATCAATGCACAGCCCCTTGCGCTGCGATGATCAGCAAGGAAGACTATCGCAAGGACGTCGTTAGGCTGAAAAATTTCTTCGCCAGCAAACGAAGCGTCGTGCTCAGGCAGATGGAAAAAGAAATGCAACAAGCGTCCGACGAACTTCGCTTTGAAGATGCTGCGAAGATGCGCGACCGCGTCAAGGCGATCAAATCGCTCGAGCTGTCAGGCGATGTGCGCGAAGACGTTCAGCCGGAAGCGTTTTACGTTGACCCGCGTCAAGGTTTGGAAAAACTGGCTGGCATATTAAATCTCGACGCGCCGCCACGCAGCATGGAGTGCATTGACATCGCCCACCTGCAGGGCACGGAGATGGTCGGCTCGCTCATCTGTTTTATCGATGGCAAACCCTTCAAGTCAGGCTATCGGCGATTCAAAATCAACACGGTCGAAGGCATCGACGATTACGCAGCGATCAGCGAGGTTATCCGCAGGCGATATCGGTACGCAGCCGACGGCGACGAGCTGTTCCCCGACATCATCTTAATCGACGGAGGACTCGGCCAGCTTCACGCGGGCATGGAAGTGTTCAGCGAAATGAACATTCGCCCGCCTATGGTCATGTCGCTCGCCAAGCGCGAGGAGGAGATTTTCATTCAAGCGCGCTCCGCCCCGATTCGCCTCGCCCGCAACAACCCCGCCTTACAACTATTGCAATTCATGCGCGACGAAGCGCACCGCTTCGCCCAACACTACCACCACCTTCTCCGCAAGAAAAAGACATTCGAGAAAGATGTCAACGAAGGCAGGCGTTGGCCTGGTGCATCGGACGGGGGACAATAGCCATGAGCGAGGCACTGCCGAACAACGGCATTACAGATGTTGAATTGAGGCGCAATCTCCGCCCAATGCACAGCTCAGGCTCGATAATTCTAGGCATGGGTACAGCTATGTTGGCGGGGATTTTGATCGTTACAATTCGATTCACTCTATTCCCGGCATTGCCTTCCTATCTCGGTAGTGCTTTTTTTTGCGGCTCGGGTGTATTGCTCATACCGCTATTTCGAAAAAGAGAAATCAAGAAAGATCGACGCCTCTTGATGGAAACGCTTGCGAATATGGACGAATGCAATTTTCGGGAAACGGTGGCTAACCTTCGTTCAATGGACGGTATGGCTTATCGAGATGCATTGAGCGTATGCGCGGTTTGCGAACTTCTTATCGAGCGTGGATTTGCTGGTGAGATAATGCGCACCCATCCAACGCCTCTCGAAATAAGCAACCGCGAAGCGATCGTGCCAATCGCCGTGCAGTTCGAACCCCAACCTCTAAGCGAAGCGCATCCCTCATTTCCCGGTCTAGCGGATTGTGACTCTGCTGAATCTGACGAACGACCTCTTCGATCAGAATACCCGCTATGGAAGAGACACTATAGACTCTCCGGGGGACTTGCCTTCATTCTCATTCTTGCCGCTATCGTCCTTTATTCCCTGGGCATAATCATTAATCTTATAGCGGGAGTCGGCATTGAAGCGAGCGAGTTGGCCCTCTTATTAATGTACTGTCTCATCTTCGCAAGCTTGGGAGGAACGGGAGCATGGTCAAGGCGATCGCAATGGGCGTTGGTTCCCGCAGGTGTCATTGTGCGTAAGCCCAAACGCTTCACGCAGCAATGGAATCTGGGTTACTTCGTGCACGATGAGAGCATTCTGTTCGTCCATCAAAACAACAAGCGTCAATGGCTGGCGATCGTCGCAAAAGCCGAACAATCGGAATACGCATACATGACCAAGAGCGAAGCCGACCTCCTACTTCGCGCCTGGCTTAGCCCACTCCCCCCGCCGGACAAGAGCCATCTGACAGACTGGGCGTAATGGCGTGGATGATTGCCGGTCATCTATAAGATAGGAGTCAAATCTCGGCTGGTTTTCTCGGCGAGTCGCAAAGTTACAGCCCCATTTTCACCGCGGTGCCGCAGGCGAGGATCACGCCGCCCGCAATCGCATGGCTGTATCGAGCGAGTTTCTTGATTTGATGGCTATCTGCATAAATCGAATCCATGCCAAACCGTGAAAGCGCGACAACAGTCACCATCGTGGCAATCGTGACAACCCCGAAGATAGCCGTAACGAGCGCGACCGCCCAATAGCTTCCCTGCAGCGCGGGGTACATCAAAACGGGAATCAACGATTCGCAAGGCCCGAACAAAAATATCGTAAAGAGTACCCAAGGCGTGACGGAGTCCTTGCGCTGAATTTCCGGAGACATCGCGTCTTCGTCATGTTGGGGATGTTCGCCGCTGACGGAAGCCATTTCTTTTTTGTGAACATGAAGATGGCTTGCCGCATGCGTGTGCTCGTGCGTATGTACGGTGCCATCACCATGCACATGCCAATGCGTATGAGGCTTATTGCGAATCGCCTGGCGAATTCCCCAAGTCAGGTAAATCAGGCCAAAAGCGATCATAAGCCAACCCGCGACCGATCCACGAAACGACTCAATCGCCTCCAATGAAAAAAGCGATGCGCCCAGAAATATACCTCCGATTCCAATCGCCACCGAACTCAGGACATGCCCAACGCCGCAAAGCGCGGTTAGTGCGATGGTCTTTCGAGCTGACCACTGCCTTGCCCGCGACATAGCGATAAATGGCAGGTAGTGATCCGGGCCTAGCAACGTATGGAAGAATCCAATAGCCGCCGCGGTGCTGCATAATAAATATAGATTCGTATTCATAGCTTGCGCCACCCCCATCTTATTCTACAGCGCATCGCCGCAATTGGGACATTTTTGCATCCCACCTATTTGCTCCGGCGGCACCCAACAACCATCGCAACTTGGCGAAAAACACTGTTTCGCCTTCTTCCCGGTTTCCTCCTTGCACCTCGGACACTGAACGGGAAACGCATTAAAGCCAAGCTCACGGTGAACAACATAGTGTTTCGCACAATCGGCGTTTTCACAAACCACGTGAAAATCTGCGGTCGTCGCGCGAGGCCTGGCAGAAACGGGAAGAGGCGGCGCAATGATGTTTGCGGCGGAAAACACAATCCACAGCAGGCCGATCCCGCCGATACTGTATGTCGTGTAACGAAATGCAGGCGTCTCCCAGAACAGCCGCGGCTCTTCCTTGCATTCGTCCAGCCAATTCTCGAATCGCTCCCGCCAAATCGGCGCTTGCTCGCGCAACAGCAACAGCCATTCCGAAAACGGGTTGGGTTTCTCTTGTGGCATGGGCAACACAGTTCCTTGGGTTGCCTATTCTAGGAGGGCGCGAGCTATCTAGCGAGTATTCCGAACCTGAGGCAAAATCGGGATCATTCTGCCGTGAGGATCACTTCGTGTGTTCAACTCGCAGTTCCGATTGAAGGAATGAGACTATTGGGCAATGCCAGCCTTGGCTTTGATTTCTCCAAAGCTTGCGAGGGTTTCACTTTACCTTGGGTCGAAAGACTCTGGCCACCACTACTTGAGTATCAATTAGCTCTTTTTCAAAACGTAAATAACCCAAGGCGGGATCGTATCTTCGTTGACCCATTCGCACGGATCGTCCGCGCTGCCAAGCGGCCTGTAGGTTTTGACCACTTCAAGGCCGGACTTCTTATAAACGTCGTGGTAATCCTCGTCCGGCCAGAGGATGTCGTCCACGGGCCTTTTGTCTTCAAGTTCAGTCACGATGATCCTTACGACGTCTCCACATTTCGCCAGCCCGTTCTCGGGGAAATCCTTGGTACTAAATGATGCCCATTCATGGAGATAGATATCCGGCGAGGAGACCAGGTTGACAATTCTACCCTCGGCTTTCAGCACTCTCGCCAATCCGCTAAGCAACCCGACTTTTCTTGCGTGTGCGTCGATGTTATCGAAGGTGAACGCCGACAGCACCAAATCGAGGGTTCCATCTGCAAATTGGTCCAGATCACCATCCGAGACCAAGCGGTAGTCGCCTGTAGGATCAACAGTCCGCGCCTTATTGATCATTTCTTCGGCAATGTCGATACCCACGGCATCGAAACCCAGTTTGCGAAGTAGACGCGTGGATCGTCCAGTGCCACAGCCGAAATCTAGCGCAACGCTTCCTTGCACATGCCTGGATAAGATGTCTGGCATATCCCTGAAGGCCAGATAGTAGGTGCCGGGAAATTCCAGTTTGGCGTAGGCAGCCGCGTAAGCATCATTTTCGTAGGTGTTTCTGAATTCCATCATTGTACCACAAGTTGTCGTCGCATTGTCCCTTGTTACGTCACGAAGAACAGACGATGAAGATTCTTCACGCGCCGTTCATTCGAAGATCATTCTACGGTAACAAGTGCGTTCAGTTTGACCATCGCCGATGACTTTTGGCATTCTCAACGCATCGCCAGTCTCACGTCAACACGGCATCAGAAGAAATGTCAGAAGAAGCACAAGAAAGCACGCCACTACGCTGAGCACTCCAGCGACAGTCGCTGGGCCACCAACCAGAAGTACTCCTTGTCCGAAAGAATTTGCCTTTTTGTCAACTTCGAAGACTGCCTGGTGACGTGCCAGTCGAATTGAAAACACGAGAAACAACGTAGCAAGCAGAGTGCCATAAAGCTGCGTCAGCAAGGTAGTTGCAATCGCTGGCCCAACCATGCGGGGGTCGGCAAGATTACTCAGCATGATGACAAAACCAATTATGGCGCCAAGGAAACCGCAGGCTAGCGCGAATGCCGCACCTGTTCTGAAGAAATCCACCGCAGTCTGAACCTCTTGAGCCGGCTTGGACCACCCGACCAGCAACCCGAAGGCGGCCTTGGCGGCCGTCCAGCCGTAACTGGCGAAGAGCAGAGCCACCGGACCGAGAACAGCAATCGCAAAACACTCCGCGTCCAGGAATGTATCGATATTTGATCTACTTGAGACTGCCCAAATAATTAGAGCCGCAAAGGCAACCAAGCCAATTACACGAGACAAACCATCCTTCGCCTGCGATGGTTCCATGCGAGCATGGTTCATTGGGTTTTCGTTGTCCAACACTGAAGGAGCCTCCTACCAAGTGATTCCGGGAGCTATGGTTTTCACGCATTAACCCTACGATTGTCTGAACCACTACTACCATCCCCATTGCAGCTCTTGACATATTCGGACGTTGGCATCGACGGCCAAACCAAACCGCTCTGACTCCGCCATCACAAACGCAAGCGTGCATAATCCGCCCGAAACCCTTGCAAATCATCCCCTGAGCCGGTATTCAACAACCACTATGAAATGGACCCAGTTTCTCATTCCGACATCCAAAGAGTGCCCAGCCGACGCGGTCGTGCCCTCGCACCAACTTATGATCCGAGCCGGTCTGGTCCGTCAGGTCGCTGCGGGTTCGTACAGTTACCTACCTCTTGGCTTTCGTTCGCTTCGCAAAGTCGAGGCAATTGTCCGTGAGGAGATGAACCGCGCCGGTGCGATCGAACTAAATATGCCAGCCTTACATCCCATCGAATGGTGGGAACAAACGGGTCGCGTCGAAGCTATGGGTGATGTGCTGCTTAGCCTCGCCGGAACAGGCGACGACTGGCGATCTCGAACCGTGCTAGGCCCTACGCATGAAGAGGTAGTGACGGAAATCGCTCGCGCGTACATCAACAGTTACAAGCAGCTACCCGTCTCGCTCTACCAGATCCAAACTAAGTTTCGAGGCGAAGCAAGGCCGAAGAGCGGCGTGTTGCGGACGCGCGAATTTCTGATGAAAGACGCCTACTCCTTCCACAGTGAGCTGGACGGAGCCGGTGGACTTGGTGAAACGTATCAGACCATGTACGACGCTTATTGCGCGATTTTCAGCCGATGCAACTTGCCATACGTTCCGGTCGAAGCCGAGTCCGGGCCTATTGGCGGCGATGCGTCGCATGAGTTTATGGTGCCGACGGACGCGGGCGAGGATTACCTCGTCCAAAGCGAAGACGGCTCGTACGCAGCTAACCTTGAGCGCGCCGATGTCCAGCCGATTACAGAAAAAAGTGCCGAATCTCAGGCACCCGTCAAGGAAGTTCACACGCCGGGCTTGGCAACAATTGACGAGGTTTCGGATTTTCTGAAGTGCAAACCCCGACAGATGATTAAGACGATTATCTACGAGGTCAACGGCGAGCCACTGGTAGCGCTGGTTCGAGGCGACCACGAAGTCAATGAAAGCAAGCTCGCTCGAACGGCTGGCGTTAGTTTTGTGACACCAGCTGAATCACCACTCATCAAGAAACTTACCGGCGCGGAAGTGGGTTTCGCAGGGCCTGTCGGGCTAAACGCTCGTGTGATTGTTGACCAGGCGGTGACCCTCATGCAAGGCGCCGTCACCGGAACTAACAAGACGGACTACCACGTCACAGGCGTCAATCCCGGCAGAGATTTCGAGATCAAGGAAACAGGCGACATTCGAATGGCTGTGGAAGGCGACTGCGCTCCCAACGGCTCGCCGCTCGTTTTCAAGAAATGCATCGAAGTCGGCCATGTCTTCAAACTCGGCACGAAATACTCCGACGCCATGCAGGCGACTTTCCTCGACAACAACGGCAAGGCGAAGTCATTAATAATGGGTTGCTATGGCATCGGTCTCAATCGAATCATGGCTGCCGCCATCGAGGCCCATCACGACGAAAGCGGCATTTGTTGGCCTATGACAATCGCACCGTTTCATGTCGTCATTTGCGCGCTGGACATGCGCGTGGAAGCGGTTTCAACGCTGGCCGAAAAACTGCACGACGAACTGACGGAGGCGGGTGTCGATGTGCTGCTGGATGACCGCGATGCCAGGCCTGGATTCAAATTCAAAGACGCCGAACTCATTGGATTTCCGATTCGCATAACGGTCGGCAAGCGAGGCCTGGAAGAGGGAATCGTCGAAATCCAAATACGTCAAACCGGCGACACCGTGAAGACGGCTCCAGAAAACGCAGTGGCTACCGTTCAGAAAATGGTGCAGGACGCCATGTAGCGATACAGAACCATGGAACGCCATGATGCTTGAATCGAAAATGCTAAATACTCTTGCCAGAAAAATGCCAAACTTGTATCACATTCACACTGTGCGTGACGGACGCCCGGCCCCTCTGGAACATTGATGCAAGACAACAGGAATCCCCATCGCCAGCAGGAACATCGTCATCGGCTCCGGCACCACAGCCAAAGGCGATGAGGCGCCAAAATCCTGAAAATACGGCAATGAGTCAGCCGATGAAAATTTCGCAAACGGGTTCAGACCCAAACCAGCTTGAGACGTCGCATCCAATGGCGATCCGTCGAGAATCGCTTTCAACTGGCTCTGGCTGCTGAGCTGCGCAAAGGGATTTTCCATATCAGCGGCAGCGAACAACGGGTCCGTGACAAGTGTCAAGACGTCTGCATAAATGTTTCCTGAAATGTTAATCGGGCCGAAGTCGCCATTCAATGGCCCCGGCGACGTGCTGCCGTCAGCATCCGTAATCGACTGCCTCGAAGAGTATTCAAGCTCGAAGTCATAAAAGCCTAACTCGTTCAGGCTAAAACCGGCATCGACGAAAAGCGTACCGTCCAACGACGACGAATCAGGAAAAACACTGGACCCAAACGTGTAGCTCACCGGCACGACGGGGCTATCCGTACGAACAGCGGCTGTCAGCGAAATATCCATGGACGAAAACAAACGGTTACTCGTTGACACTTGCAGTGACACCGGGCCGTTGATCGACATATCGAGAAGACCGTAATTGATCCTCCCACTACCAGTGCCCGGGTTTGTAATGAAAAGATCGGCGCCGCCACTGGTTACATTTTCACCGGACTGAACGTTGAACCCAGCGAACTGAACGCCGTATAAGAACTCCTCGACAACGCCCGCCTTCGCATAAGACGAAGCGCCGAAGACGAGAGCCATAATGCAGGTATTCCGAATAAGTCTTTGTCCACGCATATCCATAGTCTCCAAGGTTGCGTCGGCATGTCGTCACAATTCGCTACACACCACAACCAACTATCGGCTAGCTACACCTCGCAGCATCGCCACGCCCACAAAAGCCCTCTTGGGAAGCACCTGCAGGTTATCGCACATGCACCTACTCGCTGCAGGCCCCTCTTTATCGGTCGCGCTGATTGAGTGCGCAACAGAATCGAAGGACACGTTAAACGCCGAGCAGGTCGCGCCTCACATTACCCTCGCCCAGGTACAATCTGAGTCAGCCTGCTTTTCCCATTCGATACATAAAATGAGCCGCTGCTTTGATACCATTGATAAAATCATCGATGGCAAAAAACTCGTTCGGGCCATGCGCGTTGCAGTTCGGATCGCAAAAGCCCATCATAATTGAATCCGCCCCAAGGACCTCCTTGAAGAGAGGCAATATCGGCAGTGAACCACCTTCGCGAATAAACAACGGAGCCTTGCCAAATCCTGACTCCATCGCGTCAGCAGCAGCTTTTATGCCGGGCGAATCCAACGGACAAACGTAGGCGCCGCATCTTGCATGTTCCAGAATTTCGACGCGAACGCCTTTCGGCGCTGCTCGACGAACCGCTTCATCAAACGCCTTCGATATCTTGTCCGGGTCTTGATTGGGGACAATTCGCATGGACACCTTGGCCATCACCTTCGCAGGTATAACGGTCGATGCCCCTTCCCCAACGAACCCCCCCAGCAGCCCATTCACGTCGAGCGTCGGCCTGGCCCACTTTCGTTCAAGCGTACCGTACCCCTTCTCGCCATCAAGCGAGGGGGCGCCCATCGTATCCAGATATCCCGGCTCATCAAAAGGCAACGACCCGATATTCGCTCGCTCCTCAGCAGTAAGCTCAACAACATCGTCATAGTAGCCGGATATTGTCACGCGATTGTCGCTGTCTCGAAGCGACGCAACAATGGCTGCCAGTGCATTGCCCGGGTTCGTCAATGTCCCGCCGAAGGAACCGCTATGCAGATTCTGCTTGGGGCCGGTTACAATAATCTCCTTGTAGATCATCCCTTTCGTGCCATAGGTGATGGCGGGCGTCGTCGCGTCGAACTTGGGCGTGTCTGAAAGTACGACATAATCACAAGCGAGCCGATCGGCATGGCCTCGAATAACGCCCTCCAAATTCGGAGACCCAATCTCCTCTTCACCCTCGATGAGAAACTTGATGCGCGTCGGTAGCTTGCTGGCTATCTTCTTCCAACTCTCAGCCGCCAACATGTGCGTAAGCACCTGCCCTTTGTCATCAGCCGCCCCTCGCGCGTATAGGATTCCATCTCGAATAGTCGGCTCAAACGCAGGGCTATCCCAAAGCGACTCGTCGCCTGTCGGCTGTACGTCATAATGGCCATACACGAGAAGGGTTTTTCCATCTCCTGCCGCCCCACCGTCAGCCAACACGCTTGCATGCCCCGGCGTGTCGACCAGATCATGTTCGAAATTCCCAGCGGTGAATGCATCCTGCACCCATTTCGCCCCAGCCGTCATCTCCGCTTTCTTCGTTGGGTCGGTGGATATACAGGGAACCCGCAAGAATTCCTTTAGACGATCGATGAACTGGTCCTTATTATCTTCGATGTGTTCGATGACTTTTTCGATCACTGGTCACACCTCACTGTCACAAAAACAACGTAAAAATCCTCAGCTTGTCTTTGATGACCGCCATCAGGTGAAACCAAAGCCGAGTTGTCCATCATAGCTGAATGTCTGCACCACACCTTGCCGATTCGATATCCCTTGACGCCTTGCCAAGGATGGACTAGAATAGCTTTGTTGGGTGAGATAGACCAATAACATACGACATCTTAGGCCTTTTTGGTACTGTTGGCCGAATCATTTATTCAAGCTGGTCTCACGAAACGCTCGATTGTATGTAAGTTCCTTGCACATAATCTTCGGATCGTCGCCCTATGCCGACTACGAGAAAAAAAACCATAAGCTTACATTTTGAATCGGCTCAGACCGTCATGGTCACCTCGGACGACGAAGACCGTTTCATGACCACCGCCACCGAGGCTGCCAGGGCTTGTCGAGCCGCAGAATCTGCAAAATGGTGGACCGAAACCTTCAAGCGATTCCTAGCACATCTTAACTGGCGGTGTGCTGAGATGAGCAATGATATCGTAGCGTGCTATGTTAATATCGGCGACGACGGCTTGCGTGTCTTCATCGCAACGACGGGGGAAGACTATGTGCCGGCTATTGCCGACAAAATAACAGAAATAGACGTTGACCTCGCCACACGTTTTCCCGAATGCCCTGCAGATTGCGTTCAAATTCCGTCTGTACCACGCGATTCACTAGACTCCTTCTTCTCTGTTGAAGACTCCTTGAAAGTGTATGGCAAACTCCGGATCCCATCGCAATAAAGCTGAGGAAAATCAAAGTTTCCTGGACACGATTGATGCCAACCGATTTCCAGGCTGGGTTGCGTCAGTCGCATCTTACACAGCTCTGCATTTAGTTGAGTCGATGGCCGCGCAATCGCAAAAACACTTCAAAGATCATAGTTCACGACACCAATACCTGAAGAAAGAGCACACCAAGTTGTGGAATGATTATCTGCCGCTGTTCAATCTTTCATTGATAGCTCGATATGGCGCCAAAAAAATCAAGACCGTCCACGTTGAGCAAGCCAAGCAACATCTCGCCGGATTACGAAAAACCCTTGATTCAAAGTAGATCAATACCCTGCACTTCATGATGTCACACCACTCCACTCGACGCTTCCCGCCGGATACAATCTCTCAGCGAGATAACAACAGCCGAAGGTAGCCGTCATAGTTCACAAAGATACGATCTGATCACCGGATTAACATGGCGCCAAAACCCCGAACCAATGAAACGAATGAACTTCCGTCGATCGACTGGACCATGGTTCCATTCGACGTCGGGTGCGCGCGCTGTGGGCATGATCTTCGAGGATTGACCGAGCCGAAATGCCCTGCCTGCGAGTTGATGTTTCGTTGGGAAGACGCAGTCCCGATAGAGAAACTTACCTGCACCCATTGCGATTACCACATCTTCGGCCTGACAACCCAGCGATGTCCTGAATGCGGCCAGGAATTTGCATGGGAGGAAGTCCTTGACGACTATCGCCTGCTGCAAAAGCCGTTCTTCGAATACCGCTGGCGACAGAGACCTGTCAGGTCGCTTATCAAATCCTGGTGGCTTGCGCTTCGACCGGGAAAATTCTGGCGACTGGCAGAAATGCAGGACCCGGCCAGACTGAGACCACTCTTCGCAATCGTCGCGATACTTCTGGTGATAACGTGCGTCGTGATGGTTTTTTGCGATGCAATGGAACTTCTGCTTTGGGACTGGCGTTACGCGGCGCAGCGTTTTCGTGGCACAGGATTTGGCAAACCCTACGCTTGGTACGACCCTCTCAACATCTTTCAATCGTTAATTAGTGCGTGGACCCCTGAGATCAAAAACATCACGGCATCGATTACGATCTGGGTTGTTTGTAATCTCGCAGCTCTGCTCGTCTTTCAACAATCCATGAAGCGGCACAAAGTACGAACAAGCCACATCGTTCGCGTATGGGTCTATGCAGTCCCACAAGCGCTACCACCAACCGTTGGCTTTGTCGCCAGTTCATCGTGGCTCGCCCCGCTCTTTGGTTGGGACTTCTACCCGACTGTGGAATCCTGGACAATCTGGTTTTTCTTTGCTCTCGTCACTCGGTCTATCCACATAGCATACAAACACTATTTGCGTATGCCTCACAGTTGGGCGATCGCGGTTTCCGTTCAACTCATGGCTCTTTTCGGTGCCGCCTCCGTGTGCGAACTTATTTGGGGGCCAAGCTATGTGGGGAGCATCCTACTTCGACTTCTAGAATTCCTGAAATTCTAACTCCAGCATGTGATGTCGCCAACAAGACACTCGAAAAACGCATCCGGCGCGCCAGACAATTGCTACGACTTCTCCAAGGAAAATCGAAGCAAACACCCACTACCTTCTTTCGTTTCGCGATCTATAAATCTCGGCTGACCAGCCGAACAACAATACCTTGAATTGAGAATTCGGTGTCACCGTCCATAAGCTGTGGTGCAATACGCGGATTGTCGCCGCGAAGGATAATCATCGGCTCGCCCGCTCGCCATTCAACACTTACACGCTTGAGCGTCGGTGCGCGGTCGACCAGACACGCACAAATCTTTCCTTGTACATGGATCGGTTCAACATCGGGGCGATAATGCACGAGAACAATGTCGCCAGGCTTGAGCGTAGGCTCCATGCTGTCATAAGAAAGCCGAAGGCAGTAATAGTCCGGCGACCATTGATGCCTTAGGACAGGAAACATTTCAAGCTGTTCCTGTGAACCGCTCGGCGGGCCCGCCGGGATCGAGCCGAGCAAAGGCAGCTTGCGCGTTTCCAAAGGCTGAGGGGTGTCATGGTCTGAGCCGCCTCCAAGGAGAACACTCTGCGGCAGATTCAGTGCGACAGCCAGTGCATCGAGAGTTCGAGGCCTGGGGCGCTTCAGGTCTCGTTCGATAGCGGAGATGTATCCTTGATTGACATTCGCTGCAGAAGCGAGGTGGGCCTGTGACATACCAAGCTCTTCGCGCCGGCCCCGAATTCGGGAGCCGATCGACTCCGAAGCCCGCCTGCGAATCCGCGACTTATCGCTTTCCATCGCCGCAAGATAATGCCACAGCAATAATGTAGCAATAACTGGGCTGACATCGAGCCTACCGTGTAAGACAGCTCCAAATCCCCGGACTCGGTGTCCTTCTAGAGCGGTTTCAATCAACATGTAGCGAGTATCCTGCGTGTTTGAAGCAGTTGATGGCGTTGCTCGTGGTCACCGCATCGAGCACTGTTTGCATGGATTGCCAGAGGGCATCTTTGGTACGGGCCTGAAGCGTTCGGAGC
>JAJDEA010000169.1 GCA_029260035.1 Phycisphaerae bacterium
TCAGGTTTGAAGAACTGCATGAGCGCACGCTGCATTTTTCGATCGCGCAAGTGCTTCGCGACGTACACTTCCTTCATGGTCATCGGGTCAAGGCCGGTATGATACATGCACGCAGCTATATCAAAGGGTGCGGGAATGAAATCCTGAACCTGGTCCGGCCGATAGCCATTATTCTTCAAGAAGATCGCTAACTCGATCATGGCTTCGACGTCACATCCAGGGTGTGCCGAAATGAAGTAAGGAACCAGATACTGTTCTTTGTCTGCTTTGTCGGATTCACTTTGAAACGCCTCTGCAAAATCCTGGAAGTTATCCAACCCCGGACGTTTCATCATGTGAAGCGTTTTGCTATCCGTGTTTTCGGGGGCCACCTTCAAATGTCCGCCGACATGATGCTGCGTTAGCTCGCGCATGTATTCCGGCGAAAGCTGCGCGAGGTCCATCCGAACGCCACTCGCAATCAGCACTTTGCGTACGCCCTCCGCATCGCGAGCCGACTTCATGACTTCGATCAACGGCTTATGATCCGTGCCAAGTAGCGGACATATTTTTGGGTGAACGCAGGAAAGCCTTCTGCAGATTGCCTCGATCTCCGGTTTCAGACATTTCATTTCGTACATATTGGCGGTGGGGCCACCCAGATCGCTAACGGTTCCCTTGAAATCATCGCTCTTGCCCATCGCGGACACCTCGCCAACAATCGATTCCTTACTGCGGGATTGAATGATTCGACCCTGGTGCGTCGTGATGGAGCAATAAGTACACCCACCAAAACAGCCTCGCATAATCGTGACTGAGTCCTTCACTACCTGAAATGCAGGAATTGGCTCTTTGTAGCTCGGATGAGATTTGCGCGTATAAGACAATCCGTAGATATAGTCCATCGCATCTTGCGACTCAGGCAACGCCGGGGGATTGCAGACCACCGCCTGCCGGTCGTGCCATTGCACAAGCGTTTTGGCGTTATATGGGTTCGTCTCCAGGTGAATACGCTTCGTTGCTTCGGCAAAGGCAACGTGATCCGTACTCACCTTTTCATACGAGGGCAACTCGACCACGTCCTCCCCCACAGGGGGAGATTCATTGGCGCCCAGCACATACGCGACGCCACGCATGTTGCGCATATCTGCCAACGTATCGCCGCGAGCGAACCGGCGAGCCAACTCAACAATGGAAGACTCTCCCATTCCAAATGCGACCAAATCAGCCTTCGCATCGAGCAGGATGGAGCGTCGAACTTTATCACTCCAATAGTCGTAATGAGCAAGCCTTCTCAGGCTCGCCTCCACGCCTCCCGCGACAATCGGAACACCTTTGAATGCTTCTCGCGCGCGCTGACAATAAGCGAGCGTCGCGCGATCAGGCCTGGCTCCGATCCGCCCGCCGGGTGAATAGGCATCGTCATTGCGGACCTTCCGATTAGCCGTGTAGTGATTAATCATGGAGTCCATGTTGCCGGCGCTAATCGCGAAGAACAGCTTTGGACGGCCGAATGTCCGCCATGCGTCACAACTATGCCAATCGGGCTGCGAGACAATGCCAACACGAAATCCGTTGGCCTCCAGAACTCGGCCAAGAACCGCCATCGCAAAACTCGGATGATCGACGTACGCATCACCTGTCACGAATACGACATCGACTTCATCCCAGCCCCGACTGCGTGCTTCCTGCATGGTCATGGGTAGTGGCAAGGTTTGCGCGCTCGTGCCAACACCGAGCTGTACAAAATCTGTTGAACTGCATGAACCGGGAGATACGTTAGATACCATCGTAGTTTACCTTTCGAGGCAACTCTGTCCGCGACCCAGCCGACTCGATAGCACCTTCGATCGGCTTGCCGCTCGCAGAAAAGCTCCTTGCGAATACCAAATTATTGTCAGTTAGGGGCGACACCTCCCGTGCCATGAACCCAATCGAAGCTCTCCTCCCAATGAAGGAGCCTCATCTGGGTCGGCCTTAACCAGCACAAGACGTCAAACACTTATCGCCCCGGAATCCGACAGGCAAGATTCTAGCTCGAACGGCAGGAAAAGTCACACCGGCATTGGGAGATGAGATGCGTTCCGAGTTTGTGAACGTAAACCATGGCATTTCTGTCGAATGGCCAGCTGATGAACCGCTCAAACGTAATTCGCCCAGTTTTGCGATTCTGTGATTGGGCCTGGAGGGATTCGAACCCCCGACCAAGCGATTATGAGTCGCCGGCTCTGCCACTGAGCTACAGGCCCCGCACCGTCGTATTTGTTTCCCCGCGAGTCATGAAAGACTGAAGGGGGTTCTTCGATCGAAGCGCCTCGCATCACTGCCTTGCGCCAGCATGGCGGAGACCGCGAGACTTTCTCGAAAACGTCGCTATTTACTATATTACGCGCCTGACCGGGCAAGTCGAGTCATCCATGACATAACCCTAGCAATTAAGCCCCCCGAGCCAATCGCCGGAAAAAACCTCGACGGCGGGGCCAGTCATGGAAACATGGCCGTCGCGGCCCCACTCCACATCAAGAGAACCGCCCGGCAGCTCGGCAACCACGGATTTCGCTGATCGCCCGGTCAGCGAGCCAGCTACACAAACGGCGCAGGCACCGGTTCCGCACGCATTGGTCGCCCCACTGCCTCGCTCCCAGGTCATCATCTTGAGCTGCCGATCAGAAACTACTTCCACAAAGTGCGCATTGATTCGCTCTGGAAACTCCGGCGCATTCTCGATCTTCGGCCCTATCTCCGAAAGAACCAACGACTCGAGGTTTTCCATGAAGACGACCGCATGCGGGTTTCCCATGGACACGCATGTGACAGCAAGAACCGTATCACCAAGATCCAACGAATAGTCGATAATGCTCGGGCCTGAAATGGTTGAAGGCAGAGCAGCAGGTTCCAGCGACGGCTCCCCCATATCGACCCGCACCGTTGCAGTGTGTCCATCGTTCGACACCAAGCAGGCCCGCTTCACTCCGGCATCGGTCTCAATGTCAAGTTCGGGGCCAACGGCAATTCCATGGTCAACGACATACTTTGCAACACACCGAATACCATTGCCGCACATCTGCGCCCTTGAACCGTCGGCGTTGTAAATCGCCATGGCAACGTCGGCCATATCGGATCGTTTGATCAGAATAAGGCCATCACTACCAATACCGCTGTGCCTGTCGGAAACATGCTGCGCGAGCGACACAGGATCATCAATTGGCATCGTGCGCGCGTCCACATAAACGTAGTCGTTGCCGATACCGTGCATTTTCGTAAATTTCATGATTGAGATTCTACGTCTAAATCGGCTGGCCGCGAACTATCCGGAAGGTGAAAGAGAACGAAAGTCGTACCACCCTCGAATCACCTATAGTGGACTACGAGAGCACATCAATAACGATTGAGAGAAGGGAACGTCTTGCGGGGCCGACTTCAGGCCTGAACATCTAGGTGGGCTTGGCCATCGTCGTCGTGCGTAATATCTTCGGCGGCGGTGTTGTCTTGATCTTCCGGAGCCTCTTCGGAACCTTCCTGGAATGTCCTACCCTGGCTTCCCTCGCCTTCGGAGTCAGAGAAGACTTGCGAGTCTGCGTCGTTCGTATCGACAGTCGAATCATTTTCATCGATCTTTTTCGCGTGACGCTCGGCGGTGTTGGCTTGGCCGGCACGTCGCGCCTCTCGCTCGGTCTCCACCTGTCGCGCGGTGAAACCCGCTTGTGCTGCGGAAGAGGAAATGCCTGATGGAATCTCAGCCATGGCGTCTCGAAACTATTAGCCACGAACGATCAAAAGTAGCGGTGAAACGTGTGAACAAACTGTGTAACAGGCTTCCGAACGCTACATGTTGAATAAGGCCAGCACCAGCCAGCGCGTCAAATGCGACAGACGCGCCTTTTTCATGTATCGGATTCCCAAGCCATCCTTCGACAGCCACTACGGGAAACTACTTGTAAACGCTCGTCGCCCAAATCCAATTAGGAACGCACGGTAAACCAGTCCCCATGGCAAGCTCGACCCGCGCATGTTCAATGTTGAGCGAGTTCTTTTTGACGTGTTTCCAACTGCGATTTGAGTCGGCCTAGAATAGACGAATGCATCTGAGATACACGACTCTCGGAAAGATCGAGCGTCGCTCCAATTTCCTTCATCGTCATCTCTTCATAGTAGTACAAGATCAATATAAGGCGCTCGGCACGAGACAGCCCGCGTGTAACCAGACGTTTGAGATCACGTTTTTGGATTTCGACGACCGGATTCTTGCCGCGCTTATCCACGATCACATCGATTTCGCAAACGTCCTTGTTTGAGTCGCTTTCGCCATACTTGCGTGAAAGGGATACCTGGGAAACAGCCGTTGCGTCTTTTCGGAGTTTATTGAATTCGGTACTCGTCAACTCCATCTTCTTGGCTAGCTCATCCTCGTTTGGCGTTCGCCCCAATGTCAACTCCAACTCTCGCGTCGCGCGAGTGAGCTTATGTGACCGACTGCGGACCAATCGCGGCACCCAGTCCATGCTTCGCAACTCGTCCAGAATAGCGCCACGGATTCGAGGAGAGCAATAGGTCTCAAATTTGACGCCCCGACTCGGCTCATATGCCTTGAGAGCATCCATCAAGCCAAATATGCCAGCCGAAACCAGGTCATCATTTTCGACTTCGTCGGGCAACTTCGTAGCAATTCGCTCGGCGTTATACTTAACAATCGGCAAGTAGGCCTCCATGAGCACATTGCGCGAGGCTTGGTCTCTGCCCGCTCGGTATGTAGCCCAAGCTGCAATGACCTCGGCGTCATTCCTCGTTTTTCGTCGCGTCATTGGCGTTCGTGCTCTCATGAATCCTACTCCTTGCGCATCCCTGCGCTAAATTGACAGTTGCGTTCACCTTCCATTACTTCCCGGGGACTCCCGCCCGGCGCTTCAGGGCTACGCTTCCTGTACCAATTCGTGCCCAACGTCACGATCTTCGATTGCCTCCGCGTCGTCGATCGAGTTCGGATCTTCCGCATACCGCTCATGAATTCCAGTTTCTTTCTTTTGGGCGTAGTCGCGAATGACAATATCCGCGGCAGCCCCAACAACGAGTCCGATCATGAAAAACAGGAAAAGTGCAAAAATGCTGCGGGAAAGCGTGGTGGTTGCAGAGTTCTGAGAGACAAGACCCGCTACCATGGTGATTGTAAACGCGAGAAGTCCCAGGCTCGCACCTGAATACCGTGCAATCATTAGCGCAACATCCTTGTCGCAAGCACAGACCGGAGAATTGGTATAAGGGAGGTTACTCTTGAAATCTCACAGCGAATCCATTCGCCATAGTGATCAATCAAAAAGAAACACACAACCAACTTCCCTGTCGGCCAACGGTTTCACTTCGTCGGTCATCTGACACGTCAGACAAAAAGACCAACCACACGTCGAAAAAAACCGCCTCGCTCGGGCTGACTCTCCAAAGTTCCAGCCAATCGGTTCGCCAAAGCCATCACGCACGCAGCGGCATTCGAGTCAGGATACTTCAAAACAAATGGCCATCTCCCAACAACGGCTCGTTCGACAACGGTATCATGCAACATATATCCTTCGCTTGCAACGGAATAATTCAAAAATTTATTGGCGACGCCAGCAATGCGGTCGTAAGCGCCTTGCGCAGAAGCCTTGCTGTCTGCCAGGTTCACGAAAACGCCGAGGTCTCCAACGTATCTCTTCCGAAGTAGCGTCTTGATGGTCGCATACGCGTCTGTCAGTGCTGTCGGCTGCGGAGTCGTCACGACGATCACGCGATCGGCAGACAATGCAAAGCTTGTGACATTGCTGGAAATTCCCGCACCGCAATCCAAAACGATCATATCAGTACTGATTTCGAGTTGGTGCAGTTGCGAGATGAAATGCTGTCTATCGAATTCCGAAAGGTTGGCCAGGTCATCGATTCCAGATGCACCAGGAACAAATCGAACGCCGTTTGGCCCTTCAACACAAACGCTTTCCAGCGTCCTTTCGCCTGATAACGCGTGGGACAACGTATATCGAGGCTGAACGTTCATCAACAGGTCGGCATTCGCCAAGCCGAGATCAACATCAACAAGCAGAACTCGCAATCCCCGTGCCGCGACTGAGACAGCCAGGTTTACCGCAATGTTGGTTTTACCAACTCCTCCCTTGCCGCTCGTAACTGCAACCGTGAGCGCTCGGGAATTGCGTTGCTGCGCGAGCTGTCGCAATCGCGTCGCCTGATCGTACCCCACTGATGATCCGCGTCGGAACGGCATGTTTTCTCTCGACAATGAAGCTGTCAGCCAACTCCTCACAAAATGAACGACGATTCAGACGCGAAGCCCCGGATCGACGATCAACCAACGCGCTCGGCAACCTGTTGGCCAAATGCGGGCTTGCCCATTAGCAATTCCGCAAGCCTTGCGGATTGCCCAATCTCAATATCATCCGGGACATCCTGCCCCGTTGTGATATAGGACAACTTAGCCCGCGTTTTCTGCAAGCACGACAAAATCACGCCATAGCCAATGGCCTCGTCAAGTTTCGTGAAGATGACTCGATTGACCTTGACGCGATTGAAACGTTCAATGGTCTCCTGCAGCACGCTTTCTCCAGCCGTGCTCGAAAGAACAAGGTGAACTTCATCGGGCCTGTGCGCCTTGAAGAAGACTTCCAAATCCTTGATCTTGGTGACGTCTCGCTGACTCCTCCCGGAACTGTCAACCAGAATAACATCTCGATCCGAGAGTCGATTAATGGCTTCTGCATATTGTTTCGGTGAAGACGCCACTTCCAACGGCACATCAATGATCTGAGCGTATGTCCGCAGTTGCTCCACAGCAGCGATGCGATAGGTGTCGATCGTGATTAGTCCGACCTTCAGGTGCTGCCGAAGACAAAATTCTGCTGCCAGCTTGGCGACAGTTGTCGTCTTGCCGACTCCGGTAGGACCGACCAACGCAATAGTCGTCGGCCCGGATCGCTTGGTGGCAATGCGGATGGGGCCAGCTGTCGGCACCATTTTCTCCATCACAACAGCCATAGCCCGCTCGACGCGCGATTCATCCCCAAGGTTCTCCGAACCAACTTCCTCGACAATCTTCCCGATCACTTCTTCGGCAAGTTGTTCAGCCACCGCGTTCGCAACGAGCATTTGGTAGGTATCAAAAAGCGCTGCGGGAACATCACGAGTACGCGAGTGACGAGACTCATGCACCAAGTCTGCGACAATGCCTTTCAACGCTCCAACTTCAGATAGAATCGTATCAAACTGCGGGGGAGAATGAGTGGTCGGCGGTGCCGACATATTTGCAGCTCCATCTGCTCGCGACTTGTATTCCGCTTTCAAAGGGGTTGTAGCACGACTTACCGGCTTTGGCAAGTGAGAAACATCTCGAACCGCAGTGATTTCAACATACGGCGCGCCCCCCATCCCCAAGAATCCGCCTCGGGTTAGGGTACGCGTATTCAATATGACAGCATCGCGTCCAAACTGACGCTTCACTTGTTCAAGCGCCTCTGCCATTGTCGAGCCACGAAACGTCTTAAGCTTCATCGGTTAACACCACCATTCCATGGGCTTCGACTTCGAAGCCTCGGACAATCTCGTTATAAGAAAGAACCGCCATTGTCGGCAATTGAATCTCTGTCATCTTTCGAATCCAAGGCCTTATCTGTGGCGGACATAGAACAACTGGAGGCTTCCCTTTTGTCGAAGAAGCCGCTTTTTCGATCGTTCCTCGTATTGCGTCTACGATTTTCGTTTGCAAATTACCGGGCATTGCGAGCGTAGTGCCTCGGTCGCTTCGATCCAAACTCTTGGATATCAACTCCTCAAGCGATGGGTCGAGCGTCACACAATGAATTCGCCCATCGTCTCCTTTGTTCAAATGACACAGCGTTCGCGCTATCGCGTTTCGCGCATACTCCGTCAGCACTTCCGTGTCTTTAGTTCGGGGCGCCAAGTCGCCGATCGTTTCCAGTATCGATTCCAAGTCACAAATGGGTACTCTCTCACGCAACAACGATTGAAGTACGCGTTGAACTTCACCAGGCCTAAGTATTTCCGGAATGATCTCTTCCACCAACTTGGGTGATCGTTCCTTGAGATGATCCAAGAGCCTGTTGACTTCCTGCCTGGTCAGTAACTCGTCTGCGTGTCGGCGAATGATCTCTGTCAAGTATGTGCCGACGACACTTGTTGGTTCAACGACTGTGTAGTTTCTGTGTTCCGCTTCGTGCCGTTGATCTTCGCCTATCCAAAGTGCAGGCAACCCAAACGATGGCTCCTTAGTCTCCATCCCGTTGATCCGCTCGGTCACGGTTCCCGAGTCGATCGCCAGCAGATGCCCCGCCATAACTTCCGCCTTCCCAATTTCCAATCCACGAATCTTTACGCGGAATTCGTTAGGCTGAAGTTGCATGTCGTCGCGAATGCGAATGGGTGGCACGACAATACCCACGTCCTGGGCGATTTGCCTTCTCAGATTCGTAATCCGCTCCAGCAAGTCCCCCCCCTGCTTCCGATCCACAAGCGGAATCAGCCCATACCCTACGTCAAGCTCCATCGGATCTGGGGCCAAATGCTTTTCGACTCGCTCCGGCCCGGCAGGTTTCGTCTTGGCAGCTACCGCACGAACCGCAGAGGCCTTGCTCTGTTTCGTGAGCAAATGCGCCACGCCTAAGGAGGATCCCGCTAATAGAAGAAGTGGGAATTTTGGCAGCGGCGTCATAGCCAAGACCATAAGGAATCCAGCGGTCAACATGAGAGCGATCGGCTGGCTGGCAATCTGGCTCAGCAATTCGTCGCCCATACTTTTCCGTGCTGCCGATCGCGTCACAATCATTGCAGCTGAAATCGACACAATAAATGCTGGTATTTGGGACACAAGACCGTCACCAATGGTCAGGATTGTGAACCGGGAAAGAGTCTCGTTTATATCCAAATCCATCTGGACCAGACCAACAAAAATGCCGCCTACTATATTAATCAGCGTAATGATGATGCCTGCTATGGCATCACCTCTAACAAACTTGCTGGCACCATCCATCGCGCCATAGAAGTCTGATTCCCGCGTGATTTCCTCGCGCCGGTTCTTTGCCTCGGTATCGGTAATCGTCCCCGCGTTCAAATCTGCATCGACAGCCATCTGCTTGCCTGGCATTCCGTCCAGCGTAAACCTGGCTGCGACTTCCGCGATGCGTGTCGCACCTTTGGTGATAACGACAAATTGAATTACAACAATGATCGCAAAAATAATCACAGCCACTGCCAACGATCCACTTGCTACGAATTCGCCAAAAGTGTCAATAACCTGCCCTGCGTCACCCTTCGTCAAGATCAATCGCGTCGTCGCCGTGTTAAGAACAAGTCGAAATAAAGTAAGCGCCAGCAGCAAAGATGGGAACGAGGAAAACTCGAGTGGCCCTTTCATGTACATAACCGTCACCAAAACGACGCCGGACAGCGTAATGTTCACGAGCAACAGGAGATCCATGAGCGAGGTGGGGAGTGGAATCAGAATGACCAATATGAGCGTCAGCGCACCAACCGGCAGCACCAAGCCCGCATATTTGGCCACACCGTCCTTGACACTTTTTGTAAAGCTCGTCTTAGCCATCCGCCTGGTTACATCCTCTTCGCGTCAAAGCCAAACCACAATCCTATCCACATCACGCACCGACCATCGTTGGCTTCGCACCAACGGGCGACTTACCCGTAAGCTCATAGATATACGCCAAAATTTCCGCGATCGCATGGTATAACTTCTCGGGGACTTCCTCCCCTACTTCGACAGCGTGGTAAAGCGCCCGCGCCAACGGCTTGCGCTCAACAATCGGAATACCGTATTCCGCCGCCAGTTGTCTTATTCTAAGTGCCATGTAGTCAGCCCCCTTCGCAACAACTTTCGGAGCAGGCATCGTCGTCGCATCATACTTAATCGCAACAGCCAGATGCGTCGGATTGGTCACAACGACATCCGCATCCTGCACGTCCTTCTTGAGTCGCTGCATCGACAGCTGAAGCTGGGCCTGTCGCCGCCGAGACTTGACCTTTGGGTCTCCCTCCATGCTTCGAAGCTCATCTTTGACCTCCTCCTTGGTCATACGCATATCCTTCTCGTGCTTGTATCGCTGCCAAGCGAAGTCAAGCAGCGCCATGACCAGCAGAACCGCGGAGATACGCATACCCATTTGAAAAGTCAGCGATGCCCCCAGCTGGAACACCTGGTAAGCACCCAGCGAGACGGTGTACAAAATGGCTGGTATGAACTCGAGAAACGTTATGTAAGCCACCGCGCCTACCACCAGCAGTTTTCCTATGTTGATGACCGCCGTCATCACTGTTCGTGGAGAAAACAGTCGCTTGAATCCGTTGATCGGA
This sequence comes from Phycisphaerae bacterium, assembly GCA_029260035.1. Classification (GTDB taxonomy): domain Bacteria; phylum Planctomycetota; class Phycisphaerae; order UBA1845; family UBA1845; genus OFTM303. Next base: position 10,336 of record JAJDEA010000169.1, read on the forward strand.
TTGACCTTATTTAAACTTGGCATCAAAGGCTGTGTCGTGAACAAAATTCCAATCTGCGCCCCAACAATGACGAAAACAACCAGGAACAAAATAACCAACGAGGGCGCCAGCCTTTTCAACGTCTCCAAGACGACAGCTGTGGCGAATGGAAAAAGTGTATCCAGCTGCGTCGGCTCCTCCCACGCAAGCCCTGCCCGCATAATAACAACCAAGCTATTCCATATCGCTGGCCCAAACCAATCGAGCGTCCAAAGCGCGACAAACAAAAGGGCTGCCACGGACAAGTCCTGGCTTCTAGCCACCTTGCCCTGATTGCGCGAATCCTGTTTCCTTCGCGGCGTTGCTGGTTCAGTTTTTTCGTCGGCGCCAACGGCCATCGTTTCTTAATCCTTAGCGCAATCGCTTTCTTGCTGTACTGATCGCAATTCGTTTTTCTCCGAAAAACTGCCCTACAACAGCGTTTGTACAAGTAACGAAAATGCCTACGTCAGTGCAAACGCTTCGCGCACCAGCGCCAACCCTTCCGAGATGTTCTGCACAAGCGCATCTTCATATACCGTAAATCCAATTGATCCAGCTCCCAGGGCTATGATGACACGAAGAGTAAACCCAACCGAAAGAATGTTGAGTTGCGGAATCGTTCGAGACAAGAAGCCCAACGCAACCGTCGTCAGGAACAAAGCTACCAATACAGGCCCTGCCAAACGCAACCCGAGCAAGAATGCAGACGTCAGCATCTCAATGAGCAGGAGCAGAATCGAATCGGTGAACTGAAATGACAACAAAGGAATCGTTCCGAACGTGTCGAGCAAAGCCGAAATGGCTGCACGATGCCCACCCAACAACAAGAAGAACAGTGTCATAACAATAGCATACACTTGACCGACAATAGTCACTTGCTCATTTTGCGTTGGGTCAAAAACCTGCCCCAACGCGATGCCCGCCTGCTGTCCAACCATACGGCCGCTTACTGTCGCCGCTGTCAAGATGATGGTTAGCGCCAAACCCATAGAGATACCGATCATCAATTCACCTATGCCGCCAATCACCAAGATCGGCACGGATGCTTGCACGGGAACGTCTCTGCCGACCAGCGGGAAGATCATCGCAGCCATGACAATCGCCAGCCCACTACGAACGCGCAGAGGAATCGCGGTGCTGCCAAAAATCGGCGCGGTAAGCATCAACCCGGAAATGCGGAAGAGCACCAGTGCATAGGCTGGTAGCGCCATCGGGATTTCAAGAATAGACCAAGGCAATCGTTCGGTTCCTATGACAATTCGTCTCATGCAACGCTACGCATACGCGACGTCATTCGTATTCGGGCAACACGTTCCGCTACCAGGGAAACGTCCCCAGCATTTCCTTCGCATAGGCCACCATGGCGTCTGCAATCCAGGGAATAAAGATAGCAGCCGCAACGGCCATGGCTGCGATTTTCGGGACAAACGTCAGCGTCTGCTCTTGAAGCTGCGTAACCGCCTGAAACAGAGAGATCGTCAAGCCTACTGCAAGACCAATGAGCAGAATCGGAGCCGATGTAGTCAGCGCGATCCAAAACGCATGCCGACCAATTTCCAAAGCCTCTGATAGATCCATCTCTTCCTCCGAACAAACACCTACGCTATTGCGAAAAACTACCCAAGAGCGTCTCTACAACCAAATGCCAACCGTCCGCCAACACAAAAAGAAGCAACTTAAACGGCAATGATATCAAGACGGGCGGCAGCATCATCATGCCCATCGATATCAATATCGTGGCGATGACCATGTCAATCACCAGGAACGGAAGATATATCCGAAACCCCATGATAAATGCTGTCTTGAGTTCACTAAGAATAAATGCCGGAATCATGGCAGAAAGAGGAACGGATGCGATTTCTATTTCCTCCGACGTAGGAATCTCCCTGCCCTCGGCATACTCGAGAAATAGATAGACGTCTTCGTAGTTCTCCGCCCGCTCAATTTGACGGTACATGAATTCCTTCATATGGCCCGCCACAAGTTCAAAAGACTCCCCCTGACTCAAATCGTTATCGAAATATGGAGTCACTGCCTCTTTTTGAATTTTCTGCCAGGTCGGCGCCATAATCGGAATCGTAAGAAAAAGCGAAAGCCCCAACAAAACCTGTCCCGGGGGAAGCTGTGGAGTGCCAATAGCTTGACGTAAAAGCGCAAGAACCACAATGATTCGGGGAAACGCCGTAGTCATCACCAAGATGGATGGAACAAGGGTGAGGACCGTCAGCAGGACGAGAATCTGCAGCGTCGCGCTAACACCTTTCTTGTCCTGTGCGGCTGGCAGAATTTTGGTTATGTCGGGAATATGGAAAGGACTGGCTTCACTTGCCAGAGGCGTGGAAATCGATGCGCCGGGCGTCGGGTTTAGGCCGGAATTCTGGGCGTACGCCAACTGACCTGATGAGACGATCACCAGCGCAAGAGCTGTCAGAAGACAGCGCGACCATGAACATCCATGTTTCCACATCTTGCGCGACTCCAACGCGCCCAGTCACCCACATGCATCCGTGCAGCGGGGTGTTTACGACGATTGCATAGCCTTCAGCTTCTGAAGTAAATCACTCATCGGCTTCGAAGCCGTATCACGATTCATGACAGGTTCCATGGCTGAAGACGAATGATCCGCAGCTTCATTTCTCGTCGAAAATAGATCCTGCTTCGAGTTGAATTGGTTTTCTTCTTTTGCGAGCAGAGTCCCAAATAAAGTCTTCCGCGCAGGCGTACTTGTTTCAGCACGCGAAAGAATCTCCGCCACCTGCGCTTGATCCGTGATTTCCGTCAATGCCGAAATACTGTCGCCCGCATGCCCAACCATAATAAGTCGATCACTAATTTGCACAAGAGCAATGTGGTGCTTGGGCGTCAAATTCGCCCGAGCAACGATTCGAAGCACACGGCTATTAGCTACCCCAACGGAAGGCACGAAGCGGCGCACCAGCCAGTAAGCAACGACTACCAATGCAAGTACAACAACCAGCGCCCCCCCACTTCGCACAAGGCCCCAAAAATCGCTCGAGTTAGACTTGGGTTTCCCCACTTCCGAATTCACCGCGCGTCGCCGATTTGCACTGCGCTTTGCAAGTTTAGGCCTGGCTTGACTCGTGTCAGGATTCTTTGAAACGCCCGCTGCCACGTCGCTCGTTTTCTCGACAACGTCAATTGCAGGGGTATCCCATTGTTTCTCTCCAGCCGTTATGTCTGTTCCACCCGGATCAAGATCGACACCCACGTTGGCTGCAGATCTGACTTCTTTCCCACCAACACTCGAACCGCCATCCGATGATGCACCGTAGCTGTCTTGAATAGCCAAGAAGAATGCCGAGACAATCGCAAGAATTACGAATCGCTTGGAATAGTGCCTTAGTCGCGGCAGACTTTGGTGACGAATCCAAAATGCCATAACTACGCCGTAATCCTATGAGGGTCATGCGTAAGGACTTCGCTTATCCGCACGCAAAAGTAGTCATTAAGAACGAGCACTTCGCCTCGCGCAACCAAACGGTCGTTGACCATAACATCGACAGGATCACCAGCCAGTTTGTCCAGCTCTACAACGCTGCCCGAAGCGAGCCTAAGCACATCCTCAACAAGCATTCGCGTTCGACCAAGCAAAATCTTCACGCGAAGGTCAACATCGCTCAGCATCGTGACCCGCTTGGCGTCTACACCGGGTATGGAAACGGATTCAAATGTAGAGAGGTCCGGCGCTTTGGTATCAAGACGAGGCGGAGGTGGCGCAGCCGCAACGGCTGCTTCTGCTGCTGCTTTTTCTTCAGAAGCACGCTGCTCCGTTGCCTGATTTTCTTCTTCAATCGCAGCCTGCATCGCAGCCGCAGCTTCGTCAAATGGTCGCCCAAGCGTATCCAATCGTTCGTCGGAAGCGCTGTCTGGCTCTGGTTCAGCCGAACTTTCTTCGTCGCCCGCCGCACCGGACATCAACGCATCAATATCTGATTGGTCAAAGTCGCCCGAATCATCCTGAGCTTGATCGGAGGGCGTGGAAGTATCGGCGGCATCTTCTCCCGTAGGGTCGCCACCAGCCATAAGCGCATCAATATCGCCCTGATCGAATGAATCGCTCGATCCGGAATCGACACCTGCATCAGCGTCACTTTCCGAAGAATCGGCCAACGGGTTTTCGTCTGGAGAATTGTCCGACGCACCTTCCGCACCGCCACCTGAGAGCAGCGCATCGATATCGTCCTGGCTAAACCCACTTTCGTCGGCACTACCCGCTTGGTCTTCCGGTTTCTCGCCCACAGGCCTCTCCTAGTCGGTACTCCGGCGCAACGCCGAGTATCGATAATTATCGGAGAAACAACGAGTTACGCGACACTCAAACCCCCGCGTTGGATTGCAGCATTTCCGGGATTAACACATCCCTTATTAACTCAGGATTGTCAAACAGCCTGCTAAGTTCGAACTTGATTCGGCGCTTGATTGTTTCCAGCCCAGGTTCATTCAAATGCTTCGGCTCAACACTGCGAATGACGAAATTGACGCGATCACGAATTCGCGCACGCTTTGCGCTAACCAGTTTCTTGGATTCTTCCTCTTTGTCAGCATCTACCAGTGCTGAAACGCGCAAATGGAACGAGATGAATTTCCCGGAGACCTTGTTGCTAGGCCTGCACTCCGCCAGTTCGATCTCAGCGTAGTCAGGCTGGGTTGCACTCTCAGCGTCATCAGCACCGCCAGCACCTGCTACCGAGGCCGGTGGAACCGGACTTAGGGCATTGGCCACAAAGTAGATGCCGACACCTTCTCCAATCATCAATATCGCAACGATGATCAGTTGCATCTTTCGCTTGCTTCCCCCCTTAGCCTGGGGTTCTTGGGGCGCTTGATTATCTTGCGCTTCATCGGGCATCGGAGGACTCCTTCTGATCATCTGCCAGCGACGAGCCAGCGTAGTCGTCGATAAGGTCCTCCGTAACCAGAATCTCGACGCGACGATTCAACGCGCGTCGTTCGTCCGTGTAAGCCTGCTTCGCAAGTGGCTCGGCATCACCCACCGCAATGGGGAGGAGACGAATCTTGCGAACACCAACCGCTTCCAACTCCCGTGCAACCGCTTTCGCTCTCGCATAAGACAAGTCGCGAGCATCTTCATATATCGAATCTCGAGGCAACGGTTCGCGTGTCGCATGCCCGCGAATCAAGATTTTCGTGTTGTAGCCACGAAGGGTAACCGCCGCCTTGCCTAAAAGTTCCTTGGCAGATGGTTTGAGCGTCGCGCTAAATCGCTCAAATGTGATTCGACCACCAATAACTACCTGGATGCCATCGCGGACGTTCGTTACGCGGAACCGCTTGCCATGGATACCCTCTTCGTCGGAATCCCCCTTCTTGTTTTCGTAATCAGGGACGTCGATCTCGAGCAACTTCATAATAATCGAGTTCATCGGGGCATCCTTGATCGGCGTATTGCCAACCTTCCCGACATACCCGCCAAACGCCTGGCGAAGAGACTCCATCACCTCTTGAAATCGCTCGTCCTTTTTCACCTCACTCATAGACACGATGATGACAAAGAAACACAGGAGCAACGTCATCGCATCGCCGTAGGTTACCATCCATTCCGGCGCCCCTTTTGGCGCCTCGGGTTGTTTGCTCTTAGCCATAATGAAACATCTTGACTAGGCCGCCTCAGCCGACAAATCCAAAGCAGCCCGTGCGCGGTTGGGCAGGAATGTCTTCAGCTTCTGCTCAACAATCCTCGGATTGTCGCCGGACTGAATGGACATGACCCCCTTTATAATAATCATCTTCAGCATCAACTCTTCTCGGCTTCGAAGCCCAAGCTTGTCGGCCATCGGCTGGGCTATCAAGTTCGCCAGGAGCGCACCATATAGTGTTGTGAGCAGCGCAACCGCCATCGCCGGGCCAATGGAACTCGGATCGCTCATGTTCTGAAGCATGATAACCAGCCCAATGAGCGTACCGATCATGCCAAAAGCAGGCGCATATTTTCCAATATTATCAAAAAGGGCTTTGCCTTCAGAATGCCTCGCTTCAACAGCTTCGAGGTCACTCACCATAATCGCCTCGATCAAATCGGGGTCCGTGCCATCAACAGCCATTTGCACACCCGACACAAGAAACGGGTCCTTAATATCAGCCGCCACATTCTCCAAGGCGAGAATCCCGTCGCGACGCGCGATTTCTGCGAAACCCACAAGATCCGTAATCAGCTCGTTTGGATCATTGGACTTGGCAAAAAAACAATTCTTGACCACCTTGGCAACGCCCAGGATATTGCGCAGTGGAAAGCTAATCATGGCTGCGCTCACCGCCCCACCCAAGACAATTGCAACAGACCCGGCATCTGAAAACGCGCCGATGTCGGACTTGCTCATAACCGCCCAGAGCAAGAGCGCTGTTCCCATCACCAAGCCAACAATAGTCGAAATGTCCATGCTAAATGCCTACTCTATCCAACAACGCCCGCGCACTATTCATTAGGTGATATCGTCTTACCAGCCGTGTGTCGTTAGGCCCATCGGCGCAGACCGGTAAGCCCCCAACTCATTCGTCGCTCGCCCGATAAAGCCAGCCCATACGAATCCCCGCCCGCCAGCCAAGTCATCAAACGACTTGAAAGCCCCGAATCTGCCGGTTGTATTCGATGGCCCGGCCGACAATTTCATCCACAGATTCTCGGACGATAATCGTGTCGCCGTTAATCAAGGTCACGATCGTATCGGGCGTGGATTCGAGCATCTTGATAAGTTCGGCATTAACCACAACGGTGCGATCATCCAGGCGCGTCACTCGAATCATCGTTCTGCACTCCGCTGGCTCATCATAAACCAGATAATCGAATTACCAGCCCGTCTAGCGTGCAAGCAGCAACAACTCCTGCAACAGCTCATCCGCAACACGCACTACACGACTTGCGGACGAAACCCCGGTTTGCGCCTGAATCAGGTTTACAAACTCCCGCGCAATCTCGACGTTCCCTTCCTCAAGCGCACCGGCTCGAATGGCTCCCGCCGAACCGGTAAGCGGTGCGGCTAGGTTCGCAGTGCCTGAATTCACACCTGCCAAAAAGGTATTATCCGCCTGCGCAACAAGCCCTTCGTTGTTGGCAAACGTAGCCAAGGCTACCTGCCCTAACACTTCGGTTTGCTGATTCGAAAACGCCGCCGTAACGACACCTTCGTCATCTATGGAATATCCACTCATGATGCCCGCCTGTGCTCCGTCCTGGCTGGCCATGATCAGTTCTGACGATCCATCTGTGCTCGCAAGTCCTGTCAGGCCGGACAGGTCAAGCGTAAATGCCAAGGGCGTGGAAGCACCAGTATTCGCTCGGTCAATTGACAAGTCCGCACCGGTCGCAGAAACAAATTGACCATTTGCGTCAAATGTAATCGTTCCCGTTCCAAGCGCCGGACTCAGATCGGTGTCACCCGCGGACTCGGCGAAGAAACGCCAGGACGTGCCGGTATCCGACTTGGATTCGAGCGAAGCGCGAACGCGAACTTCAACCAGATTTCCGAGAGAATCAAACACGCCAAAACTCGTTGTGACACCTTCGCCCACCGCTGGCTCCAGCGTCGCAAAGGAAAATGGCGATGCGATCGAACCATTGAGATTGACGACCGATGCCGCGTCCATGCCGATCGCATTGATCTCGCCGAAATTCGAAGAAACAACGATCGAACCCGCCGGAAAAGTCGAACCATCTGCGATCGTAACACCCGGCGTCCCGCCTGATGCAGGATCGGTGTTGACACCCAAAACCGTCTCGAATTGCTGTGCAAGGCTCCCTAACGTATTGCCCGTCGTCCCAACGATGAAAGTCGACTCTGGTATCGACACACCGCCCTTTATCGCATTGAGCCTGAGTTCGTCGCCAGCCTGGAAAAGCGGCAACCCATTGACATCAACCAAATCTGTAAGCGTCGTATTGGCTGTCGCCGCAGTTCCTCCCGCCGTCGTCAAAGCCTGCGAAACCACAACTGCTCCAGCCGACGCCGTGTTCGTATTGCTGTCCAGCTGGCCGTCCATCACTACCTGTGACGTCTCAATGGCGGTACTGGCGGAGCCAAGCGGAATCACCAGATTGGAAAGGGCACCCACATTGATCTGACCATCAGCGCCCGCTGAAAAAACTTGTACTTCTTTTCCACCCGCAGAGACAAGTGACTGATTCGCATCAAGGCGAAAAGAACCGTCCCGCGTATAGATCTGCGTTCCATTAGGTTCGTTCAACACAAAAAACCCATCGCCGTCAATGGCCAAGTCACTTGGGAAACCCGTTGCCTGAATATTACCTTGAAGGAAATTCCGCTGAACGGTAGCCACACCAGACCCTCGACCAATCTGCTGGGGAGCGGTCCCACCTGATGTTGCGCTAGGTGCCGAACCCTCTTCGACAGTATCATAAAGAAGAGTCTCAAAGAGCGTTCGCTGCCCTTTGAACGCAGTCGTGTTCAGATTAGCAAGATTGTCACCAACCGTATCGACACCGACTCCGTTGCTTCGTATACCGGTGAAGCCCGTTAGCATTGTTGACGTTAAGGACATCGCTTTTCCTTCGTTTTTACTGTCGTAGTTTCGTCACAATCGAATTCTTGTACATTCAGCTCGCTGCTACACATCCGCCCCGGTCACTTGCACGACATCCCGAAACCGCAGTTTCTTGCCGGTATCCAGTTCGAGGATGACTTCGCCGCTATCATCTTGACGAACCTCGGCAACAAGACCTTCGACGATTTCCGGAGTCGCCCCGTCCTGGCGATCGAAGCCAACGACCTTTCTGCCTACAAGCGCTTCCGCCGCTTGCAGCGGAGTCTGAATCGACTCAACCTGGTCGAGCGCAATCTCCTCGCCTCCTGCCAGTTGTAGCATTGCCTGGCCGTTTTCGTCGAATCGTACGCCAATGACGGTCCCGGACCGACTCTCTTCCGAATCGGTTTTCGTGCTCGTCACATGCTGCCCAATTAACGTGGAAGCAGAAGCGAATCGCTGCTGCCCGGTCAGGCTGCGCAACGAATCTGTCAGTGTTGTCGAAAGTTCGATGTCTCGAATCGACGAGATTTGCTGTAAAAGTTCCTCGTTTCCCGTCGGCTCAAGCGGGTCCTGGTTCGTAAGCTGCGTAATCAAAAGCTTTAGAAAGTCATCGCTCCCCAAGGCAGAGAACTCAGTCGCCGAGTTGAGATTCGGTGCATCCGCCACCGTCGAATTAATTGCATTCACACTCATAAGATGCTCTCCCTTCTAACGATCCAACCGGACCGGACGTTCCTCTCGCTTCGCGATGTTCGACCACATTACGCTTTAATGTCCAGCCTGGCATCCTTGCCTGCGCCAAACATATAATGCCGATCGCTATCGCGTATGGAACCGCTGCTACTTTCCTCTACGTCCCATTGCACGTCATCAGAATCTTCAGCCATGGGAGACTCGACGCCGTGTCGCTTTTGCGACGTTGAATCGTCACCATATTCCAACTCGGCTTGTGCATTATGGCTGGCATCGAAATCGGCGGAAACGTCATACCGATCGATTTGAATACCCGCTTGTTCCAACGCTGCCCGCAAATCAGCTACACGTCCCATCAGAAGTTGCTTGGCTTCCTGCGACTCCGTTCGCACAGAAATCTGCAACTCGTCACCGCTCATTCGCACATCCACCCGCATTCGCCCCAGATCAGGCGGATCAAGGCGAATCGTCGCCGAGGAGTACTTCGCCCCCCCCTGCATGCGGATCGAGCGGACCAGCTTGTCAAAAGGACTTGCCTCGCCCGCAGATTGTGTTTTAGCGTCGCCATTGGTCTTGTCATTCGCTGTCATCGACTTGGACGACTTGTTCTTTGCGAGGCCTTGTTGAAGTTCCGCTTGCGTACCGGCATTACCTGGCGTATTTGATACTGCCCGCGCGGACTCTGTGCCGGCAGTCTGGCTCACACCAAGTGCACGAGCTACACCCTCCGCCGGCGAAACCTGCTGGCCTGGCAACGTTTGCGATGATGTTCCTTTAGCCGAAGCCATAGCCCCAGCACTTGCTACGGCTTCCGTGGCTGGCGATGAAAAACTCGGGGCGGTGCGAAGAGGCGCGCGTTGCTGTTTGTCTAAATCTCCGTTCAATTCGCGACGAGCCGCACTTTGGGATTCCACGTCAGGAGCTGACACAGGCTTTTTCGAACCATCATTAGCACCTTGCCTTCGAGCTGGCCCATCAGCCAAACGATCCAACTCGAGTCGACCACCCTCATCCGCTAGATTGGTTTTCCCTCTTGCCGCTTCCAGCTGGGTCGCTTGAGGCCGATCTTGACGATCGGCTAACCGAGCCTTTGCACTCGTGAAATCAGGCCTATATCGCTCCTCGCCCTTAATACGTCCTTGCACATCATCTTTCGCAAGCGTATCGAGTCGATTGGTTCGCGCATCGCCCTTTGATTGCTCAAACATCTCTGATGGTGCAATCAATTTGTCACTTTCAGAACGAATATCGAATTCGTTTTGCAGTGAAGCCAACACATCGTCAAAAGAACGATTGGTGATCAATTGGTCCGTATCGCCGCGCCGATCACGATCGGCTGCCAAACGTCGTGTTGAAGCTTGGCTCGATCCTTCAGATCGAAATTCATTCGGAGATATCGTAGAATCTGTTGGCATCGTGTTTCCTTAGCGCTTGTCATCCAATTTTGACGGCGACAACTTTCGAAGGCGACGGACAATCTCTTTCATTTTTTCCACCTGTTCAGGTCCCTTGGCGGCTTCCACAATCTTCCTTGCCCGACGTGTTTCCATCGCACTCAAAGTACGGGCCGCATCGCCAATGTCTTCAAAACTCAGAAGATAATCCGCAGCATTCTTGGGTTTCAATCCTTCAATAATCGCAATTTGCTTTCGGAAACCGTCTTTTTCGCGCATTTCGGTATCGGATTGATCTTTCGCTGCAGCAGCATTTCGCTCTTCACGAAAAGACTCACGCTCCGTCTGAACTCTCAAGAGAATGCTGTCATTGAGTGCCAAGCGCTGACGAAGTTCCTCTTTGATACGCTCAGCCTCGCGCCGCATTATTTCGAGATCAACTTGTGAAACAAACTCCCCCGCCATAGGCACGGCAGCAACCTCGACATCAGCCTCTGGCGAGTCTCCCTCTTCCTCCGTTTCAGCCATCATGGCATCTTCGTTGCGAACGACGTCCACAATTCGCTTCATTTTTTCCGCATCGATAATGCCGGAAAACACCAAATAGCCGAGGAGGCCCCCAACTCCAAAAACATTAAGGACAGCAATAATCGCCATGGCATCAAAGGTTTTTTTTAGGGCAGACGTATTAGCCATCGCTCAAACCTCTTCGCGAGATCAATGCCGATCTTGAATTTCGCCGCACATACAGTTGCGCCGCAGCTTCGTCTTCCAACGCGCGCTCCACTCGTTTCTCGTTGGAAATGTGTCGAGACTGCTTCTTGTCTCGCAGTTTTTCTATAACCTTCAACTCTTTGGTCTTGCTCGCAAGCACCTGCCGTTCCTGGTCCAAACGAGACTTAGCCTCTCCAATATCAACTTCCGATTCGATGATCTTCCGATGCAACCACCCCGCATAGAAATGCTGTCCACGGAGCGCCGAAACGTTGACACTTTTTTCTTGTTGCGTACTTCGCGACACCTGCCATACGCCATCCAATTGACGAGTTAAATCTGCTGTGCGTCGCTCCGTCTCGTGAACAGCTCGAACCGCTTCAGCGACAACGCGGCGCTGCACATCCTGCGCTTGCTTGCGAAGCTTGCGAACTACTTCGAGCCGAAATTGGAACTTTCCTGCCATGATCACGATGCCTGTTGTGCTGCCCTAGTACTATTACCACGCTGCGAGAAGCGATCGCGCACGTTGTCAATTTGCTTCGCCAGTTCGATCAATCCTTCGCAAGTCCCTGCCAGTCCAGCACGCTCGTGCATTCCTTGTACTAGAAATTGATCGATGGCTGGCTTCATCTTCACCGCTACATCGAACTCCACGTTGGCACCTTCGGCATAGGCCCCAACATTGACCAGGTCTTCAATATCCTGCCAAACTGCCAACACTTTGCGGACGGTTGCGGCGGCATGAAAATGCTCTTTGGCCACGACATCCGGCATGACTCGGCTGATGCTTTCAAGAACGGAAATAGCCGGGTAATGGCCTCGATTCGCCAGGTCACGCGACAGCCAAATATGTCCGTCAAGGATTCCACGAATCGCGTCGGAGATTGGCTCGTTAATGTCATCGCCTTCGACAAGTACGGTATACAATCCGGTAATGCTTCCGAGAGACGTTTTGCCGCTACGTTCCAGGAGACGAGGTAACAAACTGAAAACACTAGGCGGATAGCCTTTGGTCGTTGGTGGCTCGCCCGCAGCCAAACCGATCTGCCGCTGGGCCATCGCTATCCGGGTTGTTGAGTCCATTAACAGCAAGACCTCATTGCCCTGATCGCGAAAGAACTCAGCAATAGCTGTCGCAACAAATCCCGCGCGAACGCGCAACACCGGCGATTCGTCCGAGGTACTGATCACCATGACCGTACGCTTCATCCCCTCATCGCCCAACTCCTTGCGGATGAAGTCCCCAACCTCCCTGCCTCGCTCTCCGATGAGTGCAATAACGGACACCTCCGCGGCGGTGAATCGAGATATCATCCCGAGCAATACGCTCTTTCCTACTCCGGTTCCTGCGAAAATGCCAAGTCTTTGACCTCCCGCAACTGTGTGCATCGCATCGATCGCACAAATCCCGGTAGCAAGCGGTTCTTCCAGAGAGGACCGTGAAAGCGCTGGCGGAGCGTCTTGATAAACAGGATAATGCGCTTCAACCGCAAACCCCGCTTTGCCGCCAACTCGACGCCCCAACCCATCCACAACACACCCCAGCATCTGTCGCCCAACCTTGACGTATTGGCGATTCGGAAGAGTTATAATCTTGTCATCTACGGCGACGCCCAACGGTTCCTGCAAAGCCATGAGTATGGTCTCACGTCCCTGCAATCCAACCACTTGGGCGGAAATCGGTTCCCCCACCGCCCGATCAATTCGACAAAGCGACCCAACCGGCGCAGGCAATCCAACCGACACGACGGTCAAGCCTGTCACATCAGCCACACGCCCTGTGACGCGCATGAGTCTCGCGCTATCGATAAGCTTCGTCTGATTATCAAACAAACGTACCATGTTATTCCGTTTGGCCTACCAACAAGGAAACCAAATCCGTCACCTGTGTTTCCAAAGTCGCATCAACGTTCGTTTCCTCCGAATGCACCTGGCATCCGCCTGGCGCAATCTCAGAATCTTCAACAATCTTCACGCGATCCGTCTCAGCCACAGCACCCAAAACAGTCCCGGCAAATTCCTCAACCGTTTGACGATCGCTGGGATGAAGTCGAACGGTGAGATTTGTCTTCGTGCCGACCAATTCAAGCGCGCGCCGAAAATTCGCTTTCACGGCATCCGAACGGGTTCGGCCAATTTCAAAAGTCAGCCGTCTGGCAATAAGAACGGCAAAATCGAGAACGTGCGCCTCCGCAGCAATTTTCAATTCTTCCTTTTGGCAGTCGTACCGCTCTACGACCTGCTCCATAGCCGAAACGACACTTTTGTGACGCTCGTCAAATTGGTTCATGGCATTTTCGTGGGCTTCTTTCTCGCCATCTACCAATCCCTTTGCATAACCCAGTTCGTAGCCCGCTTCAAAACCACGCTGCTTGGCTTCATCCTGCAATCGAGTCGCTTCAAGGCGCGCATCCGCCATCGTCTTCGCAGCATCTCGATTGGCTGCCTCTATGACGGCATTGGCCTGGGCCAAGTGGTCGGACAGATCAACGGAAACCAGTCGATTCACAAGTTTTGCTGCCTGACCAGCCTTTATAACGGTTGACACGCCGTCCCTCTCCATTTGCATTGCCACAGAATCGGAACGCAGTACAAGCCCTCCGACTATCAATCGCTAAACAATCATCTCTTTTTCGTTGCCTCGACCGGAAATAATCAACTCTCCCGAATCTTCCAGCCGTCGTACAATATCTACGATCTTCTGCTGTGCTCCTTCAACGTCACTCACACGCACAGGCCCCATATATTCCATATCTTCCTTGATAAGCTGCGATGCCCGCTCCGACATGTTGCGGAATACCTTGTCTGCCAGTTCTTCGCTCGCCGTCTTGAGTGCCAGGGACAGGTCGTCGTTTTCGACCTCTTTTAGGACCTGCTGAATTCCCTTGTCGTTGACCAGAATAATGTCTTCGAACACAAACATCAGCCTACGAATTTGCTCGACAAGGTCCGGATCCTCCGCATCCAGACTTTCGAGGATAGCCTTTTCCGTACTTCGATCAGCAAGGTTCAGCATTTCCGCCACGGCTTCCACGCCGCCAACTCGATGAAATGTTTGCGACACCAATCCGGAAAGCCGCATTTCAAGACCTTGTTCCACCTCGCGAACAACCTCAGGATTGGTATTGTCCATATGAGCAATGCGCGTCACAACTTCAACCTGTTTTTCAACAGCCAGACTCGCCAGCACCTCCGAAGACTTAGATGCTGTTAGATACGATAGAATGAGAGAAATGGTCTGCGGGTGCTCATCCTGAATGAACGTCGTCAGGTTTTCAGCATCGGTTTTCGCAAGAAATGCAAAGGGCTGTTTGGTTACTTGTTGCTCAATGACGCCGAGGACATGTCGCGCCCGATCCGGAGTCAACACTTTCTCAAGGAGTGAACGAGCATAAGCAATTCCGCCCTGTTTGACATAATGGCTTGCCAATGCGAGGTTGTAAAACTCCTCAACAACAACACCTTTTTGTTCTTCCGTGACACGATCAAGGTTTGCGATTTCGCGCGTTACTTCCTCGATCGTATCCTGATCCAGCTCGCGCATAACGGTGGCAGAAATATCGCGATCCAGCGAGAGCAGCAGGACTGCTGATTTCGTAAGCCCCTTCAAAGGCTTCTCGGCATTACGGCCTGGTTGTGTAGATTCCTGTGCGGGTGACTCTGCCATATCCACTCAACATGATTACTGGAAAAACGACTTCGCTGCATCACAAGAACAAGCCAAACGGTGAAGCGAAGCATCGGAACAATTCGAAACAAGATCATTCACTGTCACATAATCGGCACAATTTACTCTGCAACAGATCAAGGGATGTAGATCACTGATGATCTTCATCAATCCACCGTTGAACAAGTTCCGCTGCTCCTTGCGGATCTTCTTCAACCATTTTGGAAACTTCGACACCCAGCTCCTGATGCCGAAGGGTAGACTCATCGACCTCACGACCGGTCAACAGGCTGTCGGAAGCCTGCGCCTGCCCTACCGTCATAGGCCCAACAGCGAGCATTGGTTCGTCGTCCGAACCATGACCGGCCTCCTCCTGGCTCTGCCCCGATACCGACGCGTTGACGAGGTCAGCGGATCTGCGAACGATGCGCGACATCATCAACAGGCTCATCAGGGCCAACGTGCCAAGCCCAGCGGGAGGACCATAATTTCGTAGCAAACCAACGGCATCAAGCGAGTCATCGACCTGCTGTGCCGCCACTTCGTTCCCCGACACCAACAGCCATTCGCTGTTCTCTGCACTCCAGGTCATGTCGGGGTAGATGTCAACTTGAACATCTTCTGACGCCTCGGCTTGAACAATCCTTACAACGGAGGCCTTTACACGTTCAATCTGAGCATCGCGTGCGGAAACAAAATCCGGATCAGAGTCTTTGGGTTCAGACTTTTCAGGATTTTTGGCGGAAACCAAACCAACAATGAAACTTCGCGGAATGCCCACAGTCGCCGTGATCCTTTTTCGTGAAAGCGGGATCTGTTCAACAAGCTCAGTCTCAAGAAGTTTCGGCTCGAAATTTTCGGTCGTACTGTCGTCGGTCGAACTAGCCTGCCCACCGGCTCCACCCGTTACAGCAGTGCCAACATTCGCTTGCACACCGGTCTCCGAAGGCTGACTCGATGAATTCGTTTCGGTCGAATTCGTCTTTTCCGTCTTTACCTCAGGCTGATCGTAATCGTAAGTTTGGGTCGTTCTCTTACTCATATCGAGATCAACGGAAACGGAAACATGTACGCCGGGAATATACGCAAGTTGCTTCTCGATCTTGTTTTGCATATGAGCTTCATGCTTCTTGATCTGACCAAGAATGTCGAAACTCAACGCATCATCGGGATGGGGTATGCCATGAGATCGCCCTGTTCGAGAATCGCGCACTGACACATCGTGAGGCTTAAGCCCGGACACCGCACGGCTAACCAACTTCGCAATGCCTTCAACCATATCCGAAGTCATCTCTCGGTTGGCCGACAACGTAACATCCACCGCAGCCGTGGGAACATCGTTCGCCATCCCCAACCGCCGCTTCGATCTTGGATTGATTATCACGCTGGCTTTCTGAACAAATGGCGTCGTTGCAATAATCTTGGCCAGCTCGTTTCCTTTCGCAACGTTGTACCCAAACGAACGCTGCTCAGGAGAAAGAAAAGGATTTTGATCCATCACGGCAGCTTCCATATCAAACAAGCTGCCGCCCGGCATGGCACCGGCGTCAAATACCAACCGCTTAGCATTCAAACGATCGGCAGGCCGAACGAAAATCTGACTGTCACGCAGTACATCGAAATCGATGCCTCCCTGCTGAAGAGCAGCTTCCGCAGATCGCAATTCTGCAAAACTGAATTCATGATTCACCAACGGGACCATTTCGGGAGTGGTTGACCACTGCAACAGCCAAAAAATCGAACCGGCAATCAAAGCTGCGCAAAGACCGATCGCGACGCGCTGCGAAACAGTCAGGACGTTCAACTGGTTGCCGATATGGCTTATGAGAAGCCGAAGCCGATCCATGCCTTCAGGTCTTTCGTTGAAATAGGAGAAAAACCTGCCTATGTTCTGGCAGGTTCAACCACGAACCCAAGCTTTATACACGCATTTGTTTGATTTCATTGTACGCGTCAGACAGTTTGTTGCGTACTTCCATAAGCAGATCGAATGCAACACCTGCCTTGTTCACGGCAGCAAGAACCTCTGCCACATTCTCTGTCTCGCCCGTCGCCAAACGCTGCACGCCTTGATCTGCCTCCGTTTGCAGACGGTTCACTTCATCCAGGCTGTTAAGCAAGACCGACTTAAAATCCTGCCCCTTCGGCTCGCTGGCTCCCGCCGGTTTCGCGGATGACGGCACCCCGATCGGCAGGCCCGTCGGTGAAATAGGAACAGAGAAATTAATGGGATCACTCATCTTCGTTTTCCTCTACCCGTGTCCAACTTATGCGATCAATCGCAACGTCGAAGAGGCCATCGTCTTCGTCATTTCAACTACCGTAACATTGGCCTCGTACGCCCGTGCAGCCATCATGGCATTGACCATTTCCGTGTGATAGTCCACATTCGACGTACGAACATAGCCTTTGTTCTTACCTTCTTTTATGGCATGAACGTGCCCGGGATCCCACCTCAACCCAAAGGCAGACGGATCTTCCGCGACATCGGCCACTTGAACACCAGGCTGCGCAGAATCGCCAGGACGACCCGGGGCAAAGAGCGCAACCTTGCGACGAAAGGGCATCCACTCGCCATCTTCCATGTGCATGGCGTCCTTCATCGCGATGTTGCCGGCAATAACGTCAAGGTTCGTACGGTTCGCAACAAGCGCTGACGTACTAATATCCAAAGCACCGATCATTCGTTTCCCTCACAAACCCTATACCGTTCCACGAATCGCCTTCCGGAGTCCGTCGAACCGCCCGGAGAGTAACGTCGAAGCTAGCTCATGCGCCATTCCGGTTTCCGCCAGTTCAGACATCTGTTGCTCAAGAGACATATTCGTACCATCATGGAAGAGCGCGTTTTGAACAGGCTCCGGCGTCGGAACAATCTGCAAACGCCCACCAGCGACCGTATTTACCTGGGCACTCTTGATCTCGAAGGGCTTATTGGGATCCCCCCCTCGATTGTCCAACGCTTTTCGCAAAGCTTTTTGGAACGAACGCGCGTCAAGTTGCTTGGCGCGATACCCCGGCGTATGCGCGTTGGCAACATTTTCCGCCGTCGCCTTCAGCTTCGCCTGGTTAAACACCATCGAGCTAATCAAAGCTGGTGTCGCGCCGCGGTCTGTGATATTCGCTAAAAACATCGCACTTCCTCATCAGCCTTGAACCCGGTTGAGACTGCTCCGGCAAGATCCAGTGGGTCCAAGTCACTTACTCAAGCATGGCTCATGCCATCCAGTTCGTTCGCTATTCGCAGGCCAGTAAAGCCACTTTCCGACGCTGGACAAAAGGCAATTCCTGCGCATCGGCAAAATCTGCGCGTTTCGTTCCCATATTTTTCGAGCCGCACGGGCGGCACTAAAGAAGCGATCTTTAGGCGCCTACGGCTACAGCTACCGAAGTACCCGTTTCTTTTGCAGCATCTTCACGCCATTGTTTGAGCTTCATCCCTAAAGTGCGTACTCCCATCCCCAATGCTCGAGCCGACTTGGCACGATGGCCATCGAATTTGACCAACGTTTTCTGAATAAGTTGGCGTTCCGCATCCTCAAGAATATGTCCCGTTCGCAATGTTCCCAGTCCTTCTACACGGTTGGATTGCGGAGTAAGCCATCCTTCAATGACCTCCTCGGTAATCGTACCGTCCGAGCACAGTGTTTCGGCGCGACGGCACAGATTTTCAAGCTCACGCACATTGCCGGGCCAAGCGTATTCACTAAGAAGCCGCATCGCACCCGGTTTGATCTTCACACTACGACCGTTCTTGGCACTCGCAAACCGAGAGAAGAAGAGACCCGCCAACTCCGGCAAATCATCCGTTCTCTCGCGAAGTGGTGGAATTGACACGGGCAAGACATTCAGGCGATAAAAAAGGTCTGCTCTGAATTGTTTGCGTTCAATCCAATCCTGCAAATCACGGTTAGTAGTTGCAATGACGCGTACATTCGCATTCCGAGTCGTACTGCTGCCAACGCGTTCGAACTCGCCTTCCTGCAGAACACGAAGCAGCTTAGCTTGTAGCGGAACGGCTAACTCCGTGATTTCGTCCAGGAGCAGCGTCCCGCCATCTGCCAGCTCGAACCGACCCTTGCGCGTCCGATCCGCACCGGTAAACGCTCCGCGCTCATGGCCAAAAAGCTCGCTTTCCAGCAGATTGGACGACAAGGCGGCGCAATTCAAACACAACATCGGACGGCTCGATCGGGGCGATCGATTGTGGATGTACGACGCGACCAATTCCTTCCCCGTACCCGACTCGCCGCGAATTAGCACCGTCGCATCACTGGCTGCAACTCGGTCGAGTTGATCCCGCAAATCTCGCATCGCATGAGATGATCCAATCAACTCACGTTCTGAGCGCAAATCGCTTACCGAGGCGCGAAGAGCTTCGTTTTCGCGCCGTAGCCTAGAATGTTCCAAAGCTCGCTCCACCAAAGCGCTGAGCGCATCGGCGTCAAAAGGTTTTTGAATGTAGTCGTAAGCGCCCGCCTTCATCGCATCCACAGCTGTCGTCACCGTGGCATAAGCGGTCATCATGACGATTGGAACATCGCATCCCGATGCCCGAATCTCTCGGATCAATGTAAGCCCGTCCATTCGAGGCATCTTCAAATCCGCGATGACGAGATCGAATCGGTTCCGTCGAATTTCGGTCAGCGCTTCGATGCCGTTATCGAAAGTCGTTACAACATGATCTTCTCGCGTTAGCGCTTCCGCGACGGATGCTCTCAGAATTTCCTTGTCATCCACAACACAAATATCAGCCATATGATTACGTCCTCCTACACATGTACTACTGAGTCTTCCGATACATTCGCTAGCGGAAGCAGAAGCACAAACGCAGCTCCTCCCTCTCGCCGATTGGTTGCTGCCACAGACCCGCCATTGGCTTCTGCCAGGCGATGCACAATGGCAAGCCCCAAGCCCGTCCCCGTGTCCTTTGTCGTGAAAAACGGATCGAACACGCGATGTAAGTCTTCGTCCCGAACTCCAGGCCCATCATCCTCAACCACTATCGCGGCAAAGCGATCTGCTTCACGATGTGCGCCTTCACGCAATGACACGTGTCCGTTCTTTCCTGCTGCATCTACAGCATTGAGTATCAAATTCACCAACGCGCGCTCACACTGCGATGGATCACAAAACAGAATCCGCTTTGTCAGCCGAAGGTCTACGTCAATGTGAACACGATTCGCCTCGACAGCCATGGCACATTGCGTCAAAGCGTTGTCTACGATTTTCGACAGCGGACTGACAACACACTTCGGCGCTGCGTCGCGCGAGAAGGCGAGAATATCACCAACGATTCCCTCCAAATTGCGCACGCCCTCACTAATCCGCTTGGCCATATCCAGTTTGCCAGGCAACTCTGCCAAATCGCGCTCGAGAAGCGACGCGTAAAGTCCGATCCCGCCTAATGGATTACGAATTTCATGCGCAACACCCGCCGCCATTTCACCAATCGCAGCAAGACGTTCACGACGAGCGAGTTCCCGATTTTTCTCGTGCAGTTCTTCATGAAGCCGCCCAACCTCACGAGTCAGCAACTCATGCGATTGCTTGAGTCGCTCCGTGACTCCGTTGTACGACTCAATGATTCCGGCAAGTTCCGTATCTTGAAGTGTTGCTGTCGTCATCATTGCGCTCACACGGCACCCTAAGAAGACTCGTCCAGTTTCCGTCGAACTACTTCACGGCTTCCAGGCTGCCGATAGGCAGCGATCGCCTGCCCCGTTGCCTGCATGGATCGAACAGACCCGGACGCCATTTCCTTCTTCACTGCCAGAACACGGGCATCTTTGGTATCCATGTCCATAATTCTCTGAAGACGTTTAGCCGTTTGCGCGAACAACTCATCCGCTTCGATTCTTTGATCGTCGGAAAACGCTTCTCGGCGTCCAGCCCATTCACGCCTGACCGGAGCCAGCGCTTCGCCGATCCTCGTAAGTTCTACGACGAGTTTTTGACGGTCGCCCAAGAGAGCAAGAAGCGGTTCCGTTTTGTTTGAAACAATAAGCCTCCTTTGGCGAGCGGCGTACGATTCGAGCCGTCCATAAAGTGCTGCCTCCTTACGCAACGCTACCAGCACTTCATCCGGAAACTCTACGCGTGTCGCATCACTAACCGATACCATAGCCACCTCACACTCCACAGGTCAGAAGAGTTCTGCATCCCCAAGCCATTTAAGATACCGACTCCAATCACTTTGGCCTTCGAGCGAAACGCTTTGGTCAAAGGCTTGATCCGGCATGGCTGACGCCAAAACAATGGCACGAGATAGCGCCGCGCGTGCCTCGCCGCTTTCACCCAAAAACACATGACAGTTAATGATTTGCACATAGGCAGCCAAAGCCGTCGGCGTCTCCTTGAAAATACCGACGGCTTCTTCGTAAAGCGCCAGGGCTTTTCGGTATTCCTGCACTTCAAAATAGCAGTCCGCCTCGTAGAGATAAGCGTGTCTTCGGTACAACTGCTCAAGCTTAGTCAGCCGACCGTCACCACGCAGTTCGTATTCATCGATTAGCTCTCGATACAATTGACGTGCCTTGCCGAAACGACTGGCAACCTCGGCTTTAATCTGCGCCAACTCCCCTTCAGCCGTGATGTTGGCGCTTTCTGATTTCAAACCTAACGCACTCCGACGATAGGAATCGGCAACAAGATACTGTGTGCGGGCAACACGTGCGTCTTCCGGATAACGCTGAAGCGCCTCTTCCAATGCTGCAATGGCCCGCTCGTTTGAATTCCGACGATTAAGGATGTCGCCCAGGAGGAATAGCGCCGTCGCGAATTCCGGCGCCTCGGGCGTAAACACATCAGAATCGTCCAGGACAATCTGCAACGTTTTTTCCGCCAACTCTTCAGAGTCCGGCCCAAGACTCAGATAACATTGAGCTAAGGGAATGAGCGATCGAGAGCCGTCCACAGTGCGTGGAAACCGTCGATAGCACTCCTGGAATGCATCGAGTGCCTTGGGAATGCGCCCCGCACCCTGCAAAATCTGCCCTATTCGCAAGATCGCCCGTGGAACCAGCGGATTGGCCGGCCTTTCCATCGCAAAAGATCGATACGCATCAACCGCACGATCCGACAAACCCGCTCTCGCTAACAAGTTTGCAGATTGCCATTGTGATGACGCTGATCGACTCTCCCGCATCGTTGAGATTTGAGATATTTCAGCGTAGGTTTCTGCAGCGTCAGCATAGTAGCGCTTCGCTTTTGCTGACGTCGAAACAACGATCGGATCATCACGCAGGCGCGTCGCGTCTGATTGACCGTCAATTTGTTCCCCCAAAGCAACATATATCTGCGCGAGCCTCTCCAACGCAACCAATGTCTGCTCCGAATCCCGATGACCTTCCAGCTCTACCGCGAGCTTCGCATATTCCAGCGATGCCCTAAAATCTCCCGATTGGCGAAGCAACTCCGCAGAAACGTTCAGTGACGTCATCAACGCGCCACGATCAACTCGGTAGGAATCGCGCATAGTCGGCAGATCTTCCATCGCAATGCGATACATCGAAATCGCATCATCATGTCGAGCCATCTGCGCGTAAGCTTCCGCAGAACCAAGCCGGCTCAATAGCGCGTAAGGCCCGGATGGATGATAAGCAAGTACATCATCGAAGAACGAAAGAGCCTCCATCGGGCGCTGCGGACCGCCGTCGCTTAGCACAACCCGCCCAAGCAACCACCCGCTCATAGCATACGCATCGCTGTCTCGGGCAACCCGGTTACGAATCGTGCGCAATGTTGCTTCCGCTTCATCGAAGCGCCCTGTCCGGTATAGGAGGTATGACTCCAGGATCGAAAAATGGTCTGAAAAATCGGTACCTGCAAACTCCGGCTTATACTTAACCAATAGCGAGGTCGCGTCGCCCAACTCGCCCAACGCCTCCATCTGGTATAATTTCTGCTCGAGCGCCCAAAGCTTGAGGTCGATCCGGTGTGGCTCGACCTGCGCGAGAAACTCGTCAAGCTCATCTTCCAGATCAGAAGGCGAAGCCGAAAGCTTATCGCGCATAAGCTCTATCATGGACTTTCGAAGGTGAAAGAACTCGGCTCCACCTTCATCAACTGCCTGCTTGTAATACGAAAACGCTTTTCGATAGGCTTGCTGCCATCGGTTGGCGCGCGCCAGATTGACGACATCGTGAACGTCCAAACGCTGGCCATACTGCATGGCGACGTCGTAGTGCTCGGTGATTTGCCGCCCAGCATCGATCGTAAAAGTTCGATCACGGTTTGCACGCAAGGAATTAGCACGAGCAAGGCGCAGGTAAACGGGCGACCGCTGAGCAGCCGACTCCGCCTCTCGATCGAGCAGTTTCCGAGCAAAATCAATCGACCGCTCGTATAGCTGCTCCTCGATCATCACATCGAGATAGCCGACACCATCTTCTATGGATACATTTGTGGGGCTGGGCCTCAGCCGAAGGACGGAACCAGCGAGCAAGCATACAGACAATACGAACAGAGGAATCTGCCACTTGCCTGCAACACGCTGTTTAAGTGTAGACCAATCCGACATTGCGCTCATCCTGAGCCTACCAACCAATACGGTCGTCCCGCATCCTTGCGGTACCACACAATGTCGGCAGTTTTTGCCGTTTGTCTTCACCGCGAAAGCGGGAGCTATCGCGAGATGGAATGCCCAACTCGCGTATCAGAGCCGACAGACAGAAGCTCATACCAACACTAGCATGACGTATTCGGTAGAGCTTCCGCACACAACAACACTGGCGCTACGGCGCATCGACGCAGCTTGAAACCGCTCTCGGACAACATAACATTTTTTCAGAACACAATCGGCAGGAAGAATCGACGCTGTTCAATCTCGAAAATCGGCATGATTCGCCAAACAAGGCCTGGCTAACCACAATTCGCACGGAAGGGGATGTCCGAAGCGATCCGCCAGGAAGCGGGGAAAGAATGCGTACTACGAAGCGTGTCGAGCCGCGACGTCACTTATCGAACTTCAATACAAACTTCCGCGTCCGGTGAAAACCGATCAACTGCGCGTCCCTGGTTCACTGCAATCTCAAGATTTCCGGAACCGCCAACGAACGCGACCGGCTTCCCGATCGGGACATCGGAAAAAGTGGACTTGATCGATCCAATGTTTTCGCCATTAACGAAAACACTGACATTCCCACGCTCTTCTTGAATGGATTCCAGCTGCTTCACCTGAACATTGGATACGAGCGTCCCGAATCGATCGACGTAGATGACCTGCCCACAAAGCCCGCTACTGGTTCGCTCAGCCTCCCAGGATATCGGAAGAATCTCCAACCGATCCGTAACCCGTCCGAACTCTCTAGGCCTAACACCATTTGCCAAATGAGATGCAACCGGAGCGATCATATCGCGACCATGAAAAGTTGAGGAAATTTTGGAAAGAAAGAAATGCCGGTTCTCTACACTTACCATCTCTTCCGCAGGAAGATCACGATGCACGAAAGTCAGCAACCCATTGTCCGGCGTCACAATGAATTGCCCGCCGTATTGGGCCACCAGGATTCTTCGATCTGTTCCGACCCCCGGGTCCACAACAGCCATATGAATGGTGCCCGCCGGATACCAAGGCAAAACTTGCCTCAGTACGAACGCACCGTGCGTTATGTCATGAGGCTCGACAGCATGCGTAACATCAACGATTCTCACATCGGGAGCGATACGCAATATCACTCCATGCAAGACGCCAACATAATGATCTCGCCAGCCATAATCCGTAATGAGCGTGATAATCCGACCCACCGCACATACTCCAATAAGGAAGATGCCTCTTCGCCACAGCGCCATACCAAGCTACAATAATTGGCGTCGAAACGAAAATGTCTACAGCCATCGACCCCGGAAACCACCGTTCATGCCGGACATTTCGACCCATGACAACTCGGACGAGCGTCGGAAGGCTATGATTAGGGACCAAATCCTCGCCCGAGGCGTGCGCGATGAAAGCGTGCTAAACGCCATGCGCGCCATTCCGCGCGAGCGGTTTGTTGCAGCCGAGTACGCACGCGAAGCCTATACTGACCGCCCACTGCCCATCGGCCACGGACAGACCATAAGCCAGCCTTACATCGTCGCATTCATGACGGAATTGCTCGGCATCGAAAAAAGCAACAACGTATTGGAGATCGGCAGCGGTACGGGATACCAGACCGCCGTGTTGGCTTCGCTCGCAGCCAAGGTCCACTCAATCGAGAGACTCGAAATACTCAGTCGAAGGGCCTCCGAAAATCTCAACCGGCTTGGCCTATCAAATGTATCCTTCGCCGTTGGCGACGGCACGCTCGGCTCACCCGAACACGCACCTTTCGATCGAATTATGGTCACGGCAGGCGCGCCTCAGGTTCCAGCCTCATTGTCGGACCAGCTGGCAGAAGGCGGCATCATGGTTTTACCAGTAGGCAAATCGTCAGAGCAAACGATTCTGCGAATCGTGAGAAAAAATGGACAAATTCACCAATCCCATACCATTCCATGCCGATTCGTCAAACTAATCGGCCGAGACGCATGGGAAGAATAGGATATTTTCCGGTCGCTTTTTTCCCTGGAACGCAAACTGCCCGTTGAGCCATCGTCTGCATTCGTTTAGTTTCATGTAAGTGGCAGCTCGCGCGTCGGCCCAAACAGGCTACGCTTTCTAACAATTTGGGAGTTTATATATGTTTTCCGCCATCAGGATCACTGTCTTCTTGTTCGCCGTCTTTCTTTCTACAAACACAAGCACGGCAAAAGACCTGCATACAAGCGCCACCGAAGCCAGCGACTCAAAAAACCTGGAACCCAAATTCCTGTCAAACATCGAACAGCTTACGTCTCAAGCAATGGGGCTTCATAATGCAGGCGAAGCCTATTTCTCGCCTGATGGCAAAACGATCATCTTCCAGGCGACGCCACTAGGTAAAACCGATTATCAAATCTATACGCTTTCTCTGGCAACTCGAAAAATAAGCATGGTCAGTACAGGAAAAGGAGCATGCACATGCGCGTTCTTCCGCCCCGATGGGAAGAAGATCATCTTCGCGTCCAGCCATCTGGACCCATCAATCGGCGAAGAAAAACCTGATCAAGATGACGGTAAATACAAATGGGACTTCGACGAATTCATGGATATTTTTGAGGCGAACCCCGACGGGTCAGGACTACGACGTCTAACAAGCAGCCATGGCTATGACGCGGAAGGCGCCTATTCCCCCGACGGAAAACAAATCGTCTTTACTTCTCAGCGCGACGGCGACCTGGAAATCTACGTCATGAAGGCTGATGGCTCTAATCCCAGGCGAATTACACACACCAAAGGATATGATGGAGGGCCTTTCTTTTCACCTGATGGGAAAAGTATTTTATACCGTGGCGATCATCGCAGTGATGACAAAATGAATCTTCAGTTGCGGATCGCAAGTGCCGACGGCTCCGCCGACCGAGCCATCACGGATAACCAAATCTTCAACTGGTGCC
Source organism: Phycisphaerae bacterium (assembly GCA_029260035.1). Taxonomy (GTDB): domain Bacteria; phylum Planctomycetota; class Phycisphaerae; order UBA1845; family UBA1845; genus OFTM303. The sequence continues at coordinate 36,805 of JAJDEA010000169.1, forward strand.
CATATTGGCATCCAAGCGGAAAATCATTGATTTTTACGCAAGCCGACCATGAGGCATATGCAAAAGGTAAGCGGCCGAACTATGACTTGTTCATGACAACTACAAAGGGCAAATCGTTTACGCGGATCACCTACGCCAAGGAATTTGACGGACTCCCCGTCTTCAGTCCGGACGGAAATCGCCTGATGTGGACTTCGCAGCGTGGCGGACTCGAAGAAGCGCAGTTATTCATCGCAAACTTCACGCTGCCCGCTGAATTACGATAGCACAACTGAATAGCGAGCGACGCCAGGCTATTTCGGCTTGCCACTACGACCAACAGAGCGAGCGAGCGGATCGCGCCTTGGCCTGACCAGTTTTCGGCCACATCGCGGACACAAAACGCCGTCCGTTGCGAATACCCATTGCCCCCACCTGCTTGCGTCAACGCCTTTGCACTGCCGTAACTCAGACACGCGAGGTTTGCCGTCCGAATCGATCACGAAACGAACAGATACCGGATAGCGGCCGTGAATCGAACATTTATACTCGTCAACAGGGTAGGCGGGCCTGCCGCATTTAATACAAGCCCGTGCGCCAGCTTGACCACTTTCATAAAAGGAGTGGCCAGCTTCACACTTCCAGTCGAATCCGACATCGCGAAGTGTTCGAATAACTGGTTCGACTGTTTCCTCGGCGCGCGAAAACCGCCACATTACAAACAGGGATAATGCAGCAGCAGAAACGATCAAGAGACTGACGGTTGTAGTTCTGGAGATCCAACGAGGTTTGACAATTCTAACTGTCCGGCGCGGCCGTGATGGGCGCCCATGGACCTGACTCGGTGACATCAGCGTTTATTCGTGATAGGTCCAGTCCACCAGTAGAGGCGATCTTTCGCAAAGGAATAATGGAAGAGCCGATTCGCAATGCCGCGATTGCAAAGCGTACATCCACCGGCAGCACAATCATCATATCGCCATCGAATTTCAGTGCGCATCACATCATCAGTCCGAGCCTGCCTGACGCCACCACCCAATGTCAATATGTTTATGCCGCGACCATGTCGCGTAACAAGCCAGGGGTCTGCCATCTCTAGTGAAAGTGCATCATACCCATCGTCCCAGTTCAGCAGCCCATCATTGCGCCGAGGACCGCGCGAATTGCTCGCTGTATCAGACGCATTGAACCCAGCATCCGGCCCCATGTCTGCGACAAGGATAGTGTCCAGCGGGCGACTCGGATAATGGTGATCCAAATCCGCCAGTTTCCCGCCATCGGCCGTCATCATGAAACTGTTAATACCATAGCTTGGATAATCCGCGGCATGCGGATCGTTCATCAAGTCAGCGGACTGCGCCATGCGATAACGGTATGGATCTTCAGGACAGGTCAACGCAAGCGGATCGCCAAGATAATTAGGGAAAAGTTTCAAGAACCATACGTCCGGCCGACTACCACTCGCCAAAGGCGAAGGTGCCTCCACCTTGGCAGGAAGCCATCCGTCGTTTTCCAAGCGATACAAGCTCAAACTCTGGTAAACCGTGCGAAGATTGTGTTTGCACACCGTCGAAGAAGCCATCTGCATTGAGCGGCCAAGCGACGGAAGCAAGACAGTGACCAAGATACCAATGATGGCTATGACAACGAGCAATTCTATGAGCGTCGTTGCCCGCTTTGCCATCCCACCATTGGTGAGGTACAACTTTCGAGTTGACAATCGAGTTGCTTTCATACTTTTCCGTTACAAGGTTACACGGAAACCGACATAAACGCAACGTTTTTTACGGACCTGTCACTTTTTTTTGAATTACACGGCTTTTGACAATGTCCGCCATCAGTGTCATATCGGTTGATTTGGTTGAAATAATTGCAAGTGCAAGCTAACCTCCTTACGAATTTGCCTATGAAAAGCGATTTTCAAGACTTAGTGCAAACGCACTAGAAGCAGGAGTAAACTTTTGTCATCACTGCAACATCGTGTCAGCACGCAACTTCTTCCAGGCGTGCAACAGCCTGCGCAATATATTGGTGGAGAATACAACCAACTTGCCTCACCCGGCGATTGGGAACGCGCCGATATCCGCGTCGCTATCGCCTTTCCAGATACCTATACAATCGGCATGAGCCATCTCGGTTGCCAAATCATCTATTGGCTTGTCAACAACACTCCCGGCTGTTGTGCGGAACGCGTCTACTGCCCCTGGGCTGACGCCGAAGCCATCATGCGGCAAAAAAGCATTGAACTGTTCACCTGGGACAATCGCCAACCGGTGTCCTCCGCCGACATTCTTGCCGTATCGCTACAATATGAAATGTCGTTCACATCGGTCTTACAAATCATCGACTTGGCAGGCATCCCGCTACGATCTGCCGATCGCGATGACAGCCACCCTCTTGTCATTGCTGGCGGACCACAAGCGGATAACCCCGAACCCGTAGCCCCGTTTCTGGACCTCGTCGTCCTGGGAGACGGGGAAGCGTCAATGGCATCGATCATCGCCGCGTGCAAGGAATACAAGTCAAACGGCATGCCAAGGCGAGAGATGATCCGAGCATTAGCTAGGCGGTTTGAATGGATATACGCTCCGTCGCTCTACAACGTAAAATACAACAATGATGGAACGATTCGCTCCATTCGCGCGACGGACTCTGCCATACCGGAGACCATCGTACGATGCCAGACAGAGGATTTCGACGGCGCCCCTTTTCCAACAAAGCCTCTCGTGCCTCACGTCGAAGTTGTTCACGACCGCTTCGCGATCGAGATCATGCGAGGCTGTCCACAGCGGTGTCGGTTCTGCCATGCAGGCTATACCAAGAGACCCGTACGATATCGCTCTGTAAACCGAATCCTCGAAATGGCTGAGGAAATGTACCAATCAACCGGGATGCAGGAGTTCGGCTTGTTGTCTCTCTCGACAGCCGATTATCCCGATCTTCGCGAATTGGCGCAGCGCGCTAACGAGCAATTCGCCAGCCGACGAGTGAACGTTTCCGTGCCGTCGCTTCGCGTTGACAAGATGCTTCAGAGCATTCCATGGATGGTCAACTCCGTTCGCAAGGGTGGCCTTACATTGGCAGTCGAGGCAGCCAACGACGACCTTCGCGCCGCCATTCGCAAACTCGTCACAGACGGCAATCTCCTCGACGGAGTCAAACAGGCCTACGAAGCTGGCTGGCGAACCGTCAAGCTCTATTTCATGTGCGGCTTTCCCGGCGAAAGGCCTGAAGATATTGAGGAAATCGTCCACCTCTCGCACCGCGTCAGCGAAGCGCGAAGAGAGATGGGATTGGGGCCTGCCAAAGTCAATGCAGCGGTTGGCTGGCTCGTTCCAAAGCCTTACACGCCCTTCCAATGGGCGGCGCAACCGACCGCCGACTATTTCCGAGAAGCCCGCCGAAGTATGTCAGCCGTTCTCGATACACTCGGAGGCAGGAAGAACAAGCGAGGCGTCAAGATCAGAACCCATAACGTCGAACGATCTATCCTGGAAGCCGTCTTCGCAAGAGGCGATCGCAAACTAGCTGACGTGATCGAAGCAGCTTACAAACTCGGAGCCCGTTTTGACGGCTGGGATGAGTGCTTCAAAAACGACATCTGGCGTCAGGCTTTTGACGCGACTGGAATCGACCCCGCTTGGTACGCCCATCGCGAGCGGCCGTCTACGGAGACTTTCCCATGGCACCATCTGCAGGGCGGCGCACCGATCGACTACCTTCAGCGCCAATACGACGATGTGTTTACACACATCAACGTACTTAAGCCTGAACCGGTCCCGGCTGGCGCATGATAATCCTGTAAACAGGTCCTCAGCCTGCAGGATGAGGATTGGCAATTAACAATTGACACTTACAATGTGTTTCCTATCCATCCGCTAATGGCACAGAACCACCGTAGGGAATAGGAGGTGCCCTGATGTCTGCAAAGTTTGTGATTGCGTCTTTGATGATTATTGGAAGTGCGAGTGTTCTCGCTCAACTTCCCGGCAGGTTGTTATCCGATCCGAATGACCCGCAGAAGACTCGGACGGTTGTTTCACGAAGCGACCGGGATCGTTTGGGATTGAATGAGCGAACCTGGACGGGCATCATTCATCCAGACGTTTCTACGGCTTTCTTGAAACAGGGCCAACTGCCTGAAGATCCGATGGAGCGTGTCCGTTTCGAATCGCGTATACAGTTTAAGGGGTCCGTTTATGTACAGGTTCATCTCAGGCACACAACGATCGGACGGGCAGACTCCAACGAAAACAAAGCAGCCATCGACCGGGTTCAGCGCCGCGTACTCGATGGTCTCACTGCTACGGAATTTCATGTGACACAGAAGTTGACGGAAATCCCAGGCCTGCTCGGATTCGCCAATCAGGCTGGCCTTGCGAAGTTGGCTCAGAACCCTGACGTCATTGGTGTCTGTCTGGATGACAAGCCGATGCCGGATGGACTGGCCGTAATTTACAAAAACCAATTCCCCGACGTCAAACCAAAGGACGTGCTGATTCCGCCAGGGGCGAGCAACATGAAAGCCGAATGGCAGGTTCGCGCCGCATTAAAGCAAAGCGACCGGGTGCTTGTCTTGGTGAACCTGCGATCGGCGGGTGAGCCTCTTCCGGCGCTTACTCACATTCGTTCAAAGTCCCTAGAGCAGTGGGAGGCAAGAGAGAGGGCAGTTCGTGACCTTCAGGATAGAGTTCTATCAACACTGACGGCAGAGGACTTCTGGCTCAACACCAGGCTCGGAGGTTCGTCCGGCTTCGCCGGTTATGTCAATTCTGAAGGCCTAAAGGAGCTCCTTGAGAATCCGGAAGTAAAGGGCGTTGGGCTGGATTTCCGAATTGGGCTTCCCAAAAAAGTGCGCCGAAGCTGGTGGTCCAAATCACTTGGGAACGGAGGGACATAACATCTACGGATCGATCAATATCGTTGGCGCCACCTGCAGGGCGGCGCACCGA
>JAJDEA010000170.1 GCA_029260035.1 Phycisphaerae bacterium
TTCTTGTGTTGGCTCTTTTCGTCGCGCATGGAAACCGTAATGCCGGTTTCGTGATGGACAAGACGAATTGCGGAAGAGACCTTGTTCACATTTTGTCCACCGGGGCCTCCTGAGCGAGAGACGAATTCCTCAACGTCCTTATCCCAGTTGATTTCAATACTTATTTCATCAGGCTCTGGAAGCACCGCAACGGTTGCGGCAGATGTATGTATTCGGCCTTGCGTTTCCGTCTCTGGGACGCGTTGGACGCGGTGGCCGCCGCCCTCGTACCCCAGCAGCCGATAGACATTTTCACCCTTTACTCCGACGAATACCTCCTTGAACCCGCCGACTTCCGAGCCGCTAAGTTCGAGCACTTCGAACTTCAACCCCTTTTTTTCGCAAAAGCGTTTGTACATTTCAAACAAATCTCGAACAAACAGGGCGGCTTCCGCTCCGCCTGTTCCTGCGCGAACTTCAAGAATGACGGACGTTATCGCCGCATCTTCGTCGCTAACCACAACGCCCTTCAGCTCTTCCAATAATAGGTTGTACTTTTTTTCAAGCTCTGGTAACTCTTGCCCCGCCATTTCACGAAGGTCAGCGTCTCCAGATCGGTCGTCTGCGATTTCCTTCAATTCTCCCACTTCTTGGCGAACCTTTTTCAGCTCGTCGTAAGGGCCAAGCAGGCGTCGCAACCGGCCAAGCTCTTTGGCGATCGCAACGCTTTTTTTCGCATCAACCGCAATGACTGGATCTGAAAGCTGGGTGTTTAATTCTCCCGCGTGGCACGACACTTCTTCAAGTTTCGCGAGTAGCTTGGTATCGACATCTGAATTCTGGCTCATCAAATCACCTCACTGGGCCTACTTAATTGCTGTTGACTTGCGTAATGCCATGTCCTGTTCAAACAAGGATACGGAACAACTGCCACCCGGTTGCGAATAAAAAACACGCGCATTGGCTTTGGAAACCTATGCGCGTGAATAGTGAAATCGAAAGTAGCTAATTGTATCGCTTTGCTTTGCCCTTTTTCTTGTCGGCTTTCTTGAAGTATTCGCCACCAAACTTCTTGGTGAATCGATCAACGCGCCCGAGTGAGTCGACCATCTTCTGCGTCCCCGTATAGAACGGATGGCATGATGAGCAAATCTCAACCTTTATTTGAGACGTAGTACTGCGCGTTTCCCATGATGCTCCACAACCACACGACACAACACATTTATCGTACTTAGGATGGATGTCCTTTTTCATTTTCCTACACCTTCAAATCTTGAATCCACTTCGTATGCGAATGGGGGATTATATCGACACTTTGCCCAGAAGCAAACGGAAAGAGAAATTGAGTGTCGGGCCGAGATATAGGTATTCCGTGTCGTGGAACATCAGGCCGAAGCTCGAATTTATAGCTATTTACGCCCCCACCAGCACAATGACAGCAATGCGAACAGCAAGTCGGCGTGCTCTCCCCGGCGGGACAGATGGTCTGCCAAGACCTCAGAAATGCCGTCGTAGTCAAGCATGTCAAAGGAATCGACCGCCGAGCGCGTAACGACGTCCGAGAAAATCTCACGCAATGGGCCTCGAAGAAGTTCTCCAAAGGGCACCTCGAAGCCCATCTTGGGACGATCAAGCACTTCATCCGGCAGGAATCCGCGATACGCATCGACGAGAATCTGCTTCCTCAAGCCGCTGTGAACTTTGTAGGACGCAGGTAGCCCCATCGCAATTTCCGCTACCTCGTGATCGAGGAACGGAACGCGAACCTCCAAAGAGTGCATCATGCTCGCCAGGTCCACTTTTTGCAGCATGTCAGCCGGCAATTGGTAGGCAAGATCAAACGCCATGACGTCATTCAGGTTTGCGCTGCTCCGGTCACGAAGATACCCGCCGGCGATCCCTGAAAGCTCGTCGTCGAGTTGGTGGCAGACTTCCGCGTCTTGAAATATCTTCTCTGCTTCCGGCGACAGGATTCGCATCCAGGAAATATGCCTCGACATGACATCCGCTGAGCGCCCTCGCAGCAACTTCCTGAATTGACGGACCTTGTTTCCGAGTCTGGATGATTTCGATGATGCGAGCCGATTCAATGCCGGTTCGATCAACAAAGACCGTAATGCGGTGGGCAGTCTTTCGTACATTTCCCTGCTGCGATGGCCGAGGTATCGCCAGTATCCGCCGAACAGCTCGTCTCCGCCATCGCCGCCCAGTGCGACAACGACGTGTTCCCTGGCAAACTGTGATACCAATGACGTAGGAATAATCGAGCTATCCCCGACCGGTTCGCTTAGGTGGTCGAGAACCTGTGGCACCGCCTCGACGACGTCTCTTTCCGTGAAAATCAGATTGTGATGTTCGGTTGACAAGGCTTCGGCAACCAGTCGCGCATAAGCCGTTTCGTTGTAGGAGTCATGCCCGGCGTACCCAACGGAAAAGCTCTTGATCTTTTGCCCCGTCGATTGCGAAGCATGAAGTGCTATGATGGATGAGTCCAATCCCCCTGAAAGAAAAACGCCTACAGGTACGTCAGATACTTGTCGTCCGACCACGGCGTCCAGGAGCCTCTGGCGGACGGCACTGCAGGCTTCTGAATAGCTAATCGTCGGTCTTTTTTCTGCCACGGAAACGGCATCATAATAACGCTTCGGCGGAGAAGTTGTTGTTGAATCGAAGTTGATAAAATGCCCAGGTGGGAGTCGGCGTACACCGTCATAGATCGTTCGTGGGTGGGCAATGAATCCGAATTGCAGGTGCTGGACCACCGTTTGGGCGTCGACGCTGCCGCATTTGCCGAGAAATCTTAAAGCGCCGAGTTCGCTCGCGAACGTGAGTCGCTTCCCTTGATTGCTGTAAAACAAGGGTTTTATACCGAATCGATCGCGAGAAAGGAACCCACATCGCTTGTGCGAGTCGTAAAACGCGAGCGCCCACATGCCGTTGAACCGATGGAAAGCATCCGTTCCCCATTTCGCACAGGCGGCTAAAACAACCTCTGTGTCACCCGTCGTTTGAAAGGTCTCGCCATCGGCTTCCAACTCTCGTCGGAGTTCGCGGTAGTTGTAAATCTCGCCGTTGTATGCAAGGTGGTAACGCCCGCCATGTCGTGCCATGGGTTGATGGCCGGCGGGAGAGGGGTCCAGGACCGCCAGGCGAACCGCTCCGAGTCCGAACGTGCTGGCTGCATTTTGGTCCACCCATACGCCAGCCGCATCCGGCCCGCGATGACGAAGTGACTTACATGCCTCGCCAAGCGTTTGCTCGGACACGGGCTCCCCGTCATACCGAGCGATGCCACAAATTCCACACATGTCGGGAGTCTATCGCGGCGTTTCGGTTTCGTCAGCGAGGGTTGGCAAAGCGCCGCGAGCGGTGAGTTGCTCGATTACCCACTCGTTAGCGGGATCAAGTCGATAGGCGATTTGCATGTGTAAAACAGCCATCTCTTCGCGGTCATGCCGTAGAAGGTACTCGGCAAATGCGCGGTGTGCCATCGCGTTTTCCGGCTCAACCGAGACGGCCTGTCGATATCGAAGGAATGCTCCGTCATCGTCGCCTCGCTCTTCAAGCTCTCGCGCTAAAAATAGGAATTGCCTTGCAGAAGGCCCAACGAACTTGGCCGCCCACTCCGTATGTCGCAACGCCTTATCAAATTGCCCCTTGAGTTCGAGCGCAACATTTTTGCCTTCAAGCGACGCCTGATGGCCGGGGTGAACATCAATGGCTCGGCTGTAGAACTCAATCGCGCGATCCAGTTCGCGCATTGCAGCGGCGTATTGGCGTTTTTCGATCTTCTCGCGAGCAATCGCAACGCAGCAGGCACCCAAGTCGTGTAGATTTCGCACCTCCCGTGGATGTTTGTCCTCAGCCTGCAAAAGCAACACACTGGCCTTGCCATAGGACTTCTGTGCCATGGCCTCCAAGCCCTCATTTCGCAGCTCTCTGTAACTCGGGCCACATCCGCCAACAAGAATGGCTATAATTGCCGCAAAGGTAATCGAAGCCCCGAATCTGACAGGCGGGTAAGTAGCAGGACGATTTGATTTCATTACATGGTCCTTCAGCAAATCACGGATAAACCTGTGACGATCGAGTTCCCAGGAAAAGGCCCCGGAATGGCTCTCTGGATAGTTACACTTGGCTCCTCATTGCAATAAACCCGAACCAAGGCGGTTCGCCATTCTACATCACCAGACCTCGGATGGCGAGCATTGGGACCTCATGTTGGAGAAAGACCAGAAGTTGCTAACTTGGCGACTCTTGCGAGAGCCGATTGATTTCGCCAGCTTGCCGATCCCCGCCGAGCGAATTGGGGATCACCGTATGGACTATCTCGACTACGAAGGCCCCGTGAGCGGCGATCGAGGGTATGTGACCCGGGTTGATGGTGGGGGGCTGGTTCTTGCGGAAACCTCAGATCGTCAGGCCCAATTTTCCTTGCAGGGTGAGAGGCTCCGAGGCAATTTCTGTTTGCTTCAGGAACACGACCAATGGCTATTCCAAGCCTGCCCCTAGAGCAAGCTCTATCTTTCTATAGCAGTCGTAACTCGGTTTTCTCCGAGAAACGGCCCCACAACAGTGATCCACAATAAACGAAAACGCTATGGAATCCTCATCACAAGATCGTAAACTATGGGCTATTACGAAATCGCTTCCGGACAATCAGGTTTTTCTTAAGTGAAGAATCAAGGGTTCATCCATTTGCCACCTCTTTCAACAATACGGTTGGTCAGCATTCCGCTCGTGCGCAACAACGAGTTGCCCTATGGTTTTTCGTACCCGACGATTATGTCATGCATTTGGCTGACTGTTAGTTGTGCGCTCATGCTTTTCGTACTCGGAGGATGTCAAGACGAAACTTCGAAAAGCGTGGCAAAGCCGACCAGGAAGCCTGTCCCCGAAGAGCCGCGAACACGCCTGATATTCCCGCAGGAAATGCAGGTCGACGATCTCACGGTGAACGATTTTGTCACCCATGCAATGAACACCTGTGCTTCCGGCGATTACGATCGGTTTCGATTGCTTTGGAGCGCTACCGAGGAACCACTTACTCGAGGCCGATACGAGCAAGGTTGGCAAGCCGTCAAAGTTGTAGACGTAAAACTGCTGCAAAAAATCAGGCTTCAAGAAAAAGGGGGCGTTAGCGCCGGTCTCAAAACGCAGACTGCGTATGTCATGCAGGCTACCGTACGACTCGACCCTCGACACAAAGCGGGGAAACGGGAACCCAATCGAGACGTCATTGCTCTGATCCTGCGTGAGAATAACACATGGAGGTTGGCCAGCGCACCTGGAAAGATACGCGAGTGGGTCAAAGAACATTACCCGGCGGATTCGGACGAGCCGAGTATGCATGAGATGGAGACGAAGGCTGAATCGATTGAGCCTCCGGAATCCCATGTCAAAAAAACAGCCGTTCGACGAGCCTCACCGAAATAGCGGTCCCAAATAACTTTGCAAAATCGAGCCAAATTAGTATCGAATGCCTGCTTGTAAGCGGAAGCCGGTGCGGGGAAATTGGCCAAGAACTGGGGTTGTCAGACTTTCCAACGAGAAATTCATTTTTTCTTTGGATCGGCGACTCCTGTTGGGTATAGTATTGATAGAGGCCAAAAGGCCCCGACCCAAGCCTAGGCTTGGGCGACTAATAACGGTAGAAGCCTCGTGTACGCGGAGTTGCGATCGCGCCGCCAATCGAGGCTTCTGTTATTGTTTGCACTCCCTTTCAAGCCCCACGATCCTACATCGCCATTGCGATAACAGTTACCTTCCTTTCAGGCGGTGAAGTTTGGCGCAATGAAGCCAGCATAGGATTCGTCTCCCTGGCTCGCAGTGTGAATGTTCTGAATACTTGTTTTTGGCGGCATGACCTACCCATCATTGTAGGGGCAGAAGCAATGATCCATGCTAATATCAATAATGCCGGAGCAGGAACAAAGGGTTTTTGCAATTCGACAGACGTTATTTCCAAGGACGTAGGGAACGTCGGCACCTTATCGAAGCGGGTCTACGAGCTTCGCATAGCCGAGTGATCTTCTTCGGTCATCGCCGCGACCGACGTCATCAGAAGTTAATGGCCAAATCCGTATCTGCAGCAAGCTGGCGCGCTTTGCTGATGGGAATCCAGGGATCGTCGCTTACTCGGGTCATCATGGTTCCCGTGTTGGAAACGATCTCAATCAACGGACTGCGATTAAGGGCGAGTGCATCCTCTGGTACGCGAAAGAGATTGCCGGTGCTATTGCTGATGTAGCAGCCTGGTTCATGCAGCTCAGAGAATGGAACACGCCGGGTCCGAATGGTGTTATGCACTTTCGGCGACTCAGTTATCGCTGTCATTATATACCTCCTCAACAGTTACAGTTGTTCTCTGCTTCAGTTGTATCAATATCAACTTTGAACCATTACATCGCCCCCTTTCTTGGTTGGCGCAGCATCACATGCCGCTGAATATATCGCAGTCGCATTCGTTCTTTAGAAGCTGACTGGCAAATCCAATTGTGCAGCCAACTTCCTTGCCTCGCTGATGGTCAACCATGGGTTTTCACTCAATCGAACGACAAATATGGGTGTACTTGATGTTAGAGAAATACAAGGGCTTCGACCTGCCATGATTCCATCGTTGGGGACCCGCATTAGAAGGCCCAACTCAATGAGCAAATAGGCGCCCGCGCGATCGATTTCGGAGAATGCGATCGTCTCGCATTTTCCCGGAGACAGCGCATTGTTGGCTGGCATCGGCCATTCCTCGGCAAACAGAACTTATGTCACCTTATGGCTCCCAATTCCCAATAAGACGAGGAGAGGGTGCAGTTTCGCACGAAAACACCCTAATACAGCGATGGAATTTTCTCGGCGTGAATGGGATGAATGGAAGAACATCAGTTGCCTCGTAATGGAGTATACGCCATGGCGAAGGTACGTCAATATTTATTAAGCTATTTAACTAATTTCCTGCTGCAGGTTCAATGGCCTGCCTGGCAACTGTGCGGAGTGGCAGCATTCGTCCGAAGGAAGGGAATTGCACGCAACCCGTTCTATTGTATTCGCATGTTTTGCCAAAGGTCGCCGGGGTAACTATGGTTGGATCGGCGAAAGTCTGGAGCATGTTGTCAGTTCGTTTGGCAAGAGATTATGAGTTGGAAGCGACCATTGAAA
>JAJDEA010000018.1 GCA_029260035.1 Phycisphaerae bacterium
GGCTGAGAAAGAACCTACGGGAGACGCACGCAAAGCGCAACCCTAACAGGCGCCTAACGCGCTACGACTTAACTGAAACCGCTCTAGTCACATTCCTCTCCAATTGCAGAATTATCCATTGCCGCGATGCGGTTGTTGACGAAGTTCACTTCTAAAGAGGAGTCGCATCTTGTCTTGGCAACTCCGCCGATGAGAAACCTGCGGATTCTGGTGCAGCCGATGTACCATCATTTGCTCTGATGCGATGGTCGAATGACTGATCGTCGCGGGGTTTTCCGTGGCCCGGCCCCGTCCTTCAAAGAGACGTCCAATAGGAATCGGCCTCGGAGGCTGACCGGCCCCTTTGAGTCCGAAAACAAGCATGGTATTCTCCTTTCGATTTTGCTAGACTATGATCTCTTGTTTCCGGCATTGGAGGAGGGCTAGAGAGGTGACAGGAATGCGACAATTCCTCTTTGTAAATCTACTATTGGGAGCGTTAGCGACGTCGCAGTCGATGGCGCAATCCAATTTTTCTGTCATTGTCCTTCCTGACACGCAGTTCTATGCATGTACCATTGGTTGCCCCCCTGGAAGCAATCCGGCCACATTCAATGCACAGACACAGTGGATTGCAAACAACCACACTCCCATGAACATTGCATTTGTCACGCACCTGGGAGACTGCGTTGAGCATGGCGACAACTCCGGAAATGATGCGGAATGGCGTGTAGCGGACGCCGCTATGGCGATAATAGAAGACCCTGTGACGACAGCATTAGCCGATGGCATTCCTTGGGGAATTGCGCCGGGCAACCATGACCAGGGCTTGATAGGTGATGGTCGCCCTGGAGGACTTGGTGATGGTGGTTCGACTACAGTCTTGTTCAATAATTTTTTCGGGACAACAAGGTTCCAGGGCAGAGCCTACTATGGAGATTCGTTTGAAGTAGGAAACAATGACAACAACTACCAGTTGTTCTCTGCGGGCGGGATGGATTTCGTCATTTTGCACCTTGAGTTTGATGATCGCGCGGTGAGTCTTCTCAGGGACAGTGTATTGGCGTGGGCAGATGGCGTCCTGAAAACCTTCAGCCAAAGGCGGGCCATTGTTACATCGCACTATGTACTCAAAGGGAATTCTACGTTTTCTTTGCAGGGGCAGGAAATCTACAATGCCCTCGAAAACAATGCGAATCTCTTTATGATCCTCGGCGGTCATGATTTTGAAGCGGCAAGACGCATCGATGTTGCGTCAAACGGCAACCCTGTTCATACCATCCTGGCGGATTACCAAAGTCGCCCAAACGGTGGCAACGGTTGGCTACGAACTCTCGAATTCTCCCCGGCATCAAATGCGATCAATGTGAGAACTTTTTCGCCTACACTGGGCAGTTTCTTGCTCGGCGCCAACCACGATTTCACAATTTGCTACGACATGGGCGGTGCGGCGACGTGTGTTCCGACGATCTGTGGGGACGGGATAGTACAAGGAAATGAACAGTGCGACGACACTGGCGAATCATCGGCCTGCAATTCGGATTGCACCTCAGCGGTGTGCGGCGATGGCAAGGTCAATGCGACCCTTGGCGAGGAGTGCGACGACGGGAACACAGACAATTTTGACTCATGCGTCAATTCGTGCCTAACGGCTCGATGTGGTGACGGATTTGTCCAGCTCAGCGTCGAGGAATGTGAAGACGGCAACACACTCGATGGAGATGGCTGCAGCGCGCTGTGTGTTCAGGAGGGCTGCGTTGGACAGATGCTATCCGATCCCGGCTTTGAGAGTGGTGGGATGGGATGGCTTTGGCCTGGAAGCGGTGGCAAGATTATTACAAGCGCCCAGATTTTTAGCGGCACATTCTCAGAGCAAATGAATTTGACTCAATGGAGCAGAGCCGACGCACAGGACATTCCTGTAATTGCAGGTCGTAGCTACGACGCATCAGGCTGGGCGATGTCAACCGGTCTTGAGGGTATTGGCGCGAAGATTCGACTCGATTGGAAGGATGTTGCGGGGACGATCCTGCGCACGGATACCATAGGGCCAATCGCTGGCACGAATCCCTGGACTCAATTGTCAAGCACGGCTGTTGCGCCAACTGGAGCAGTCGAGGTCCGGTTCTGGATTTGGGCGCATGGTGAGCCGGACCGTGCGGGAACTGCCTGGTTCGACCATTTGTGTTTTCGAGACATGTGCGGCGACGGTGTTTGCGATTTGACCGAGAGCACATGCAATTGCCCGATTGATTGCGGATCTGCCTGTGGCGACGGATGCTGCAACGGACTGGAAGACTGCCAAACGTGCAACCTGGATTGCAGCGGAACTTGCGGCGACGGATGCTGTGACACCGGAGAGATCACCCAAACCTGTCCGCAGGATTGCCCCGGCTGTGGCGACGGCATCGTCCAATCGGGTGAAGAGTGCGACGACGGCAATACAATTGATACGGATTCGTGCCTTGGTTCGTGTGTCCTGGCTCGTTGTGGGGATGGTATTACCTGGCTTGGCGTCGAAGACTGTGACGATAGCAATGCCGTTAATACGGATGGGTGCCTGGATACTTGTGTGGCAGCGACATGCGGGGACGGTTTCCATTGGACTGGCGTGGAGGAGTGTGACGACGGCAATCTTGTCAACGGTGATGGCTGTGATGCGAGTTGTTTCATCGAACAGTGCGGGAATGGGATATGTGACGGGAACGAAAGCGAATGTACTTGTCCATTGGATTGTTCCGTAGTATGCGGCGATGGATGTTGTGGTAGCGGAGAGGACTGTAACACCTGCCCTTCGGATTGCGTGGATATATGCGGCGATGGTTGTTGCAATGGTACTGAAGACGCGAGGACGTGCCCGGCCGATTGCCCCGGCTGCGGCGATGGCATCTTCCAGGCTGGCGAACAATGCGACGATGGCAATACGGATAATTCTGATGCTTGTCTTGACACCTGCGTGTCGGCAACGTGTGGCGACGGATTTATTCATAACGGTGTCGAAGAATGTGATGATGGCAACACTGCAAACGGGGATGGGTGCGACAGCAACTGCAGTCTTGAGGGGTGTGGCGTCGGGCAAATGTTGAGCGATCCCGGTTTTGAAAATGGTGGCATCGGGTGGAAATGGATCAATAGCGGTGGGCGCACCTTCGTGTCAACCGAAACGCATTCCGGGGCGTTCTCGCAAGAGATGGTTACACATAATCGCTGGCTGAGGCACATTGTTCAGGATGTTCCTGTTGTCGGAGGAGACTACTACGACGCGTCCGGATGGGTAAAGGTTTCGGGTGTTGACGGGATTGGCAGTACGATCGAACTCGATTGGCTCGATGCGAACGGTACCTTGCTTCGGACGGACGTTCTGGGGCGGTTGCTGGGGACTCAGCCTTGGGTATTGCTTTCTGCCAGACTGATGGCTCCGCCTTCTGCGGTAATGGTCAGCTTTTGGCTTGAAACCGGAGTAGAGCCTGATGGCGCTGGTGTTGCCTGGTTTGATGACAACTGTATGCAGCCGGTCTGCGGCGACGGGGTTTGCGATGCGATTGAAGATGTTTGCTCTTGTCCACAGGATTGTGGAGCAACATGTGGAGATGGCTGTTGCAACGGATCGGAGAGCACGAATACCTGCCCGGGTGACTGCCCCGGCTGTGGCGATGGCATTGTGCAGGTTGGCGAGGAATGCGACGACGGAAATCTCATTAATACCGATGCTTGCTTAGATGCATGCATGGCAGCAGCTTGCGGCGACGGTTTTATTTGGTCCGGCGTGGAGGCGTGCGACGACGGAAACACGGTTGGCGGCGACGGCTGTGATCCATCTTGTCAAATAGAAGTCTGTGGCGATGGGGTATGTGATGTCAACGAAGATGCATGCATTTGCGCTACGGATTGCTCCCCGGTGTGCGGCGATGCTTGTTGTTCGGTCGGAGAAGATTGCAATACCTGTCCGCAAGACTGCCAGGATGTCTGTGGCGACGGATGCTGCAACGGTATCGAAACAACGCTCTCGTGCCCAGGTGACTGCCCCGGCTGTGGCGACAGCATTGTGCAGGCTGGCGAGCAATGCGATGACGGTAACTCAGACAACACAGACGCTTGCCTTGATTCCTGTATGACCGCTTCGTGTGGAGACGGCTTCCTTTGGCATGGCATTGAAGACTGCGACGACGGCAACCTTGTCGCTGGCGATGGCTGTGATATGAATTGCATGATCGAGAAATGCGGTTCATTGCAGCTACTTACCGATCCCGGATTCGAGGGTGGTGGAGTAGGCTGGCTCTGGCCCGGTAGTGGAGGCAAGGTGCTAGTTACGACAGACGTTCGTAGCGGATCATTCGCTGAGCAGATGATAATGAGTCAGTGGGGGCGAGCCGACGCACAGGATGTTCTGATAGACGATACGAGACGTTACGAAGCGGCGTGTTGGATCAAGCTGGCGGGCATCGATGGCGTGGGCGCGAAGATTCGTCTCGACTGGCGCGACACAGCCGGTAGTACGATCCGAACAGATACGGTTGGTCCGTTCACAGGCAACCTGCCTTGGACCCGCATTTCCAGCGAATTCACACCACCCGCCGGCGCCATTGACGTGAGATTCTGGATTTGGACTCACGGCGAGCCTGACCGCGCGGGGCTGGCGACCTTCGACGATTGCGAGCTGATTGAATGTTCACCGTAAGTGCGGTATTTATGGCCCTCGAAATATGTGGCGCAGTCAAAGCGTAACGGCATCGCCGCTTGATCTTTCCCCAAAAATGGGGAAGCATGTGCGTGGACCGTTGCGTCCCTGTAATTGTGCGTATCTCAAGACTGTTCGTGTCATGATTTTGGGCATGGCTTGGCACCTCCGCTGATAAGAGGATCAGCGTGCAACTCGGCTGTCATTTTGGCCTTCGGTAGTTCTGAGGAATCGACTCAAATGGACGAAGTATACAAGTTCCTTCGCACGCAAGGGGGACAAGGTGATCCGTTGGGCACCTGGGAGGTGCTCTTCGCATTGTCCCTTTCGCTGGTGTGCCTGATCGTGGTCAGCCTGGTATACCGCTTCACACACAAAGGAACCGGTTATTCTCAGTCGTTTGTTCAGACTCTGGTACTCACGGGACTGGTTACGTCGTTGATTATGATCGTGATTGGATCGAACATCGCGCGCGCGTTTTCGCTCGTGGGTGCGTTGTCGATCATTCGTTTTCGGAATGCTGTCAAGGAAACGAGGGACGTTGGGTATATATTCTTTGCACTGTCCATTGCCATGGCATGTGGGACGCGGTTTTACATAGTGGCGCTTCTCGCGACGGCGGTCATTAGCGCGGTCATGATTGCCATGTATTTCCTGGATTATGGTTCCAATCCGGATCGGCCGGAAAGGCTTCTGACCGCCCAATTCCCCCCCGGTGTTGACCCTGAGTCTACGTTGCGGGATGCGTTGGGGAAACTATTTGATTCCTATAGCGTTGTATCTGTCGCAAGTGTTCGGCAGGGGATGTATACGGAAATCGTGCTTTCTGTCAGGCCCAAAAAAGATGTTCCTGGCGCCAAGGTTCTTGAGGCTATCGCCGAGCTGAACGACAATCTGAAAGTCTCGTACCACTACGCCTCACACTCGGACGACATCTAAACACAGACGTTTGCAACCCAATGCGCTTTCACTTCGGCATACGATCGTTTTCGGTAGACTTGAGCAACGGAAGACGAACCCAGTATACCTACCGCTGTCTGCTCCCCTTCATCGCAGTGCCGATCGTGTTGATCGTCGCGTTGCTTTTCCTGGAACGTGACGTTTTGCGGTATCTCCGACGATCGACAACCGATTCGACTCAGCTTCGCAATGCGTGGGACACTTTCGCGCATGTCAATACATCCGCCGCCAAGAACCTCGTGGGGTCGACTCCGGTTTCGATTGACAGCGATTTACCAACACTCCAACTGTTTGTTCCGAAGAACACGTTGGACGAAATGCAGTCTGCGCTCGTTTCGGGAGACCCGAAGCTCGGTCGTCAGCCAGGCGGGAACAAGCCTTATTTCAAAGCGACACTCATTGACGACGATCGTAGGCAGCTCGAATGCAAAGTCGCGTTACGAGGCTGGGGTTTCTGGCATCATCGGCCGGAAAAACCTTCATTCCGTGTCAGGTTACGCAAGACGGATGTTCGTGCCGGACGGCGGTTTTACGAGTTGCAAAGACCCGAGGATGCGCTCGCTCTCAAGAACTGGATTCCGATCAAGCTTGGCGAGAAACTCGGTTTGCTTTCTGATTTCTCCGAACATGTCAGGTTATTTGTCAACAAGAAGTATTTTGGTGTCTACCTTCGAACCATGCGACAAAATGAACGCATGGCCGTTGCAAATGGACGCATGCCCGGCACTTTCTTCAAGGGCGATCTATCCGGGAATCTTTGGTCTACGTCAGACAACTGGCGCGTGTTCGGAGACATGGCCGAAGAAAACATAGCACATTTTGACCGTTTCTTAGCCACACTTCGCGAGGAGCCGTCGGCGAATACACTTGAGTCATTGCATGTACTGCTTGATGCTGAAGTGTATGCCAAGTGGGCGGCGTTGATGATCGTTACGGGGAGTACCCACACAGACCATTCACACAATCAGTCGTTTTTCTTAACATCTAACCAGGGGAAACTTGAAGCTATCCCTTGGGACTGCAATTCGTACGGCATGCACTTTGGCCCGGACGTGCCGCCGGATACAATTCAGCATCCGATCATGAATATGATATCACGCGATCCACGGTGGGTACATCGGCGCAACCAAATCGTGTACGAACTCTTATCGACCGTCGCACTGCCTGAGAACATTCATCGGCTGATTGACGAAACGATCGATCGCTTGCTGCCGGATTTGCGATCGGATGTTCATCTTAGCTCGCTTCAATATACGGATTTAGGCAATCAACTTGTCCCGTGGTCTGTCTTGGACATAGATCGCAAGAGAGCTGAAATCAAGCAGTGGGCACAAGCGCGATATGATTTTCTCATGGACTACCTTTCATCTTCGGAGATATCGGTGAAGCGTAGCATCGAAACGCCGGGATGGTCTCGTATCACCGTTGCCGGGCATGTAGCCGTTCGCGTGTCCCGCGCTGATGCTGCAAGCCACGACTCGAATGTTCCCGACGACAACCCGACAATTCTCTACCCCGGACTATCCGAGTCGCTACAGGATTTCTCAACTCGCCCTGAAACAGGACTCAAACACACAGTCCAAATTGCGAGTGTAGCTCAGCTCGAATACATAATTCAAGGACAGCCCGAGGACCTCCACTTTTTCAACGCGATCACAGGTTCGGAGGTTTTTCCGAGCACCACGAGCATAGCATCTGTTGAACCTGAAAGAACCGTTCACCCTGACGAGTTTGCGAATAAGAAAACAGCAACGGTTACATTGGGACCAGGCGAAGTAACTTTGGCGGAAAACTTGTACACCGAGTCATCTCAAACGCTAATCATTCAGCCTGGTACTCAATTGTACTTGGGTCCGGGTGTAGGCATTTATGCACAAGGCAGGGTAATCGCCGAGGGAAGCCCTCAAGAGATTATTCGCATAGGACGTGCGAGCGACATGCCCTGGGGGGCGATTGGAATTTCCGGATCGCAAACCCGAGGCTCGCGATTTCGACATGTGCATGTGAGCGGCGGGTCGATCGGCTCCGACGGCGGAATAAGATTCAAAGGGATGTTCAACGTTTACGATTGCCCCGATGTCATCATTAGAGATTGTTTTTTTGGTCGGAATGACATTGGTGACGACTCTGTAAACGTAGCCGAGTCGCGTGTCGCAATTGTCGACACGGTATTTGCTGACGCGAGAGCAGACGGGCTGGACCTTGATTTATGTCATGCTGAGGTCATTCGTTGCCGATGGCAAAATGCAGGCAATGATTGCGCTGATGTAATGGGAGGTCGAGCAACCTTCTCTGATTGCACGATGGAAGGTGCTGGCGATAAAGGTATTAGTGTTGGCGAAAAATCCGCCGTGATTGTTCAAGATAGCCGATTCAAAAACTGCAATATCGGTATTGAGGTGAAGGATGATTCCCAGGTGCTCGTGCAGGATTCACTGCTGGAGCATAATGAAGTCGCTGTGAGCGCTTATCAAAAAAAGTGGTTTTATGGCAAGGGTGGGTCGATCGCGCTGGTTGAGTCCAGGATTGTGGATTCTCTGCAAAACGACTTCGTTATCGAAAAGCGCAGCGAGGCAATTCTACTAAATACGCAAGCGACGGAAATTGGAGAAGAAGAAAGCCGCGTGCGTATCGTGCGCGAATTGGATTCAGCCTGGGCGGACCTCATGAGAATATCAGGACAGTCGCATGTTGAGTAAACGATTCGAGTTTAAGTTCTTGATCGACGCGAAGCAAAAGAAACGCGTGCTCGACTCCGTGCGTCATGCGCTGCGAGAAGATCCAAACGGGCAATCCGCAGTCTACCGTGTTTCGAGTCAGTATTTTGACACAAAGGGTTTATCGGCTTATTGGGAGAAGCTCGACGGCGAGGCGGTTCGGAAAAAATTTCGATTGCGGTATTACTCGATTGATGGCGATGGCAATCCCAGAGTGAAAAATGCCTTTATGGAAATCAAACATCGGGTAAACCAGGGTGTATACAAGGAAAGAGTCCGCCTCACGGACGAGGGAGCCGAGACTATTCTCTCAAACGGAAAATCGCTTCAATCTATCGACGAGTATGTCCAGGAAAACAACGGGCAAGACCTGGCAACAATCAATGAAGTCAAGCGTGCTGCGAGTCAGCCTGGCTTTTCAGCAATTCATGTAATCACCTATCTTCGAGAGGCATGGCTGGGGCGTGTGGATCGGCGGTTTCGGCTTACGTTCGACAGTGCGTGCCAGGTGCTCAATCCGACCGAATTTCTCGCCGTTGAATCCTCTCTTGGGCAAGGTATTGCGTCGAATGGTACGATCGTCATGGAGATTAAGTTTGACCATTCGGTGCCAAGGTGGATGCGAAGCGTCGCAGCAACGGAGGGCCTGCAACTGCGAAGGTTCAGCAAATACGCGACAGGCGTCGACGTTGCCTATCCAGATGTCAACAAGACCAAGTCGGAACCTTGAAGGTTGTCTGGGTTTGAACTGGCATAAACGAGCATGCGGTATTTGCTACGACAACACCTTGACTCACTAAAGAGACAGGACGTCTGCGCGCCATAATAGAGATGGGGTCCCTCAACGATGCCTAACACTTGCGACACAAGAACTGTCATTGTTACGTCCGCGATTGGTGTATCCGTTGGTGTGGCTGTATCCGTCGGAAGCGCCTTATATGCCGAATTGCAGTCTCCGTACCAGAGAGGGATTACAATCGGCATTTTTGTTGGGTTGCTTTGTTTTCGTAACGTAGTGCTGCATTGGGTTGGTCCGACCGATTCTCAGTTCCTTATAAGATTTTGTGGACTTGCAGCAGTTCTTGGTGGAGCAATTGGAGCTTTGATGGGAAATGCGTCTGGCGCACTATTCGGGACAACTGCTGCAATTTTCTTCGCGTTTATGGTATGGGTATGTGCGATTCGAAAACGGAATACTGACGAAAATGAGTTACATGCTAGGTGCATTTGCGCAGGCAAATCGAGCCGTCCTGTGGAACGAATGGTGCTTACGCTGTCGGGCATTCTGACGGTGATAATCTCCGCTATTTGCATCGAGCAACAGTTTTATGGCCCATTTATCTTCCCATCTGAGGCAAGTTCCGTCCATTTCGTTGCAATATGGGAGAGTGTGACCTTGGTATTCCAGCGATCTGATCCGATACGCGGTCTGAAACTCTGGCAAGTCACGGTCCCGTATTGGTACGCGATTCCGTTGAGTGCATCCCCTGGGGCAGTAATCTACATCAGAAGAAAACTTCGTCAATATCGAAGCCGAAAACGAGGACAAAGAGGGGAATGCAAATCATGTGGGTACGCGTTAAGTGGACTGCCTATCGACAGGTGTCCTGAATGCTGGCTTTGCTTCGAAAGCGACGCTCCCAAGGTAGAAGCAGGTAGTCGAATTCACATTGATAATGAGCCAAAAAGATGACGACTTCAAACGGGCGTCTTGGTTGGCCGCTGTCCCATGTGTCTTGTGCGGAAAATCCAGCGCTGATTATGCCTTGGACTTGCCCGCAGCGGCGAGAATAGCTTCAATGCACACGCCAATGTCAGCATCAGCTACGGCAGGTTCTTCGCGAATGGTTGACCGAAGACCTTCAGTTAGATCGGTCATCTTCGCTTTGGAACGAGATGCTCTACGAATCATAGAATCGGTGACTGACGCCGATACGCCCAACGGGCCGCAGGTGTCGATTGCCGTTTCGCTGAGCGTCATGCTGTCGCGCATTGCGACATTCACAAAAGCAATAAGCCCAGCCATGGCTAACAATGGAACAATAGTTAGAACCCACCATTTACGAGGTACTGTCATGTCTTTGACGCTGCCTCCAATTGCCCCTCTAACGCGTTGCCGCACTCCGGGCAGACCCCGGACGTATTCCCAGTTAAATCATAGCTGCAATGGACACATTGAAAAGGTCTGTGCCGACGTCGACGGATTCTGATGCCAATGAGCACGATAACGGGATAGGCGAGGAGCAGCGCGATCGGAGCCGTCACTTTCGTGCGTATACCCACTAGATAAACGGTTGGAACGGTCAACGGACTGGCGGAACCGGCTATCGCTGGGGCTGAGGAGACGGTAAGGTCGGTCTCGGAAAGAGAATCTTCAGGTTTCCCGGCCTCGGCTTGAGATAAATCTCCTGCGGGGTCGCCTTCGTCCTTGCCATTTTCACCAGACGTGTTTTCAACTGATCCGGCCTGGCTCGGCGAACCGCCTGCAGAAGTGCCCGAAACGCCACCGCCCCCCGAAGGAGGGGGAGTTGCTTGAGTGCGACGAGCCCTCGGCTGAAATCGATTCGATACAATGGCGTAAGGGCTTATGATGCGCGGCGAGGCATGTTGAATTCGCACGCAAACTAGGTCGTCAGAAGTCCGCTTGACGCGAATCACCCGACTACCTCCCATCGGCTCCAGGTAAAATGGTTCTCTGGCGTTGTAACCATAAACACGCACCATGCCATCGGCAAAATAAACATAACCGTGCAAACGATTGGTAATGGAAAAGCTCTGATAGACCGGCCAAAAAAACCCAATCATGCCGAGTACAGCAATGCCAATCGAACTAAGCGTCAAGGATATTATCAGCTTTCGTCGCATTACGCTTGTTGTATCCTTACTGCGTCCCCTGAGCAAACAGCCGTCGAAAAACCTTCGCCACTAAACCTGTCACAAGCCGCGTTGTCTAAAACGCATTGCACCAAACGCGACACACGCTATGCCCCCAAGTTCGAGAATCCAATTCATCTTTAAGCCGGATAATTGATAACCAATGAGGCGATCGACGTGATGGAAGGAGGCAGCACGCACAACAATAAACGTGACAAGGAAGGCCGTTCCGACAAGAACCCAACTGTAATCGCGGACGCGCTTCCATGTAAGAAACAATGTCGAAATCATGACAGTGGCACCGATGGCTACCATCGAATATATAAACCAGGCTTGGACGATGCCTCGCAAGCTGTACCATCGTTGGGCGCGTGCGATGACCCGAGCTGTAGATGTAAATAGACTTTGTAGATCAAGCTGCTTATTGACACAGAGAAACGTAAACAGGAGACTCAAAGCGAGCCAAAGAATCGTATCCTTTCGTCGAGGCCGAGCTTTTTTTGAACTGCGCACCCGCAGGAAACAGGACCAGCAAAGCGAAGCGGTTATGGCATATGCGCAGACGGCCGCCCAGCCGAAGGCAGTTGGGTCACCAATTCGAGGCTTCCAGCCGCCCAACAGTGCTGTTGCGCTCGATAGCCCAATCGACCGCGCAAAGCTGGACAATCCCCACCATGCACCGAGCGCGATGACCATTAAGACTATAGCCAACCTGTAAGAGAGAAACTTCATTTCTCACTAATCCTCGTTCCGCATTCCGGGCACACGCCGGAAACGTTGCCCGTTAGATTATACTGGCATTGCGAACACTGTGGTGGCCCGTCCGGCTCGTCGGGGATGTGTATGGTCGCGAGATGAGCTGCCAACATACCCATCATAGGGTAGATTGCGAAGAGCCAGCCGCTCAGCCTGATACGATGACTTAGTGTCGCACCAGGCCAGGAACTGAGCAGTTGAGCAACGATTGCAGCTAGGATTGCAGAACCCATGCCCCATGTGAGAAAACATCTTACAATTGCCGGCCTCGACTTATGGAGAGTTCGACGCGCAAGCATACCAGCGACCATCCAACCGCCCATAGCGCCGAATATCCCCTCCGCAACAGCTATCTGAATGAATCTCGTTGTTTCAGCAGCCAAATCAACGGCAGAGCCTTGAACGATTTCGATGAGCACAATGACAGCGGCCCCAATCACACCGTATGCGAAGCCGAACCCTACAATCGCCAGC
This sequence comes from Phycisphaerae bacterium, assembly GCA_029260035.1. Classification (GTDB taxonomy): domain Bacteria; phylum Planctomycetota; class Phycisphaerae; order UBA1845; family UBA1845; genus OFTM303. The sequence goes on from JAJDEA010000018.1 coordinate 12,439, forward strand.
GTCAGCGTGAATGATCTCTTATTTACTGCCTGTCTCACAGGTCCTCTCCGCTAATTCTCCTGCCACTCCGCACGTTCTAAACGATGACGCTACATTATGGCCTCAGAAGCATACAATCAGCCGCTGTGAAGGGAATGCCAACTGCATTGCGTTGTTGCCATCGTTCGGCGAGACAGGCTTCGACTCCTAACGATGCAATTATCAACATAGGTGCTATCGATATCGACAGCAATTTGAGGGAAACACTTTATATTATGCGACCACAGGCTAGTTGTGTACGGACATGACTCAATCAGACGCGATTGGCGTCAGAGATGTACACCGAATAAGAAAACACTTCGCGACCTGATATGATCAAATAAGAGGAATGCTCTGGAGTCTCGCTTTAGGATCGTTTGGTAACTAAATAGCGTTTGGGGCCGCGCATCAAACACAGAAATGCTCCGATCGAAAAATAGCTAATGAGACCGAAAGCCCCGCAGAGATTACTCGACGCGCTTGGTTCGTCGCCCGTTGAATCAGGTATAGGCTGAGTTGGCTCAGTGCTTGGTGCATCTTGGCCAGCCAGTCCTTGTGGCCCCTGCGGTCCTTCAGAACCTTGCGGTCCAGTCGGGCCCTCCGGCCCTGCTTGGCCGGTTGCACCAGAACTACCCGCTACACCATCGTCGCCTCGACAATCGAATATGTCGATTACGTCATCACCGTTTTGATCCTCTTCGTCATCGGCAACACCGTTTTCGTTTAAGTCCCAACAGGCAGAGCCGTTCGAGCCAGATGTGCCAGCGCCTCCAGTTGCGCCACTCGGCCCCTGAGACCCCGTTGCCCCTTGTGGTCCCTGACAATCGTTTACATCAAATAGCCCGTCACCATTTGTATCCTCGACAGAATCGCCGACGCCATTCTCGTTCGTATCCCAGCACTTAATTGGCTGCGCTGGAACAACAATAACGGGGGCATCACAGCTTGCGATGTTCCCTACACTGTCCATCGCAGTGAACGTTACATCTGTCACGCCAAGCCGCAAGTCAAAAGGAGTGTCTAAATCGCTTGCGATGGTCACGGCAGAACAGCCGTCCGTCGCAGCTACACTGCTAAGAAACGCCATGATGCTTGGATTGGATAGCACGTCACCCGCTGGAATCCCGGTAGTCAACACGCTATCAACAAAAAGGGGCATCGGACAGCTTATCGTCGGCACTTCCGTGTCAACACCAGTGTATGCAAAGGTCGCTGGCGGGATCAAATTACCGCTAGGATCAGATGCCGAATTATTGACAGTAAAAGAATGATCCTGCAAACAAACAATGTTGTCGAAAACGTAAACAAACGTTTGATCATTTACGACAAGCGGAGGATCATTCGCAATGACAACACTTCCGTCTACCCCTACTCCATAAACCAGCGTTCGCCCAATCGTATCAACATCCATTGGTTGATCGAACACGACAACAAGCTCATCATTGGGGAACGGAAGCAATGAAGAAGGCGTCGGTACGACGTCGGCTACAGAAGGAGGAAATGCATCTGTCGTTGGCAGAGCATTTCCCAACGCGATGCCGCTGCTGACGATCGCTGAATCCGTACTGTCAATGCATCCGCTCAGATCGAGATCGTACTCTGGAACGTAACTCGCGTTTCCAATACAGGTGCCAATCGCGCCGGCCACTGTGATGCTATCGAGTACATCTACGAATCCATCACGATTCGCATCGCCTTGAAGTATGTGAATTACAAATACGGCTTGCCCGCCCTGACTGCCATCGCCACTTCCCGAAGAAAGGTCTGCGTTATGCGGGTCGGCTATTTCACCATCCAGCAAATTCCCAAGATTGTCTGCAATCGTGTGGTCGAGTACAAGCGTCATCAAGTCGGCAGATACAGCTGGAAATGTAATGATGATGTCATTCGTTGCTACGTTTAATGGCGAAACAATGGCATTGATTTTTCCCAGGTTCAATGTGCGGACAGTTACAGCAGTGGGCGGCACGACCACCTGTGTGTCAAATGAAACAGATATCTGATCAAATGGCTGGTCGTCTACAACGCCTCTCGCGGGCGCGGGATTAACGAAGCTAACCTTAGGAGATTGTGCAGCCGATCGAGAAACCCCACAAGCGCAGACAATCAGAATCGACACCCCAGCGAGGCAACTCTCGGCCAAAGTCCACTTTTTCATATTACTTCCCCCCTCTTGGAAGCGTTTAGTCTAGACGCAACAACCTCACAGCATCACCAGCCTTGGTCCATTGATTGTGCGACCAAGATCTTGCGGCAGATGCCGCTACCCCCGTCTACAAGTGCACAAACACCTCTATTCTGCCTTCGCGCATTGATATGTGATTATAGCACAAATGAAACGGCGTCAACTAATGCCCTTTATGGGACGCTAAGGCGCTTATGCGGATACAATGCGTTCAAGCGGTTAATCACGGCTGATATGCCCAAGCTCGTTTCATTATTGACCTGACCCCGTAAACCCGATCCAGGGTGAGATTGATAGACTCTGGCTTGGATCAATGAATCAAGGGAGGTCGAATAGATGGCTCACAAACGGTTTACTACGGAGCAGATGCTTCACTTGGCGGAGGTCGAGATCGCCACAAGGGCAAGTTGGTTCCTGAGGCGCGCAGGTCACCGGGGGGATCACCGTCTTGGCCATGCAAAACACACGTTTGATCGTTACTCGAATAGCAGTCTCAGCGCTTGACGAAAACGGTCATCGGCAATCTTGATGTCTGCTTCACGGTATCGAGCTTGCCACCACTCGTGGCGTTTGGCGGCTTTGTAGGTCGGCCCTTTGCTTCGTAGTTTTTCGTTTCCCGGATCGGATGCGGAGAGCCGAATGTGTTCTGCAAACTCAGAATCGGTTTGTGCAAGCTCTTTCTCAATTGCCGCATCAAGTTTCTCCGAAAGAAGAACCGTTGTCACAGCATCCCGGTAGTCATCCAAATCGGGAATTTTCTCGGCTAGTATTTTCGAAAGCGCAGCACGCTGCTCTGGGCTCCGATACTGCCTCACTACTGCCCTCCACTGCTTTCGAGTCAGCTTGAAGCTAAGTTGAGTCTCATACACAACGTCCGCATCCGCTGCTTCTTCATGTACTGCAGTCAGACATGCTAGCAAATTAGATATCTTGGCGTTTCTTGCAGCCTGTGAGGCGAGTGGATCCCGGTCTTCGAGCAGACGCTCCCACCTTATCTTTAGCTCCGAATCGGTGCAGCTTATGTTGAATCGATCTATCTGTTGTTCACGAATCGTGGTTCGAATATGGTCGGCAAGTCTCTTGACTTCATACTGCCGCCTGATTGTCTCTACCTCTGCGATATCGGATTCCGTACGGGGGTCACGCTCATGCTCGTATGCAAACCGAATTCTTGCCATCTCGGTTGCCACCTTAATCGCAGAGTATGGCACTTCGTGGCCGTTTACGATAGCGACTGCTACATCGTGCCGAGCGTTCGCCGAAGAGCCACCTTCCTCTGCCAAGGCAATGACGCTGAACAGGATCACTGTATTTGCAGCAAGAACCGTAACTCGATTTCGTATTGCGTTCACAGAAGATTCCACCTATGACAATTGAATACAGAGACCATGATAGCCTGAGGAAGTTCCTACGGAAAGGTTGCCGACGGGGTCTCGCCTTGCTCGCAGGCTTTTTTGTGGACCGGCGCGCCTTGGCGCCTCGATCTACTGATGATGATGCAGGCTCGCTTCCAGCAGTGGGTCGGAAACAGGAACCGGTGGAAACGAGCGGAAGCTGCGGATGAAGATTAGCATGAATAAGCCCGGAGCCCCGACGGCCATGCCTAGTTCAACGACGCCGAAGGTGACAACCTCGTGCCCCACTGCCGACGGGTAAATCAACAGGTACAGATCCAGCCAACGCCCGACGAGGATCATGCATGCCACCTTGACAAGCATATTCGGATTCCGTTTGACCGATTTGGGGAGCAGAATGAAGAACGGGAGCAGCCATGTGATCACCATGTTCGCCACGAACAGCGGCCCCCATCCACCGGTGAGCCGCCGAATGAAATGGCCGGTTTCCTCGGGAAAGTCGGCGTACCAAATGAGCATGTACTCACTGAACCAGATGTACATCCAGAACGTGCTGAACCCAAAGAGCAGTTTACCGATGTCGTGGAGGTGCTCCTCGGTCAACACGTGCCGAAGCGGGCCGACGCGATGAAGCCACACCACCAGTAACACCATTGCGGCCAACGCGCCGAGGAACAATCCCGCGAAGTGATAGACGCCATACATGGTGCTATACCACTCGGGCTCCAGCGACATGACCCAGTCGAAGCAGGCCATCCAGAAGGTCAATCCGAAGACGACAAGAAACAGTGCGGACAGCCGGGTGTTGGACGCGGACAGCGACGCGTCGCCGTTTTGATCCTGCAACCTGGACCTGCGCACGATGGCTCTAATGAGCAGTAGCCAGATCGCCAGGAATACAATGGTGCGGGCGAGGACGAACGGGTAGCTCAGTATGACGCCCTTCATGCCAACAGCGTGTTCGCTGGTCCAGGGGTAAAGTGACTTACCGGCGAGCAGGGTAATCACAATGCCCCCAGCTGCCCAGGGAAGAATGCCGCACATGGCCTCGGGCACCCGCCTCAGTGCCACAGCCCAGTGAGCGCCACAAACGTACTGAAACGCAATGAAAAGCGCGGCCCCGAGGCCCATACCGAGCAGACCGATGTTGACGAGCAAGAAGCTCGAGAGCGCACGCTGCGGGGCCAGCAGTAGCCCCAGGCCGAACGTCACGACGCCGAGAATCGCGAACCACTTGAACAGACCGTAAGTTCGGTCGGACAAATTGAATGCTCCGTGCTTCAGGGTCATTTCGGCTCCGTTCCTGCGGGCTGAGCGGGGGCGGCAGCCTGCATCGACCGAATGTAGTTGATAATCTCCCAGCGATCCTCGCGCGACACCTGAGCCGCGTGCCCGGGCATGTTGCCCTGGCCCAACGTGATGACGTGGAAGATCTGTCCGTCCTTCATATTGACTGCGTGTTCAAGCAGCAATGAGGGCGGCGGCGGGAAGCCCCGCTTGGACACCATCCCATCGCCAGCGCCCGAGGGTCCGTGGCAAGGCTGGCAAAACACGGTGAATGCAGCGCCGCCGCGTGCCAACGCAGCGTCATCATCCATGGGTAACGGATTGACCAATTCCTCACCAGCGCGAAGGGCGTCCTGCTCGGTGAGTTCATAGCGAAACGGCAGCAGACCACGGGCGATAGTCCCCGGCGCGGGTTGGCGAAGCGTCTTGCCGTCGGCGGTGCTGGGATTGGGTTCGAAAGCCTGATAGGTAGGTCCGTGGACCATGTCCGGCATAATCTCGAGATTCGGGCGTGAAAAGTCTCGGGCCGCGGCGAAGCTGAGCACAACGGCAACCACCATGAATGCGGCAAGACTGAGGTTGAGTGTTCGCACTGACATCACAACAAATCCTGATCTACACGCTCTTCGAGGTGCGATACGCCGAAGCTACGGAGCATGGCACTGACTTCACCCAGATCGAAGGTGGCGTCCGTCTCTTCGATCACCAAGGCAAAACGGTTATCTGTCACGCCCGAGGCAGCCAGTCTCGGACGTTTCCCCGGCAACAACCTACGCCCCACTAGAAACACCGCCACGGTGCTCAGCGCTGCAAACAGCACCATCACCTCGAACGTGACGGGCACAAACGCGGGAAGCGAATTCCACGGTTTGCCACCGACATTGATGGGCCAATCCGTAGCCGACGTCCAGAATTCGAACCAAACTTTGAACGACGCTCCCGCTAGGCCCAACGCGAAGCAAACCCACGGCAGACGAGACGGCCGAAGCCCCATAGCCTTGTCGAGTCCATGGATAGCATAGGGCGTGTACACGTCGGCGATGACGAGTCCACGCTCACGCGCTGCATTCGTCGCTCCTAGGATATCCTCCTCGCGTTCGAACACGGCGAGCAAGAACCGACGATTGTCGTCGCGGCTAATGAGGTTTTTTGCCATGATTCAATACGCCCTTTACCTCCGCGATGGCGATCACGGGAACGAACCGGCAAAACAATAGAAATAGCGTCAGGAACAAACCGAAACTGCCCACAAGCGTTGCGATCTCAATCGATGTCGGCACATAACCAGTCCAGTTTGACGGCAAGTAGTCGCGGTGCAGCGACGTCACAATAATCACGAAGCGCTCGAACCACATCCCGATATTGATCAGGATGGTCACCGCGAACACAATAGCCATATTCGACCGCACCCACTTAAACCACAGGAGCTGAGGACTCAAGACATTGCAGGACACCATGATCCAGTAGGCCCAGCAAAGCGGACCCTTCGCTCGATTGATGAACGCAAACTGCTCGTATTGATTATTCGAATACATCGCAGTCACGAACTCGGTCGCGTAGGCCATCGTGACCATGCCGCCGGTCGCGATCAGCAGCTTGCACATTGCACCAACGTGACGCTCGGTGATATAGTCCTCCAGGCGCATCGTCTTGCGGGCAATCAACATGAGCGTCAGGACCATCGACATTCCCGAGAAGATCGCACCGGCCACAAAGTACGGCGGAAGAATCGTCGTGTGCCACCCCGGAATCACCGACGTCGCAAAGTCCCAACTCACGATAGTGTGCACAGAAATAACGAGCGGCGTGGCCAAACCCGCCAATAGCAGATACACCGTCTCGTAATGGAACCACGTGCGGAATGAACCGTTCCATCCAAGGCTCAAGAAGCCAGCCACCGTCTTCCGCCAGCCTCGCGCGAGCCGATCTCGAAGCGTGGCCAAATCCGGAACCAGGCCGAGATACCAGAACACGAACGAGATCGTGAAGTAGGTCGAAATCGCGAAGAAGTCCCACACCAACGGTGAACGGAAGTTGATCCACAGAGGACCTCGCGTATTTGGGTAAGGCATCATCCAATGCGCCAACCAGGGGCGACCCATGTGAATCAGTGGGTAAATGCCCGCACAGATGACGGCAATGATCGTCATCGCCTCAGCGGCTCGGTTGACGGACGTTCGCCACTTTTGCCGGAAAAGGAACAGCACCGCCGAAATGAGCGTTCCGGCGTGGCCGATGCCGATCCAGAACACGAAGTTGGTAATATCGAAGGCCCATCCAACGGTATTGTTGAGTCCCCAAGTGCCGATTCCAGTTAGCACCTGATAGACGACCGCGACGAGTCCCAGCAGGAGCATTGAACTAGACACTGTCAGGGCGATCCACCACGATACATGAGGGCCGCGCTCCAATGACGAACAAACGTCATCGGTCACCTGCCCAGGTGACTTGTCCCCGAGAATCAGGGGTTCGCTGATCGTCGCATGCACGCTAGCCATGGTGACTCTGATCCTTGTTCTCGTCTCGGTTGCGCACCAGGCCGAGGTATCCGACCGACGGTCTGACGTTCGTTTCCTCAAGGAGACGGTAGTGGCGCCCTCTGGCCATCAACTTGGAGACCGCGCTTTCGGGGTCATTCATATCTCCAAACACGATCGCTCGAGCCGGGCATGATTGCTGGCATGCCGGTTGGATGTCGCCATCGGCGATGGACCGGCCCTGTTGTTTGGACTCTAAACGTGCTGCCTCGATCCGCTGCACGCAAAACGAGCATTTTTCCATGACCCCGCGGCTACGCACGGTCACATCCGGATTCAAGGCCTGGTTCGCGAGCGTATCGTCACGAGCATACTCGAACCAGTTGAAGCGACGGACCTTGTAGGGGCAGTTGTTCGCACAGTAACGCGTACCAACGCAGCGATTGTACGCCTGCTGATTGAGTCCTTCCTCGCCGTGTACCGTCGCGAGTACCGGGCAGACGGTTTCGCAGGGAGCGTGATCGCAGTGCTGACACATCATCGGTTGGTGCAGGACGTCAACGTCGCCGTCATTGTCGCAGTAGTAGCGGTCGATGCGCAACCAGTGCATGATCCGCTTACGCTGTACCTCATCCCGACCGACGACCGGAACGTTGTTTTCGATCTGACAAGCCACGACACACGCCGAACACCCGGTGCAGGCGGTCAGATCGACAGCCATGCCCCAGTGGTGACCCTCGTACTTGTGATCGTCGGCCCAAAGTTCTCCAAGGTCAGGGTGGTGTGTGCCATGACCATGCTGCGGCAGTTTGCCGTCTCGCTTGTATCCCGCGAGTGTCGTCTCCTGAACCATCGGGCGGCGGCGATCCATGCCAAGCACTGTGAGGGACTCAGGCACCTCGATGTTGTGGTAATCCTGGGTACAGGCCAGCTGATGCTTCCTTCTCGTCGCGGAAACTGTCACCGACGCGCCGGACAGGCGAAGTGTGCCGTCGCGATAGCTAAGCAACCCGGCCGCGCTCGTTCCGACAAGTCCATTCTCACCGAGTAACTCTTTCCGTTCGATCCACTGCGGACCTAGTTTAGCAAAGCGAGCGCTCTCTTCCTTGCCGTAGCCCAGCGCGATGGCCACCACTTGGTCATGCTGGCCAGGCTGTATAAGAACCGGCAGTTCGAGCGCATTCGCCGCCCCGTCCGCCTCTGATAGACCGATGCGAACAACGTCACCCGCGCCCACGTTCAGGCGAGCCGCTGTCGCCTCCGAAAGGGATGCGTAATTGTCCCAAACAACTTTCGATATCGGGTCGGGCATCTCCTGCAACCAGGGATTCGATGCACCCCGTCCGTCGAGCATCGACACTTTCGGGTAGAGAACGAGCGTCAGCTTGTCGGCCGGAACCTGCTCGATGCCCAAAACCGCCTTAACTGATCCGCTTCGGAAGCTGGCCGTGGCAACCGCTACACTCGTGGCCTTCGCAAAGCCGTTGTGAATCGCCTCGTCCCATAACACTCGCCCTTGCGTGGTCTCGCGAACTAAATCCTGTGCCAACCGCAGCTTACCGCTCCAAATGGACAGGCTTTCCAGCATGGATCTCGTGTCGTGCAGAGGCCGCATGGTTGGCTGGAAGAAACTGATGCTACCGTCACCTACGTCATGATCGCCCCAAGCCTCCAGGAAGTGGTGATCAGGGCACACGAACGTCGCCAGTTTAGACGTCTCGTCCACGCGATCGGCGAGGCTGACAAACATGTGTGCCTTGCTAATGGCATTCTCTACCGCCGCGCCATTCGGCAGATCGTATACCGGATTGACACCGTGTACGAACAGGGCGGCTACGCTTCCCGAAGCAAGCTCCTGGATCAACGATTGAACCGCTTCGTCGTCGTGACAGATGCGATCCGCGGAGTCTTCAAGGTCGAGTGACTGGCCGTAGTTGCCAAGCAGATGGTTGAGGAAGTTACAGAGCACTTGCTCATCGGCGCTTTGACTTCCGCAGACCACGAGGCTCTTTCCCCGGGCGTGCCAAAGCCGGTTCGCCACATCATCCAGGACATGCGAGTCGATCGGGCACGGCGCCAAGCCGGTAGTGTCAAGCGCCTCACCGGCTCGTTGAGCGAGCCTGGACGCGAGGTGACTCATCACCACGCCCGCCTCTCCCGGAGCGACGCGAACGCGCCGATCCGCTTTGGCGCCTGTAACGGAAACCCGCCCCTCGAACTGAGCGTGGTAGGAAAACTGATCGGGGGCAGCATCTGCACGTCGTCCGGCACTCCAATCCATGGCAAACGCAACCGGCGAAATCCAGGTACCCAAGAAATCGGCATCGAAGCTGACGATCACTTCCGCCTTGTCGAATCGGTACCGTGGCAACACGCGTCTTTCGTGTGTTCGTTCATGAGCCTGGACAATCGCAGCGCTCGACAGCACGTCGTAGGTAATGTGCTGAGCATCAGGAAAAGTCTTGACGAAGGAATCCACTGCGCGACGTGCCGTCGGGCTCGTGATCGGTCCGGTTAGGACTCGCACGGCCCCTTTGTTACTACGGATCACGTCGAGCCTCGCAGCAATTTGGCTATCGCTCTCCGCCCATGTGCTAGGCGCATTTTTGTGCAGCGAGTTTCGCAAGCGATTGCTGTCATACAGACCCAGAACTGATGCCTGGCCGATGGCACAGAGTCCACCCCGAGAAATAGGATGGTCCGGGTTGCCCTCGAGCTTAATCGTGCGGCCGTCACGATTCTTTGCCAAAATGCCGCAGCCCGCGCTGCACGCGCCGCAGGTGGATGCGTAGTATGTGGCTCGGCCCGGGATGATCGCTTCGGGCTGAACGAGATAGGGAATTGCCTTTTCTACCGGCGCGCGAGTGCATCCTGTCAGTGCCATGCTGCCAAACGTGAACCCCGCGGCAGCCAGGAAATCGCGCCGACTGACGCCGCGACGTTCGTCCTGGGGAACCTCGACGAATTCGTCTCCAGCGACTGGCAGTGCGATCGTGCCGTCATCTCGCTGCTGGAGGCTCTTCCAGTAATCTTTCGGCTTCTTTTGGACCATCGATTCCGGAAACTCCTAGTAGTGGCAGGCGGCACAATCCAGTGACGCATCCACCGACTTCCCGCCAAGACCAACGCGGTTGACGTCGCGGTGACAATTGACGCACCATCCCATGCTCAGATCTTCCACCTGACTCACACGCTCCATAGTCTCGACCGCTCCGTGACACTTCTGACACGCCACGCCGGCGGTCACATGCGTACTGTGATTGAAATAGACATAGTCTGGCAGATTGTGGACCTTGATCCATTCAATCGGCGATTGCTGTTCGCCCGGCTTCGGTTTCATCTCCTCATCGAGGGCGAACGCGTCGTAGAGTTTCTGCAGTTCTGGGGAAACCATTCTTCGCGGTTTGCGCCCCTCCTCTTCGGCCTTCTCGTCTTCTGCGCGAACAGAACCAAGCGTATCGGTCACGAACTTGTGGCAATTCATACACACGCTGGCCGCCGGAATCCCTGCGTGACGGCTGGTTGACGCCGAGTAGTGACAGTACTGGCAGTCGATCAGCAACTCCCCGGCGTGCAGCCGATGCGAATATGCAATTGGCTGCTTGGGCGCATACCCCTGGTGGTTACCAGGTAGGTGGAATGCGCCCAACCTCGTAGCGAGCAAGGCCGCATTGAACGCCGCGCCGATGAGAAGGACGGCGGTCAGATTTCGAAGTCCCTTCTTGCCGGTCAACACTTGACCTCCGCATTGCGCCTAGCGTAGTACCACCAATTCACAATGAGACAACTGAAGTAATAAACCGCGAAGCCATATAGGGCATATTCGGCCGTCCCACCTTTAATCTGTGTTCCAACGATTTTGGGGATCAAAAACGCGCCGTAGGCAGCAATCGCGGAGGTCCAACCGAGAACCGGACCAGCCTGCTCTTTCGAGAAGATGATTGGGATCATCCGGAATGTCGAACCGTTCCCGATGCCTGTCGTGGCGAACAGCAGAATGAAAACCAACAGGAACGGGATGAAGTACTGCTCGGGTGTCACCGACTGACTAGCCTTTGACACAAACCAGCCCGCGCCGATCGTGGCGGCAATCATGACGATCGTATCCCAGTGGGTCACCCTGGCGCCGCCCCACTTGTCGGACAGCCATCCTCCGAGCGGCCGAATGAGCGCTCCAACACCGGCACCGATCCAGATATACGATGATGAAATGGGCGCGGCGGGGTTGATGATCGACTCGGCGAGTGCGCTGCCGTCGGGGCCAACGCGAATCACGCCAAACACGTCATCAATCAGTTTGGGAAATGCGTTGGCGTACCCGATGAACGAACCGAATGTCATGGTGTAAAGCCAGGTCATGATCCAGTTGTGCTTGTTCTTAAAGATGGCGAACTGGCCGCGCAGGTTCTCCTTGGTTTCCTTTGGCGTTAGGAACCGCATGGCCGTGAGCGTGACCACCGCTGCGATCACAACGATTAGGAAGACCTTGAGCAGCACGGGAAAACCGCCCCATGGCGTGATCAGCAACACAATGCCGACCGTCGCGCCGAGGTAGCCCAGTAGCAGCAGCCAGAGGTACTTGCCAATTGCGACCGGAAAACTGCCGCACTTGTGCTGCGGCAGATTATTCATGACGAGAAAGGCGAATATTCCGAGAAACGCGAGGATCGGCACCCACACCAGTCCGGCGTTCTGGATCCACATCGTCTTCGCCCCGTCGCCGGTTCCGATCGTGTAACCCTCGCCACCGATGGAACCGAACGCACCGAACGTGATGATCCACGGCAGCAGGAACTGCATCACACTGACGCCGAGGTTGCCCAACCCAGCGTTAAGCCCCAGCGACAACCCTTGCATCTTCTTGGGGAAGAAGAAGCTGATGTTGGACATCGACGAGGAGAACGCGCCGCCGCCGATGCCTGACAAAGCTGCTAGAACAATGAGCGTTAAAAATGAAACGTTTGGATCCTGCAGCGCGAAGCCAGCACCGATGGCCGGAAGAATCAGCAACATCGTCGACATGAACTTGACGTTACGCCCCCCGCAGATCGCGATCATGAACGAGTTGGGGATCCGCAGTGTCGCCCCCGCGAGACCTGCGACGGCAGGCAGGTTGAACATCAACGCTCGGTAATGATCTCCCGAGTAGGCCTCGCCGTTATTCAGAAACGTGAAGTTGAACAATTCAGTGTTGGAGAAATGCAGCTTCTGAATGAACTTGGCAAGCATGCCCCAGTACAACCAAACGGAGAAAGCGCAAAGCAGGTTCGGGATGGAAATACAGAGATTCCGTGTCGCCACGGCCTTCCCCGTGCTCGCCCACTCTTGCGGATCATCCGGATTCCATTGCGTTATCTTGCTCATAATCAGGTCGTTCCTAGCATCAAATCACTTCGCCGACATACGCTTGCACTCAATCGCCCGGTGCGTCGCTGAGTGACCGGGAAACCGGCACCTGGACGCGGCCCAGACGCCCTAAAATAATTCTGGCTCCTTCTCAGCATCGATACGCAGCAGGTGGTCAAACGAAAACGGTCCCGATCCCCGCCAGATGAACAACAACAGCGCGAAGAATACAAACGACGTGAACTGGAAGTCGACGTTTGAGCCCAACAGGCTGCCGCTCGCACCGGACGCTGTTACCAACGTAACCACCACCGCGCCCAGTAGAATCAGCGCGTTGACGGCTGCACCGACACGGGTCACAAATCCGAGTGCCAGGCTGGCGCCACCCACCACATGCGCGAACACAACGGACCATGCGATCATCGTCTGCCCCTCGCCAAGATCGCCGGCGAGCGTCGCTTCGAGTCCCGCCATATTCGTGATGAAATGGATACCTTTGATGACTAGCGCGATTCCGAGGTAGATGCGCAACAGGTCCATCGGCCGAACGTGTTTGATACCCGGAATGAGGTCGTGAATCGGAACGCGGTCCTTCCTCGCCTCCCGTCGATCCGCCATCGCCTTTTCGAACTCTGCGGCGGCGGAGGCCTCGTCCGCGGGTGAGAACCGGACCAGGAAGGTGAAGAACGCACAGCACGCAACCAGCCCGCCCAGGATCAGAAATGCCTGCGAATAACTAATGCTCTCGGAGCGGATAAGGAACCCCGCACAAACCGCCCCCATGTTCCCGCCCGCACCAACGATACCCGCAACCGCACCCAACGCTTTCTTATTGATGAACGGCACGATCGAGTATGTCGCACCCTCTGACATCTGGACGAAAAGGCTGAACAGGATCATCGCCGGAATAGCCAGTGCGAGCACCTTCATCTGCGAGAAGAAGATGAGGGCGATGCCTTCGATGAACAGTGCAATGAACAGCCACTTGACGCGCCCGCGCAAACCACCCTTCTGCACGAATTTATCGCTGATAAAACCGCCCAGCGTTCTGGCGAAGATGTTCATCAGCCCAAACAGACCGGCCACCAGACCCGCGGTCTTGAGACCGAGGTTGAAGTTGTCCATGTAGTACATGGCAGCGATGCCGTTGATCGTCAGCTCGATGCCGAAGCACGCTGCGTAAACGAAGAACAGCGCCCACACGCGGTGGTCCTTGGCCGCCAACCAGAACGAGTGCGATTTCTTCTCTTTGACGTCCAACTCGCCCGTAGCTCGCAACTCCTTGAAGTTGCCGTGGGGCAGGTCCGTCGTGAAAAAGTAGTAGGCGATTCCGGTCAGGAAGCACACGGCGCCAGCGACGACCATAGACAATCGCCACGCCGAAGCATCTGTACACCCGAAGTAGTAAACAAAAGCGCCGAATAACAACGGCATGACCATCTGAGTAACACCGCCGCCTAGGTTACCCCAGCCAGCGGACGTCGCGTTGGCAGTTCCCACACAGTTTGGGGCGAACATCACGGACGTGTGGTACTGTGTGATCACGAACGACGCCCCAATGACACCGATGCCCAAGCGAGCCAACAGAAACATCTCGTACGTGTTCGCCAAACCGATCGCCATCACGGGTATCGAACCGAACAACAGCAAAATAGTGTAACTCAGTCGAGGGCCAATCTTGTCACACAGCCAGCCGATAAAAAGCCGCGCCAGAATCGTGATCGAGACCGAAGCGATGATCGTGTTGCCAATCTGCTCCTTGGTAAGTGACAACTCCTCGCGAACGACGGCCATGAGCGGCGCGATGCCAAACCAGGCGAAGAAGCACAGAAAGAACGCGAACCACGACATGTGGAACGCCCGCATCTGTGGCGTCTTCAAACTAAAAAGATCAATACCCGTAGCTTTATTTTGTACTTCCATTTCCTACTCTTTCACTCCTGAGTCAGTTTCAACGACTAGAGCAGCGAGTCGGCTCGCGAGTCCCAAAAGGCAAGCCTCTATGTCATCGCCTGAGCCCCGGCGCCTTGTTCCACCGAACCACCTGGGGCCGACGCCACAAGTACGGGTTCGGAATAACAAGAATGTGCACCAGCCGGGTAAACGGGAAAAATCCGATTACGAGGCACGCGTTGACAATATGTAGCTTCACCGCAAACGGCATCGCGATGACGTACGAGATGTCCGGGTCAAGCGTAATAATCGACCAGAGATAGGGTGATGCGGAGGCCGCAAACCACGAAGAGCCCCACGAATGCATCACGGCCACATACACACCACTGATCACCTGCACAAGCAGTAAGACATACAGGAGAATGTCGGCCAGACTGGTGACCGTGCGCACCTTGCTGAAAGCGAATCGTCTTACGAGCGTGCTCAAAAGGCCTAGTAGCGTAAGCAAGCCGAAGATCAGAGCACTGATCTCCAGAATATACAGGCGAATCGGATGCCCGTTCCACGCCAACAGTTGCCGCGGGAACATGAACGCCACGACATGGCCCATCACCACCACGAGGATACCGTAATGCAGTGGCACGAGACCCCAGAAGTGTCGCTGGTTTTCCAGAAACTGCGACGACAGACTCGAATACGTGAACGCCTGCGATCGGTATCGCTGTATCGTCACCAGAAAGAAAATGATCAGCGCCAGATACGGCAAAACACCAAAGAACAGCTGATCCAGATAACTCTGTGCGCTAGCCATGCTACAAACCCTCCGCGCGAAGCAACTCTTCGTGCTGCTCCGTAAGGACTGGCAAGGAAGTGGAGTCATGACTTGACGGACCGTGGCGTGACTCCAACCAAGTACAGATCGTGTTAACAAGTGGGGTATACAGGCTGCTTTCCGTCAGCCCGTCTCGAATGATCTCCATCGCCGGCAGTACGCAAGCCGTAGAAAACCTATCCGCCTCCTCCGGTTCCAACCGACCCAAGACCGGCAAAACATGCCGGAGGTGATCCGGGAGGTCGGTCGATTCCGCGATGGAGAACTCGCGGAGCTTTCCTCGCATCCACACCAGGAACGTCCCTCGATCGTATGATTCACCGAACAAGTGCCACCCCAGCTCGAGCGTACATTTGGGCGACATGTCGAAGGACTGAGCATATGCCTCTTTTCGCTGCTCGGGTGACTGGTCGCGCAACTGCGCCACCCATTCTTCACGCGGTGTCGCATGATCGCCTTCCGATCCATCCAGCAAACGCATGCACCGATCGAAGATGTCCTCGAAGGTCGCATCGGGGTACGTAAGAACCGCTGCCAGCGAATCGTAAATGCCTGGATCGCGTTCCATCACGCCCCTCTCCGCGGACCGGACACGAACCCGAACCCGACACTCTGTCGATGGCAATGGGGATCCTCGATCATCTCGATCGCTTCCTCTCTGTGCGCCGGCGGAATGACGTAACGGTCTTCGACAGTGCACAGGGAGGTCAGCTTATAAATTTCTTCAGCCTCTTCGACCGTGCAATCGGCAGCACCGAGCATCTTCTTCGCGTCTTCCATTGAAACGTCACCCACCGTAACCGCCCGTCGATACCAACGAACGGCTTTCGACTTTCGTAGTGCGTAGACCACTTTGGCCTCATGCCCGGCCCCAAAGAGATTCGCGAGGAACTTCACCGGGACCCGCGCCTCGTCAATATCGTGAAAGAGATTGTCGCTGACGTGGTTGATCGTCTTTCCCTCTTGCGTGGCCATCACGGGCGACATCGGTGGAACGTAGTACAGCATCGGCATCGTTCGGTACTCGATGTGCGGCGGCAGCGCGATACGCCATTCCTTCACAAACTTGTAGGTCGGAGAGTTCTGAGCTGACTCGATCACCGAGTCATGCACGCCGTTGCGCTGTGCGGCAGCAATCACTTCGGGGTCATGCGGATCAAGCACGAGCGAACGATGGCCTTCGATTAGTTCCTCGTCCGGAAGGTTTGCAACCTCTTCGATCCGATCCGCATCGTATAACAGCACGCCCAGATACCGGATCCGCCCTACGCACGAATGGAAGCAGGCGGGTGCTTGCCCCGTCTCAACGCGAGGAAAGCAGAGAATGCACTTCTCACTCTTGCCAGTGTGCCAGTTGAAATAAGTCTTCTTGTACGGGCAGGCCGACACGCAGGAGCGCCAGGCGCGGCACTTCTTCTGGTCTACCAACACAATGCCATCTTCACCTCGCTTGTATATGGCACCAGACGGGCACGAGGCCACACACGCCGGGTTCAGGCAGTGATTGCAAATCCGAGGGAAATAGAAAAACACCAGGCGTTCAATCGCGAATAGTTGTTGCTTCTGCTGTTCCGTCAGCCCCTCCAGGTTGGGGTCGTTCTTCGCGTAAATAGGTGATCCGCCCAAGTCGTCGTCCCAGTTGGGTCCGGACTCGATGTCGATCTGCTCGCCCGTGATCTTCGAAATCGGCAGCGCCGTCGGCTGGTCGGGGCCTTCCTTGGCGTTGAACAGATTCTGATAGTCGTAGGTCCAGGGCTCGTAGTAGTCGTCCATACTCGGCATGTGCGGATTGTGAAAGATGTTTAGCACGATCCGCTTCTTGTCGGTGGACTTCAGATTGATGGAATCGTCCTTCTTAACCCAGCCGCCCTTGTACTTGTCCTGATCCTCCCACTTTGTGGGAAAGCCCGTGCCCGGTTTGGTTTCCACGTTGTTCCACCACATATAGTCCGTGCCCTTACGGTCGGTCCATATGTTCTTGCAGGCGATGCTACAAGTGTGGCACCCCAGACACTTGTCGAGATGGAACACCATTGCAATCTGTGAACGAACATCCATCAATCTGCTCCTAGCTCTACCACTTCAACTCTGGACACTTGCGAACCAGAATGTGCGTGTCCCGGTTGACGCCCGTGGGGCCCCAGTAATTGAAATGATAAGTAAACTGCCCATATCCACCGACCATCAGATTCGGCTTCAAGCGCGTGCGTATCAGGCTGTTGTGCCCGCCGGCCCGGCGGTAGCCGCGCTTTGGTGATTTCGGAACCGAGTACGTCCGTTCCGGTGAGTGATATTGAATGCAAATGCCTCGCGGAATCCGCGCGCTGACCGCGGCTCGCGTGACGACCACGCCATGATCGTTGAAGACCTCGACCCAATCGTTATCGACAACGCCAAGCTGCTCAGCGTCCTTCTCGTTCATCCAGAACGGCTCGACGCCGCGAGAGAGTGTCGACATTCGCTCGTTGTCGCCGTATGTGGAGTGGATATGCCACTTACCGTGCGGCGTGAGGTAGTTCAACATCATGGAGTCGCCGCCCTCCTCCGTGAATCGCATGTCCGCATATTGAGTCGGCAACGGTTTCGGCTTGTACGTCGGGAGGTGCTCGCCATACTCCAGGTATCCCGTATGATCGAGATAAAAGTGTTGACGGCCCGTAAGGGTGCGCCAAGGCACCATGCACTCAACGTTGTAGGTGAATGGCGAGTAGGGGCGTCCGTTGTCGAGGAGCCCCGACCACATCGGGCTGTTGACGAAACGGTGCGGCCCTTTCTGAAGTTCCTCATAGTCCGTGCTGACGCTGCGCGTTCGCTCGGCGAGATGCGCAAGCGGCAGACCGACCTTCTTCTCCATATTCTGATACGCGCGGTACGCCAACTCGCCGTTGGTGACGGTCGCTAGTTTGAGTATGACGTTGCAGCAATCCTGGTCGTGCCCGATCGATAGATACTTCTTGTCGCCTTGCGTAATCGTGGGCAGACTCTCCAGGAGTTCGTCGTGCACATCCTCGATCTCGTAATGCGTGCCGTGAGCACCGAGACCGTTTTCCCGCGGTAGTGGACCGAACGCTATGAACTGGTTGTATAAGTTCTTGTAGTCACGCGTGACGATCTTCATCCCCGGCATGGTCTTGCCCGGAATCGCCTCAATCTCTCCCGTGATCCAATCCTTGATCTCCGGCTGGGCGATTTCTGCGGGCGTATCATGCGCCAGTGGCGCCGTCACCAGGTCGCGAACCGGTTCCGGGAAGTGGCGCTCGGCCAGCTCCGAGAATTTCTTGGCCATCTCACGGAATATCTGCCAGTCGCTCTTGGATTCCCAAGCCGGCGGAACTGCCGGTGTGAGCGGGTGGATGAAGCTGTGCATATCCGTCGAGTTAAGATCCGCCTTCTCATACCATGTGGCGGCTGGCAGCACGATGTCCGAGTACAGGGCGGACGAATCCATGCGGAAGTTCAGATCAACAACAAGGTCCAGCTTCCCTTGTGGGGCCTCCTCATGCCAAACTACGTCTTCCACGGTATCGCCAGCCATGTCCTCAGCCACCGCGTTATGGTGCGTTCCAAGGTAGTGTTTGAGGAAGTACTCATGCCCTTTCGCACTGGACATCAACGCGTTGCCACGCCAGATAAACCAGACGCGAGGCCAGTTCTCTTCAGCATCCGGATCTTCAACCGAGAACTTAAGTTCGCGGTCCTTGAGTTGCTTGACCGTGTACTGGATGATTTCTTCCGGACTGTTCGCGCCAGCTGCTTCCGCCTCCTTCACGAGGTCCAATGAGTTCTTGTTGAACTGCGGATAGAACGGCAACCAGCCGTTGCGCACTGCCTTGACCTGAACATCCATGGTGTGCCCGGAGGTCAGCGCACCACCCTCGCTTCGCTTCGGAAGCGTGTGGTAATCAGTGAACGATTTTTCGTAACGCCACTGATCGCTATGAACGTAGTGCCAACTCGGTGCATTCTGAAGGCGGGCGGCCGGAAACCAGTCTTTGCCGAGCGCGATGGCGCCCCACGGCTCGGCGGGCGCCAGCTTCTCCTGCCCGACATAGTGACCCAAGCCGCCGCCGTTGACGCCGACGCATCCGCAGAACATGAGCGCGTGGATGCCAGCCCGGTACATCAGGTTGTTGTGGTACCAGTGATTGATGCCAGCGCCGATGATGATCGTGCATTTGCCGCCGGTCAGTTCGGCGGTCATGCCCCATTCGCGCGCGAAGCGAGTGACCATCTCGCGGCCCATGCCCGTGTACTTCTCTGCCCATGCTGGAGTGTAGGGCATGTCATCGTCGTAGCTTTCGGGATACTGACCGCTGAGACCACGCGGAACGCCGTACTGCGCCATCAACAGATCGTAAACCGTTGCGACGAGAACTGTCTTGCCGTCTGCCGTTTGTATCTTCTTTACAGGGACGCCGCGTTGAATCGACGTGCCCTCGCCGAAGTCGTCGAACTCGACCGAAACAACTTCGTCGCTGTCGTCGAGGAACGTCAGAGCCGGATCAATCTCAGTGCCGTCCTGAGCGTCCTTCAGTTCGAGGTTCCACTTTCCGTTTTCACTGCCCCACCGGTGGCCAACACTACCCAACGGCATCTTGGGACGCTTTTCCTTGACATCCCACATCAGGAACTTCCACTCTGGATGTTCCGTGTCCTTGTAGGAGGAGATCCGCCCTGCTCGCAGCATTTTGCCAGCGAGATGCACTCCGTCGCCCTTGGTGATTTCAACCAGCATGGGCGAGTCGGTGTACTTCTTGGAGTAATCCAGGAAATACGGGACCTGTTTCTCGTGGTGAAACTCCTTGAGAAGCACATGATTGACGGCCATCCACCACGCGCCGTCCTGTCCCGCGTTGATCGCCACCCATTCGTCGGCGTACTTCGCAACCTGATTGAAGTCTGGCGCAAAGACCCACATCTTCGAGCCGTTATGGCGCGCCTCGGCTGCGAAATGGCAGTCCGGCGTCCGCGTCATATTCAAGTTTGAACCCATAACCGCCAGCAACTTGGCATTGTACCAGTCTGCGGACTCCTGGACGTCGGTCTGTTCGCCCCAAGTCTCCGGCGAGGCGGGCGGGAGATCGCAGTACCAATCGTAGAACGAAAGAGAAACGCCACCCATCAGCTGCAACATCCGGGAACCCGCCGCGTAGCTGATCATCGACATCGCAGGGATAGGCGAGAAGCCATTGACCCGATCGGGTCCATACTTCTTGATCGTATAGATGTTGGCAGCGGCCATCATCTCCTGACAGGTGTCCCAGTCACACCGGCGGAATCCGCCCTTGCCGCGGGCGGACTGCCAGCGTTTGCGTGCTTTCGGATTTTCAACCAAGGATGCCCACGCATCGACCGGATCAACGTGCGCGCCGCGTGCCTTTCTCCACAAGTCCATTAGCGCACCGCGCATGTAGGGATATTTCACGCGAAGCGGGCTGTAGAGATACCACGAATAAGAGATGCCTCGCTGACAACCTCGCGGCTCATAGGGCGGAATGCCCTCTTCGAGTTTCGGGTAGTCGAGTTGCTGCATCTCCCACGTGACGATCCCGTCTTTCACATAGATCGCCCACGAACATCCGCCCGTACAGTTCACGCCATGCGTGCTGCGAACGACCTTATCGTGTTGCCAACGGTTGCGGTAGAACTCCTCCCAACCGCGCTCCTTCGGCACAGTTTCGTCTTTGATCCAGCTCTTTGCAGCGGTATGGCTCATACTCTTGTCCCCATTTGTCCACCCGCAACCAGCGGGCGACGTACGGCTCGGAATCGGTTCTTCCAAATAATGTCAAACGCACCAAGCACTAGAACCATGCCACCGAGGCCCATTAGAAAAAAAGTCAGCGGTGCGACCGAGTCGTCATCGCCCACCTGTTTTGCCGCATCTTCAAAGAACGCCACGAGCGACAGGATCTCTTCCGCCTCCATCGCGTTCTCTTTGAAAACTGGCTGCATCGTCGTCGTGGCGGGGCTGACCAGCCACGCGGACAGAGGCTTGCGACCGCCGACGCGCTCCGACACTTTGGTGAGATCGACCCCGAGACGTCCGCCACCGAGCAGCCCCAGACCCCGCACCGTATGGCAGGAAATACAGGACGGCCCGCCGTTCTTGAGCGATTCAACGCCCTTGAAAAGACGCTCGCCCCGTTCGACGTCCTGCGATGTGAAGGGGCGATCACTGAATTTCACACCCTCGAATTGCGACTTCTCCAACGCCGATTCGGCCTCAATCAGGTCTAACAGTGCGTTCGCACGTTCTCGCGTCAGCCCGGCTACCTGCGACATCACGACACCTCGCGATTCCTCGAGTATCTGCTTGGCGTACGGATCGCCCCGGTCAATCATGGCCTGCGGGTTCAACATGAACCGAGCAAGCCAATCTCGATCCTGGCGTGTCGTAACATTCTTGAGATCCGGACCAACCAGGCGCCCGCCGCCAATCGTGTGACAGCTGTAGCAATTCTGCTTATAGAACGCTGCCGTTTCTTGCCCCGCGGCCCCGCGCGGCATGGCCAAGAACAGAATCATGAATCCGGCGGCGCACCATTTCATCCAGTACGACCTTCGCGGCACCTTCGCTACGGACAATGGCTCTCTCATCGCTTGGCCCTTTGCTTCTTTGTGCTTGAACCGCGTGGGCGTTGCCCTTCGAACGCGGCGGCATGAATTGATGTTCGCTTGAGGAAGCGAAAATAGGCCTCCCGCACCTTCTGCCACTGCTTATGCAATGGACATGGTTCATCGTCACTACAGGTCCCGCCTCCGAATGGACAGGAACGCTGCGCCGAGAGCACTTGTTCAAACGGAGCCAGCACTTCCAGCAACATGATCTTCTTGGCCGGGCGGGCCAACGAAAATCCGCCACCAAGCCCCGGTGACGAATCGAGCACCTTCGCCCGGGCCAGGGCACTCAAGACGGAGGAAAGGTACTTCTGAGGAATCCCGGCCTCCGAAGCGATCCGGCGGGCTGGGATTGGGCACTTGTCAACATGTTGTGCTAGAAAAATCATCGCTCGTATTGAATACTCACCCGTCAGAGAGATCATATTTCACCCTATTGAACTATAAGACCATAGTTTTATAGGTAATCAGATTCCGTGTCAAGCTTTTTTTGAAGATTTGATAAACAGTTATTGTCGGAGAACCACTACCTCTATATATGGTCCCTCATGTTGTAGAAGTGCTTACTGATGAATTGCCTTCGATAATGGTTATTCACACGGACATGGATCAAGAGTCTGATTTGTCCCCCACCTTGCCAATATCCACCAACCCCTCTTTTTCGAAAATACTCTTGGCCTGGATAGCTGCGCAAACGGTTGAGCCGGCTGTCGTTGCTAGTAGAAAAAAAAATGGATTGACGGAATCTCACGCCACCATACGCTTTTGCGATCGGTATTTTGAGCGGGTTTTCTGTGTCTTGCAGCATGCTTTCGGCTCAAATAGTCCATCATACAACTCAACTATGTCCTACTTGGGAGCAAACACAGTTACGGTTTCTCATTCCCCCTTCTTAGCTAGACCGCTGACACCCTCTGTTTCCCTTAAATTGGCACAATCTGATTCAAGACAGCTTTTGCACAAGCTTTGGTTAAGTGCCAAACAACAGCGAGCAACTCCAAGATGAAAACACACGCTACTCTGCATGGGCAGCGTTTGACAAATGTCATCAAAACGCCCAACATTTTGCATGTAATGCTCTACATGCGGATTTAGGTTTGTCTTTGTATATATAGCATTTGCGCGTAAGATCAGGCGTGGTCGAAAGTTACGAATTAGGCCTTAATCACGATCATATTCCGGAGGTCGAAGGCTCGAGCCCCTTCGGCTCCATATTCGCACCTAGTCGTGCCGTGCTCATGCTCAGCGCACATTGCCACGACCAGCCCTTGGCCGAGACAAATTGAAAACACCCTGGTGGAAAACAAGAATCTGGCCTGACAGTCCGGCGGGCCCAGGAAGATTTTTCGCGAAGCCCAAGTGGGTACCGATCGCGTTTTGGCGTCGGGTCCAGTGGATACGCTGGGTGTCCTTCGTTCTTTGGACCTCCTCGCTGTTATGTCTGACCGTTTTTGGTTTCGTGCTCAAATACCGATATACGATACCACTCTTTCACATCCCACAATTCGCTCTATCTTTCCTCTGGGCTGCGATTCCACGCTTCGTCTTTCGGCGATTCCATCCATTGCTAACTCTTAGCGACAAAAAACTATGCATTGAATGTGGATATTCATTGAAAGGCCTGCCTGCCAATCATCAGTGCCCGGAATGCGGGCAAGACTATGACATTGACCTTGTCGTAAAGACTTGGCAGACTTGGTTGAATCGAATCTCGCGTGGCAGCGAAACAAAGAAACGAAACGACCATGGCCCGCTTTGATTTAGGTCACGATTTCGAATCTCAAACAAAACCCGGTACGAT
The DNA here is from genome assembly GCA_029260035.1 of Phycisphaerae bacterium. Taxonomy (GTDB): domain Bacteria; phylum Planctomycetota; class Phycisphaerae; order UBA1845; family UBA1845; genus OFTM303. Next base: position 36,254 of record JAJDEA010000018.1, read on the forward strand.
TAGTGAGGGCGGTTTATCCTGTGGTTGGCGTATGCATCCAGAGCGATTTGGGTGTTACTTACCCCGTCATTGATTATTTTTTCGTTGGTGTTTGGTGCGCTTGTTCAACGCCGGTTGCTCGTCCATGTGCTTGTGGCGAATCATGATTGCCGACCTCCTTGTCCTTATGCACGAATATTGTCACCAAACGGAGTCGTCGGGTTGTGCCTAGTGATCATTGACGCAATAAACTCGTTGTCAACTGATCCTGGCTGCAAGATTTGCTTGCAGGCCGTATTCGCTTAGACTGATCCGGTATCGTAATAAGCTCTTGTGCTCCCAAAAGAAATGGTAGACCAAAGCCCCATTCCACAGAAAAGGCAGAAGTATGTTTGAGCAGTTTACGGACCGCGCTCGCATAGTTATGGCGATCGCCAATCAGGAAGCACAACGCTTTGGCCACGCGTCGATCGAACCAGAACACATCCTATTGGGCTTGGTCCAAGAAGACTCAGGGGTCGGCGCGACTGTGCTGAAAAACCTAGAGGTAGACATGCGAAGTGTGTGCCTCAAGGTGGAAGAACTTTTCAAGAGTGGTCCCGGAACCGTCATGAAGGGAAAGTGCTCTCCTAGTCCTCAGGCCAAGAATATCATCAAATACGCCATCGAAGAATCGCGGAACCTGAATCACTACTATGTTGGTACGGAACACATGCTGCTGGGACTTCTTCGTGAACAGAAAGGAGTGGCGGCACAAATTCTTATAAATCTCAACCTCCACCCAGAGGGCGTGCGTAAGGAAGTGCAGAATTTGCTCGGAACCCGCGAGCCTTGAACATGGAGAGAACCACCGTGACCATACCGACAGCAACTCCAGACGCCAACATGGTGTCAGTAACAATCCAAATGAACTGCAGACGATCGGTCGTCGGGGTCAAGAAGCCAATGAACAAAGCTTCGCATACATAGGCCATCGCCAGAAACAGGCAGCACTTTCGGTTCAGCCCGAGCAAGCCGCATCCGACCAGCGCAAACCCCGGCCAAAGTGACCCCAGCCAATTAAGAGTGCTCATCAATCTCTCGGCTAACGGCTTTGATATCCAATAGCGAAACGCGGACCAAACTCGTGATTCACCAAACGGAGCACGCGTGGCTGCGGCGACGTTCATGCGCTCAACCAATGCCATCGAGTCATCCGGTTCCATATGTGGAAGCCCGAAATGCGCAAACCAAGTGGCATCCCAATCCTCATCATCTCGGACCCCCGCTGGTCGAATCGGCTCGCGCTGCCGATCCAGCGTAACGGGGGACAAGCTTTGGCCATCTCCATCCCGAAGGAGGTGGTACCATGTCAATTGAAGGCTTGATTTCAAGAACTCAGGAAAGTTATGGGCTATTGCATCGGCCCCAACCCTCCCCATCAAGCCATCACTTTCCCACTCGCTCATACCGTGATCGTGGATCGCTCGATATCGGGCGACCCACGCATCGAGGAACTCAGCTACAAAAGCGCTGTTTCCATCGCGTTCGGGCAGAAGCGCAACCAATTCCGATGCCTCAGCCGTATCGGGCATATCGAAGCCCTCAAAATTCCGTGCGCGCAACAACAGCATCATGCCAGCCGTTCCGTCCGCCGGGCGAAATCCACCCGCATAAACTTTGTTGAGACTACATTCAAAAACGATGCACGCGATGATCGGCGCGGTGAAACAGACACATACGCCGACCGCGCGACGCCATTCGCCTCTCATGACCACCAGGATGAAAAGGGCAGCAGCCAGAATTACCGGCGTCGCGGTCCCCCGTGTAAGCCAGGCGAGTCCGAAAAACGCACCCGCTAACAGTATCCATATTCGCAAGCGCTGCCGAGTCAGGCCCACGATAAACAAGAGCAAACCTAACGAAAACAGGAAGGTGAAAAGTGACTCTGACATCATCCGGTCACCCAACACGCACCCTTGAAGCCGAGCAACGGTGAGTACTCCAGCGAACCAACCCACAGCCCGGCTGTGCAGGTGACACCCAAAGGCATAAGCCAATACAGGTAGGAGCGCGAGCAAGGCATGGTTCGCAACAATTGCGCTCCATCCCATGTTGCCGAACGCAAGCTGTAGCCCAGCCAGGAAGAACGTGTATCCCGGCTTTCGCATTTCAAAATGAGGAGTCTTACCTGGATCGAGAATCGCCTCGGCTGAGGCAACGTATTGAGCGGAGTCTGCGCAAATGACAGCCCTGCCCTGCTTGGCTGAAAAATGCGTCGCCTGCGCAACGAAGCTGAGCACTGACAACAAAACGACATCAATCGTTGTGCGGGTGATGCTTCGTCTGCCGGTATGTTCGATCTCAGTCATTCCAGGTTCTAGAGCAAGCTCTATTTTACTTTAGCGTTCGGAAGCACGGTTTTGCTCGAACATATGGGCAATTCGCCGCTACACCTGACTGTTCGCTGCTATAACGCCGCCGCTCCCATCGAAGCCGCTCACATGATCGATGCGCGACGTATTCCTCATCGACGCCCTTTGGACAAACTCTTTGGTAAACGGGTCGTCGATCTGCGAGAGGGAAGGTTTTCAGTAGCTCAGGGACGTTTTCAGGCGTGCTTACGAGAATTGGCGAAGAAGGTGGGGCCTTTTTGGTTATGGCGGGTTCGTTTCTCAGAATGTGCACAACAAAAACCCCTCTCTCCATCCTGGGCGATGGACGGAAAGAGGGGTTTTGCAAAATGGGGGTATGTTGGTTTAGTTGTCCGAGTCGATCTCGGTATTCGCATCCAGAATAACTTCTTCATCAACATTGATACGAATCTGCCCGTCACCATCTACGCCGTCCGTTCCGACACTCACTTTGATCATTCGTTCACCACCCTCGCTGGCTCCGATTCGGATTATGTGATTGCCATCGTCGTCGACAAGACCTTCGCGAACTTCCATCTTCTCGAGCATCGCAGCAATTTCCGGATCCAGGTCCGCGTCGTCGACGATCTCGCCGTTGATGCGAATCACTTGTTCGCCATTTTCGTCCTTGGTAATCATGACGGTTTTTTTCTCGCCATCGCCCAAGGCCTTCATCGCACAGTCGCCACCGCCGATTTTGATCATTTTGACGGCGTGAGCACCTTCACCATCGATACCGGCGTCCGCAAGTATTTTCTGGACGTCAATGTCTTCCAGTTCGCCGTCCGCCAGATGGATTTTGCGCATCACCTTGAGCGTCTCCAGGCCCTCTCCCTCGGCGTCGGCTGTCACTTTGATGAGCTTCATTTTTCCGCCACAATCGCCTGACTTCAATAAGCCGGACAAATCACCGTCCACCGCCTCATCACCAACGAAAACAGCCGTTGCTTTTCCGTCGATCGCAATATCGCCAGCCAAGCCGTCAACCCAGGCATGATTGCCGTCAGCAAGATCAATATGCTGAACCTGAATGGTTGTTTCGCCGCCGTCCTTGTCATCAACCGTCCAGACCATCGGCTCACCCTCCGGCACCTCAAACTCGGAAACTTCACCGTTGATGTCGATCATCACCATGAATTTTTTCCGGAGCGTTTCAGCAGCACCGGTGGCTGCGAAACCAACACCGCCTACCAGCACGACCGCCAACGCAACGATCAAAGTACGATACCGGGCTATTCCGCCTTGACTTTTCGTGGATCTGAATTCCTGCATGAGTCTCTCCTCTAGTTGTGGGTCTGCACTCCGATGAGTCCATTCCCGAGATTTCAGCATATCAAAAACGTCTTCAATACCTTCATTATGATGGCGCACGGCTAGACCTCCGCCTGTTTAGTCTTTCGCGAAGCGCCTCGCGCGCTCGCGACAATCGGGACTTCACTGTTCCCAGTCGACAGCCAAGAACAGTCGCAACGTCCTCCAGGGACATCTCTTCCAAATAGTGAAGCGAAAGAACAGCCTGGTGCTTCGGCGAAAGCGACAACATCGCGTGTTGAGCCGATTTCGCCTTAGAACTGATCTTTGCTTCGGCACAAGACCGCTTGGTTACGGGGGCTTCAATTTCGTCGTCAAGCGAAACGGTTCCCCAGCGACGTCGCTGCTTCTTGGCCCATCGATTGACCGTATTCGTGGCAATCCGAAAAAGCCAAGCTCGAATGGGAACTCCTCGATGACGAAATCGATGGAGCGACCGCAGCGCGGTCAAAAACACTTCTGCGACAAGATCATCTGCGGCATGCTCGTTGCCAACACGCCGAAAGACATAGCCAGCGATCGCCCGATAATGCTGGCGATACAATAAGGCGAACGCCCCGCTGTCATGCTTGGCTCTCTCAACCAAGTCTCGTTCGGTGTCAGGACACCACAAATCAACGCCACTTGCTGCTATCGATAATTCTGTCACGTCGTCACACCTTGGCCAAGCCCCAAACGTCACACCTAGTACAAGGCTACAGACGTGCGAAAGGTTCCATTTGCGTTCAAGAAATATCTGAATCAATCTCTATTTCTTTGGTGCCCGTGAAAATGTTTATTCTTGTGTATACCGATGATTTGCAGCTACGTCTGGCCGCTCGTTGCGATACGATATATAGGAGTAGGATATCCACAGTAGATTTTGAATCGCAAAAAGAATTTGCACGCTCGGCGATGCACTAAAGGCTCACGGGGGCCAACCGCAGCACCCAAGAGTCGAAAGCAAACAAGGAACAGCACCTACTCGTGCTGACCTATTGTCACGATGAACAAACAGATCGCTATTCCGTTAACCATTTTGTTGTGCATGGGCCAAACTCCATGGAACGCCGCTGGTTCAACACCGATGGGCGGCCTGGATGTGCCCGTTGCGGGCCGATCATGCGATGAACCCATCGTGGATGAAGAATTCTCCATTCGCATTGATAGCAAAACCGCAGCCGAAGTGGAACGACTCATAAAGGAACTCGGCTCGCACCATTTTCCCGTTCGCGAGGAATCGACCGCCGAGCTACTCCAAATCGGAGCCTCTGCATTTCGCCAATTGCGAAATGCCTATTTGCATACTGACGATTTGGAAGTTCGGCTGCGGATCGAGCAAATCGTCCGAACCAGTTACATTGATTACCATGTGTACGGTCGGTACGCCTTCCTGGGAGTCAGGCATCGTAACGAAATCGCAACGCACAACGATCATCCACGCATCCGGGACGGGCACATGGGAATCGTCATCGATCGAGTCGAGAATGGGACCGCTGCAGAGCAGGCACGACTACAACGCGACGATGTCATCGTAGATGTAGCGGATAAGCCTTTCAGGTATGGAAGCGACCCGGGGGAGGTTTTTGGGCAAACCATCCGAAAGCACAAGCCCGGCGAGCGGGTCATGCTAACCGTTTTACGATCCGGCAACGTAATGCAAATTCACGTCACACTCGGACGCTGCCCGAAGCGGTACGTCGAAGAAAGTGGATCGATGGAAGCGGTAACTCGGGTTCTTGACAGCACCTGGACTCGATTCGGCTCCTGGTGGATGCGTAACTTCCACGACACTTCAGAAGAAAAAGAGATGGGCCGAAGTTGACCAACTAAAATGGCAGACCTTGCTCTTGGCTACGGGGTCGTCGAGACAGACTGGATTGTTTTAGAAAAGGTCGTGAGCGCGTCACCGTCTGTCGGATTAAATCGCCCTTTCGGCTGAATGACCGTGACACTTCCACCTGTCGGATCAAAAGAAAAATACCAACGATCCCCCCACACAGCCATCACATCGTTGCCGATTATCACATCCGGAAGTGACTCGTTCCGATGAAGGGCAACCAGCGCCGTAACGCCGCCAAGGCGCTCGTGAAAAAGTGTCACACGACGTCTGTCTGACACCAAAGCTGACGGTTCGCCAAACAGATCGCGTCGAATTACCGTCTGTGTCGCGCCGGTGTCAAACAAAGCAGCCACATTCTTGGAACCGTCTTCCGTTGATAGATTGATGTCGATGAACGAGCTTTCAAAGCCTCGCAGACGCGGAGGCGGCGATCCGAACTGCACCGTTATCCCTTCTTCCGGCACATCAAAGAAAAAACCCGCAGAAACGGAAAGATAGTCTAAACCGAGGACCAACCCCGTCTTCCGAAAGAACTCAAAGCCAATGCCATTGCACTCGCACGCGGAAACACCGACGATCGCGGCATCCGCGAACGACTGGATTCCACCCACCAGATAATTAAAACCTTCTGTCACTTCAACGGTTTCCGCTCCGGCGAACGCAAGAACCTCAATCGCATCGACGATTTCAAGGCCGAAGTCTTCGCGAAGCATGACCTCGAACCCGCCCCCCGTATCAATAATCGCGGAGCCAACTTCGATCCCATCTACCTGCAACGGAGTGGTAAACAAGACCTGCTGTGCGGGCAGAAACGTATTCCCACAGCCCGCAGCCAACAATCCAATGACTGTCAGGAAAACTCGCCTTCGATTTCGCACAGGTTTCACGGAATTCTCTCGCGTTTCAGCTTTGCCACCGTCTTCAAAAAGTACGCTCAAACCAATGTCCAAGCTAGCAACGAGCGCCTGTAGCCGAACTCATGTCGCCTCGAAAAGTGACGTTTTCCTTATCAGGCAAGCAAAATGGGAAACTAACCGCGCTGCCGCTCAATGGGTCTATCGGACAGGGAATTGCCGGGCTGAAAAGCCCATACTTGACCTATGTGCGTCGCACGCCACAATCGTCGATATTGGCGTGAAACTAACGCTGGGGCTGCATGTGCGACACTGATTGATCTGAGACGCAACTGGCATCCATATGGAGAATGGCATGAAGAATCTGAAGACCTGCGTAATCACTTGGCTGTTGACGGCGTTCGCTGCGACAGGCGTTGCCTTTGCAATTCCTGACGCAGACGTCGTCGAAGTGAACGCGGAAGGCCAGGGGCTCACACAAGAGTCGGCTTGCCGTGATGCCTTGCGAAATGCGCTCGAGCTGGGCGGGAAAGCTGAACTCGCATCCTACAGTCAGGTCGAAAACTTCGAGCTTATTCGAGACACGATATTTGCCCGAGCGGACGGCATCGTGACTGATTATAAGGTCCTCGAAAAAGGCGACGCGGCAGGCGGCATAAAATTTTGCAGGATTCGAGCGCAGGTGAAAAAATCCGCCATCGCATCAACCTGGGGCGAAGTGCAAAACGTCCTCGATCAATTGGGTAGGCCCGGTGTAGCTGTCTACATACTCGAACGCATCGACGGTGTTGTTCAGGACAGCAGCATCCTTGAATCCCAAATTGAGCACAAATTACTTGACGCCGGCTTCGCGGTGTATGCAGGCGAGCAAATCAGAAATATCGCAAGGAAAGAGTCCGCCGACGCATCAGCCGAGGCCAATCTCGCAAAGGTCCGCGCCATCGCCAAAGACTTTGAAACTCAGATTTTCATCACGGGTACCGCTCAGGCCAACGCCGCCGGCAATAAAACGCTCTTCGGCGAACCCACGTCGATGTATAACGGCGATGGGATGATCAAGATGTATTACACGGATTCAGGTCAATTGCTCGCCAGCGAGGCTCTCGCGAATTGGCGAGGCGGTGCACGGGGCTACCACACGCACTCGCCGCAAGCGGGCAAGAAAGCACTTGAGAACGCGGGGAAAGAACTGGTCAACCGATGCTATAACTCCGTCATGCGACAATGGGCAACGCGAATCAGCTCAGGCGGTGAGCTGACGCTCGAAGTCGAGGGCATGAAGATGGTCGAAGCGATCAAATTAAAGAAAAAGCTTCGCCAGATTCATCCGGACAAAATCGTTGCGGTGAATGGCCCGAGGGCTACCAAAGGCATCATGACGTTTCGTATCAAGGCGAAAATGACGGCGGAAGAACTGGTCGAGTACCTTGTGGAAGATGACTGGGCTGCTATCATCGAGGTTGTTGATCTGAAGTTGAATCGCATTCAAGCTAAGAAAGTGGGCGGTTAGAGCTAGGCGCAGCGATTTCACTCTACGTCCAACACTACAAGAGAAAAGGCAACTTCGAATGCCCCATGAAATAAGCGGACAACTTCAAATCGACGGCGGGCGATTCGCGATTGTTGTCAGTCGATTCAACGAGTTCATTACGTCCAAACTGTTATCCGGCGCTATTGACACACTGCTTCGCCACGGCTGTGACGACGACCAAATCACATGCGTGCATGTACCTGGCGCGTTCGAGATTCCTTTCGTCGCGAAAAAGCTGGCAGAAGGTGGCACATATGATGCGGTCATCTGTCTGGGGTGTGTCATCCGCGGGCAAACTCCGCACTTCGATTTCATCGCGAGTGAAACAGCCAAAGGAGTCGCACAGGTCGGTCTTTCGACCGGCGTACCGACAACCTTCGGCGTCATTACCTCGGACACGCTCGAGCAGGCGGTCGAGCGAGCTGGAGCCAAGGCAGGCAACAAAGGCGCAGAAGCAGCACTTAGCGCAATCGAACTTACCAATTTGATTCAGGAACTCCCTTCGTCGGCTTAGTCCCAACCATGCACGAGGAACCCGACGAACAACTCGTAGGAACAGATCGACGCAGGGCGCGTACGCTGGCTATGCAAGCGTTGTGTCAATGGGACGCGCAGCCTACAAGTAGCACAGATTTATTGCGCGAATTCCTCACGTCCAGTGAATGTTCGCCTCAAGTTCTTGAATACGCGTCACAGGTAGTCGAAGCCTATTGGCGTCAGAAAGATGGCATCGACAATCGCATACAGGCTGTTCTCGAACGATGGGACCTGCCCAGAATCGCGCCCGTTGAGCGGAATATTATGCGCGTTGCGATCGTAGAACTTCTCGACAATTTAGCTCCGCCCAAGGTTATATTGAATGAAGCCATCGAGTTAGCCAAAATGTTCGGAGGCGAAGAATCACCTGGTTTTATCAACGGCGTGTTGGATAAGATTCTTTCTTCTATAGGCAATGACTGAAGGAACCAAGTGCTCCATGGGATTGTTTGATCGCTTCAAAAAAGGCCTGAGTCGAACTCGAGAAAGAATCGCTGGCGGTCTTCGTTCGGTAATTCGCCTCGGGCAGAAAATCGACCAGAGCAGTTTAACAAGACTCGAAGACGCCATGCTCGCCGCTGACTTCGGACCCGCGACTACTGAAAAGTTGATGGGTGTCGTCCGAACAGGCTGGAGTCGGGGCGAAATCGTCGAAGAGCAGGAAATCACGGACTACCTGGCGAACCACATCATCGACCTTTGGCCTGAATCGGATCGCCAAGTCCACTTTGCAGAAACAGGCCCAACTGTCGTCCTCGTGACAGGAATAAATGGTTCCGGCAAGACAACCAGCGTCGCTAAGCTCGCCAAGTATTTTGTCGATCAGGACAAGAAGGTCATTCTGGGAGCCTGTGACACATACCGGGCTGCAGCCGTCGAGCAGCTAACGGTGTGGTCGGATCGAATCGGTGTTCAAATTGTCAAGCACGCGCAAGGCGCTGACCCCGGCGCTGTCGCATACGACGCCTGTGAGGCAGCCGTTGCTCGTGATGCAGACGTGCTGCTTATCGACACAGCCGGGCGACTTCACACACAAGACCATCTCATGCGTGAGCTTGCGAAGATCCGCAAGGTTGTAGAAAAGAAAATCCCTGGCGCGCCACACGAAGTCCTGCTGGTACTTGATGCAACCATCGGACAGAATGCCATTCTGCAGGCTGAGCAGTTTTCAGAGCATGTGGCTGTCACCGGCTTATTCCTCGCCAAATTGGATGGCAGCGCGAAAGGCGGAGTGATCGTTGGGATACGCGATCAGCTGGATGTTCCGGTCAAATTCGTAGGATTGGGCGAAACGCCTGCTGACGTAGAGCCTTTCGACCCGGCGCTGTTTGTAAAAGCGATGCTGGTCGAAAGCGACGCATAGAGCAAGCTGAACCATTCTACAACGTGCGGGTTGCTGCTGGCGTATCGTCCGCCTCGCAACACTATTCAATCGCTCCAAATCGTTGACCACAAGAGAGCAATTTGGTAACAGGTCGTTCCCATGTCCGTACGATTCGTAATAGGTAGAGCGGGAACTGGCAAAACACACCATTGCCTGGAAGCCATACGCAATCAGCTCCGCCATAACCCAATCGACGGCCCAAAACTGATTTTTCTCGTGCCAGAACAGGCATCGCTTCAAATGGAGCGCGCCATCGTCGAGCCTGCTGACATCGGCGGCGCCCACCGAGCCGAAGTTCTTTCATTCCGCCGGCTTGCGTTTCGTATTCTCTCGACGATCGGCGCAGAACAAAGACAAGCCTTGACCGAACCTGCTCGCGCGATGGTGCTGCGGTATTTGTTGCGAAATCTTTCCGGAAAACTCAACTACTACAAACGTGTCGAACGGCTGGGCGGATTCACCGAACGGCTCGCTGCAACCATTGCCGAACTCATCCAGGAAAATGTCCACCCGAGCGACATCACGGTATCGCTGGATGACGAACTCAACGAATTGGACCCAACGTATTGCGCCAAGATGCACGACGTCGCCACGCTATATGAAGCATATCTCGCTTATCTCGGAGACGAAAAGCTCGACCCTTCACAGTACCTCGAGGTAGCCAGGGGTCGGCTGCGGGAGTGCGATTGGCTTGCCGGGGCGGAAGTATGGCTCGATGGTTTTGCCTCTCTCAGCCAGCAGGAAGAATTGACACTCATGGAACTCACTCGTTTGGCTCATCACGTCGAGTTCACGATGCTGGTCGATCCACAGTTGTCCGTAACTCTGGGAAACGAATCGCAATATGGTGCAACAAGCGGGCTGTTTAGCAAAACGCAGGAAACGTATGCACGACTAGTGCGATCATTTGAAAAGGCGGGTACTAAAGTTGAAGAGCGGATTGCGTTACGACCGAAGACTGTACCTCGATTCGCGCACCATGACACACTCGCGCAATTGGAGAAACACCTCTTCGTTCCCCGCAAGCAAACCGTCCAAAATGAAAATAGACCACAGACGGACCTGCAATGTGTCGAGCTTCCGTCGCAGCGCCACGAAGTGGATTTCGCCGTTGCGAAAATCTGCGACTGGGTGCGGGCAAGTCAAAACCCTCTTCGATATCGCGACATCGCTATCATTGCTCGCGACCTGGACAGCTACCACGACCTCTTTCGCGAGGCGCTCAGTGCAGCCAACATTCCACATTTCGTCGATAGCCGACGGTCAATTGCACATCACCCTCTCGTCGAGCTACTGCGGTCTGGAATTGCCCTTGCCGCAGAAGATGTTCCACTGGATGCGACGCGGCGCCTATTAAAGACAGGCATACTTCCCATCGACGATAACGACGCAGATGAACTTGAAAATACACTGATCGCCCGAGGCGTCCACGGTGTATCTGCTTGGCACGCCGAATGGAAAGCGGCGAAACCTGCCTCGTGGGACGGAGGTGGGGAGGAAGATCAAGCAACTCTTTCAGAAGAAACGTCCCAACAAAACGACTTGCGGCGGCAGTTCATCAAGGCGACAAGCTGTTGGTTCGACGAAGTGGTCAATCCGGTCAAACGTACCGGACAGGAATGGGTGCGATTCATCGAAGGCTGGTTCATGGAAATGAATGTCGGCACCACGCTGGCACAATGGGCCAACCTGGCTGAGGCAGACGGGCTGACAGATGTTCAAGTGGAACACGAGCAGTGCTGGCGTGACGTCTTGAGTTTTCTCGAAGATTTGGCTTTTGCATTCGCCGATACGACTCTGAACATTGAAGAACTCGCCGGCATCATGGACCACGGCTTGAGCAGCCTGACCCTTGCACTCGCCCCACCCATGCTCGATCAGGTTCTTGTCGGCTCCGTAGAGCGAAGCCGTCATCCTGACATCAAGGCCGCGGTGATCGTCGGGTTCAATGATGGCTCTTTCCCAAAAAAATTGACTGAGGATACGATTCTTAATGACGACGATCGCAGAATTCTGAGGGATGCCGGGCTAACCGTAGCCTCCCCCACGTCCGACCGGCTTGTGGATGAGGGACTCCTGGCGTACATCGCCCTCACTCGCGCCAGCAAAAAAACCGTTATCACTTACGCCGCCACAGGCAACGACGGGAAACAGCTCCGACCATCGTCATTGCTCGACGAAGTGCTCAACGCCTGCCCGGGGCTTCAGGTTCAGAAAGTCGGCGATCCCGCAAGCCATAGGCTTTCATGGGATATTGTCACAACAAATCGACTTGCGCAAAGGCTTGTCACGGAATTCCACCTTCGACGCACAAAGGACACAGACGAAAACACCTCTCGACGGCGTTGGAACGAACTCTATGAAAGCCAGCGTTCGCAACTAAGTCAAGACAGTGCGTTCCGCCGATCATCGGAAGCGTCATTAAATCGGCATTCACTGAGGCTATCGCCGTCGAACGTACAAGAACTTCATGGCAATTCGCTCCGCACCAGCGTCTCGCAACTGGAAGCCTACGCGACGTGCCCTTTTCGCCACTTCGCCAAGCGCAGCTTGCGAATTCAAGAACGCAGCGAAGCAAAGTTGGCAGCCGTAGACATCGGCGGGATCCACCACGCAGTCCTGCAGGTTTTTCTCGACAACTTGTGTGAGCAGCAGCAAATTTTCAGCCAACTTTCGGAGGACCAACTCGAATCGGAACTTCAAAGAGCTTGCGACAAAGTAGCTACACGTCTTCCAACATCTGCTGAAATATTCGCCCCGCGAGATCGATACCTACTCCGCCGATCGGCTATGCAGCTAGGACGAGTTCTTCGGGCGCAGCGAGCCAGTTCGCAAGGCGGTTCCACCAACCCAAAGGCGGCGGAACTACCGTTCGGGTTCGACAAACCCAAATCCTTACCCGCGCTAGAAATCGTCACGCCCGCAGGCAGGCGCGTAACCCTGCGAGGCTACATCGATCGGATTGACGTCGCCGAACACACTGATGAATTGTTAGGTGTGGTCATTGATTACAAGCGAAAAAGGAACAAATCGCTCGCGCTTGAATCCGTGTATCACGGACTATCATTGCAGCTGCTTTCTTACGTCCTCGTACTTGCCGAACATGGCCAAACGCTGACAGGACGCGCGATATCCAAATCCAAACCCATCCGCCCTATCGGCGCATTCTTTGTCAGCACGACATCGCAGTACAATAGCGTCGAACATCCAAGCCTTGCATCGGCGAGAGATCAGAGCCTTAGTGGTTCCTGTCGGCAGCGCGGCATCCTCGCAGCCGAGGACTTCGTCACACTTGACAGCAGCACGTCCGGTGGATGGTCTGAACATTTCAATATCTATCTCAAAAAAGACGGAAGCATCGGACTCACCGAAAAGAGCGACGGACTGGATCGATCCTCTTTTGGTTCTCTACTGGCCCACGTCCAGCATAAAATCGGCGAGTTGGCTGATCGTATGCTCGACGGACATGTAGACGTCAGTCCGTACCGACTCGGAAACGCATCGCCATGTTCCTGGTGTTCAATTGCGGAAGTATGCCGTTTCGAAATGGGCATCTCCGATGTCAGATACCTCCAGAGCATGAGCCGGCGAGAGATATTTAACAGAATCGCCGTCCCTCTTTCAGACGTTTCAGTGCCCGATCAGCCCAAAAAGGAATAGCGAAGTGGGATTTCTTACCGTACGTACCAAAGCCATTTCGACCTATGCCATTGAGTTGGTAAAATACGGCTGCAAGGAACAAGAAGGATCGTTTGAGGATGATGTAATATTTCTGCTGGACGGCGTGGGCGGGTTTCAATTCGCCCCGATCATCATCAGAAAATCACTCCGATCCATGAACAGCGACATCGGAACAATCGTCTTTCGTTGGCAATTCGGCCTGCCGGGGGAGATTTGGACTGACCTGATGTGGCATCGGCGAAACCGCCACATGGCAATCAAACTCGCAAGAAAAATCCTCGCCTTCCATCGGCGGCATCCTTCCACACGAATCCACGTCATCGCCTATAGCGGCGGCGCTGGCATAGCCGTCTTCGCGCTGGAAGCCCTCAAAAGCCGTCCAATCATCGAAACATTGGTACTTCCTTGCCCTGCCATCTCGCCCGATTACAACCTGGCTCCGGCACTGCGGATGGTAAAGCACGCGTTCGTCCTCACAAGCATCCGCGATCGTATCGTCTTAGGCCTTGGTACGCGTGTGTTCGGCACAACCGACCGCCAATTCGTCCGCGCTGGCGGAAACGTCGGCTTCCACATACCCCGATCCGCCTCGGAAGAAGATATTCAAGCTTACGATCGGCTTCGTGAGATTGCCTGGACATCGGCTATGGGAAAGGAAGGGCATTACGGTGGACACACCGGCTGGGCAAACGTTCACCTGCTTTGCAAACATCTCCTGCCGATACTGCGAGGGGAGCCTTTGCTCCCGACTCAGCCTGTTCGAGAAGGAGATTAGCGCAATCTCAAGTCTACGGCATGTCCACACCTGAAATTGCGGGTGTGCCACTGCTCTTGAGCAGTGCCCATCGCATTCTGGGTCAGACTCATGCACTGCTCAAGAGCAGTGGCACACGGTATGATGTTGATTGTAACCCGCGATTTGGAGTGTGACGCTGCACCAGTCTAATCTCGATTCTCGCCGTGAGTTAGCTCGATTC
>JAJDEA010000171.1 GCA_029260035.1 Phycisphaerae bacterium
TGCCAGCGGGTCATGCCGGGGACTCTAGCGAGACCGCCGGCGTCAAGCCGGAGGAAGGTGGGGATGACGTCAAGTCATCATGGCCCTTATGTCCAGGGTGTCACACGTGCTACAATGGTCGGTACAGAGCGACGCGAGATCGAGAGATGGAGCAAATCGCAGAAAGCTGGCCTCAGTTCGGATTGGAGTCTGCAACTCGACTCCATGAAGTTGGAATCGCTAGTAATCGCGGATCAGCCATGCCGCGGTGAATGTGTTCCTGAGCCTTGTACACACCGCCCGTCAAGTCATGGAAGCTGGGAGTACCCGAAGTCCGTTTAGCTAACCGCAAGGGGGCGGCGGCCGACGGTAAATCCGGTGACTGGGACTAAGTCGTAACAAGGTAGCCGTAGGGGAACCTGCGGCTGGATCACCTCCTTTCTAGGGGATTATCTAGACCAGTTGAAGCTTAGTCTTCAACATGGATAATGTCAGCATGTTTTCAGCAGCCGGAAACGGTTGGGATATCGCTCGCGAGAGTGATGGCCGACGATAAACCTGTCCTTGATATATAGCACCCGGTGGAACGATTCGTCGATCCGCCGGGTGTTCTTTTTTTGGACTATCATAGCACCGTCAATTCTTTCGCAGAGGCTGAGAGTAATGGATGGGGACTTGTGCTTATGGATTCATCGCGAATAACGAGACGATTTGTTCATCGGGTTAATGCGTCATCGGCTACGGTGTTTCCGCTTCTTTGTCCGGTGCGCGAGCACGATTACCTGGAGGATTGGAATGCGGAGATTCTGTTTTCCGAGTCCGGCCTTGCGGAAGAGGGTTGCGTATTTCAAACAGTGTCACCCGATGGGCAACCGAGCGTTTGGACGATTACTCGCCATGATGAGCGGGCAGGCGTCATTGAATTCATCATCTTCACGCCGAGCTCCCACGTCAGCAAACTGGATATCTGGCTCGTTGCAGAGTCGGATAGCGTGACCTCAGTTACTTTTACCTACACGCATACCGCGATTGGACCTCGCGGCGAGCGATTTCTCGAAGGATTTACGGAAAGATCATTCGTTGCGAAAATGCAGGCGTTTGAGAGTGCGATCAACGATTATCTGACTCGGCCGGGTGCGAATTAGTTCGACGAAGACAGCCTTATTCGTAAAACCGATTTTCTTGGGGTAAAATGTCAGGCTGATTGCGGCAGGTATGAGTTTGCCGCTTCGCGCAAAATGGGAGGCATCATGAACCAAATCAAAAATCCAATAAACGGAAAATTCGTCCTTGCGCTCTTGCTGCTGATGCAGGTTTATATTCCTGCTTCTGTTTTTGCATCACCGAAAGTCAACGGCAAGCTGGAACAAATTGGTCCGTTCCGCGTCTTGCGGGTATGGGGTACGCCGGACGAAATGGGCTACGCCCATGGCTCACTCGTCTGGAAGGAGTTTGTGGGCTACCTGGAGGAGTCCTTGAAAGCTGTTCCCGTCAATCAGCGGGCCGAGCGGGACAAGGCTATGTTATCACTGGCATCTGCGATCAAGTACTCATCGCAAACCCGTGAAGAATTGGAAGGCATGTTTCGAGGTATTGTCGAATCGGCTGGTGGTACGCCCCGACTCGCTTTGCATGGCCGTGAGTTGCAGCTTGAAGATCTGATGATTGCAAATGCGGGTGACATGCTTCGGGCGTTTGGTTGTTCAGGGTTTGTCGTTTGGGGAGAGGCCGCTGGCGACGATGGCGTCATCGCGGCGCGCAACTTCGATTATTTAAGCATCCCGTCCTATGTGAACGCGCAAATGATCCTCGTGCGAAAACCTGCCGGCGCGAAAGCCGTCGCGACGATCGCATGGCCCGGATATTTGGGGGCAGTAACCGCAATCAACGAAGATGGCGTGTGCGTTTTTTTGCACGATGGGGATGGTTCGAAGCTTCAGAAGCCCAACGGCCAACAAGAGCCTCTAGCGCTTGCACTAAAGGATGCGCTAGAGAGTAGCGCTGCCAATCAAGCGGTCGTCAAAATTCAGAGAAAACTTCAGGCGGTTGCTCCCTATCCGTTCAGCTATATGGTTCGTGTGGTGACGCCTCGACTTAAGGGTTCGTCTTCCAAGCCTGCAAGAGTTTTTCGCATCGATGCATCGGGATTGGGCGAAAACCCGATCGGCGCGTCATCCTGCATTACGACGAACCACTATCTTAAGACCGTCAGGTCGGCTGTAGGGCAGGCCAGCGAATGGAGCCTTGAGCGGTTCGCCAAACTTCAAACGTCCGTAGAATCAAAGGTAACTCGTAAGGGGGCGTGGGAAGCGTTGGGTGATGTGGCTGTTGGAAACGATAAGTGGGGCACGTTGCATTCGCTCGTTGTCTATCCGGAACGGCGGGAGCTTGATCTTGCATTTGGAAAACTGGAAGAGAAGGTAATTCCAGCGACCGCGAGCGAGCCCTACGCCATTCGGTTTGATGAGCTGTTCGGGTCGGAGAAATGATGAGGCACTATATTGGCACTCATGATCGTTAGTAGAAGAACTATCCGTAGGAGGATAAACTCGGACATTCGATCTATGAGAGCTGAATGCGCACGAATCCTAGTTTACTTTTCCGCATTCATCGTAAGCGTGATATTGATCATTTCGGTTACTCTTGTTGGACTAGGTAGTCCTCTTCGCGGATCGTTGGTGGTGGAGCGTGCTGGAGAAAGAAATATAGTGCTATATGGCAGGTGTGTGCCACCTAATGTGCGATTTCAGTATGAGTACTGGATTGAGCCTAGGTTTCTTGGGAAATACGACCGACCTTGGGTGCCATTTCTGCCGGACCATTATTTTGAACATCAGCCGCCGTCGCGCGAAAACGAACGATACTACGGCAAAATCGACATTAGGTTTTCCCTTTGGTGGCCGGGTATATTTTTTTCGATTTGGCCTATTATCAGCATCGTTCGGTATTCCCGGAAAAAAAGGTTGATTGCTGACCGGCTGCGCCGAGGCGAATGTACAAAATGTGGGTATGATCTGCGGGGAACGAATGATGGAGTTTGCTCGGAATGCGGTACGCCGTTCGGCGGACAAAGGCTTCCTCTTAGGCGAGAATCGAAAGAAACGGATAGAGGTTGTTGATCGACCCGCGCGAGGGAAAAATCAAGGAATACGCGAAGCTCGATAGGGCCACAGAAGAGGCACTCACTCTTAGTAATGGGAACCGCGTTTTGCGACGTATTGGCACGTTGGATCAGCTTTGCTGGCCGGGATCGTAGGAGTCTGAGGTTTGCCCGCATTTCATGTTCTACAAGGGCCCGACAAGGGTCGAACCTATACGACCACCGATGATACCGTCGTCATCGGGCGGTCTGCTGGACAGATTCCACTCACGGATCACGCGGCGTCGCGCAGGCATGCGGAGATTCACCGCGAGGGCGACCACTGGATCTTAAAAGACCTCAATAGTTCCAACGGCACTTACCTGAACGGTCAGCGTCTTGTCACGCCTACCCAACTCAAGCACGGCGATCAGATCAAACTTGGTAGTTCGCTATTGGTGTTCGAGGGGCAGGCTGAGCCTGAAACCCCGTTCGGCGGGCCTGCGATTCAAGACCTTGTAGACCTCGACCCCGAGGGGGCGATGGGTGGGTCTTCTATTCTCGCGGCTATCGATTCCTCAGCTGAGAGTGTCATATTGCAGCCCCCTGAATCCGCCGACGCCGTCGTTGCGTGGAACGTAGTTTATAAAATCGCGGAGCTAATCGGAACGGCTGGTTCGAGCAGCGATC
Source organism: Phycisphaerae bacterium (assembly GCA_029260035.1). Taxonomy (GTDB): domain Bacteria; phylum Planctomycetota; class Phycisphaerae; order UBA1845; family UBA1845; genus OFTM303. The sequence continues at coordinate 3,749 of JAJDEA010000171.1, forward strand.
TATTAACGCGGGTAGCGGACGTCATTTTCGATCACCTGATCGGAGATCATCTCGTCGTCTTGACCACAAATCCGGAAAGCGGCGCGATGGAGCCTGGCATCGTTCGGTACAGACGGAAAGAGCGAGGCCCTCGTCCGAAGATTGTAACCTCACAAAAAATTATCGATCACGTCGTGGTGACGCAATCCGGGGTCCTTTGTGCCAACGCCATGAACGATGAACGATTCGCCGGCGACATGCAGGATTCAATCCATCGATTCGGCTTGCGGAGTGTCGTGTGTGTGCCCATCATCGTGCGGGACAAGGTGTACGGAGTGTTGCACCTTGATTGTTCCACCTCGCAGCATACCTATACACAGGAACAGCTTCGCCTGGCAGTGTCGATCGGAAAGCTGACGGGTTTGGCCATTGAGCATTCTGAGCTGTTGGAATCGCGAGTCCGAAACGAGCGGCTCGCCGCGGCAGGTGAGACCGTTGCTTTTCTTTCCCATCACATTCGGAACATCTTGCAGGGCATGCAGGGCGGTGCGGAAATCATCGAGATGGGATTGAAGAAGAAAGCGATTGACGTAACGGAGTCCGGCTGGTCGTTGGTTAGCAAAAACCTGGAGCGAATCCTGCACCTGACCGTGAACATGATTACGTTCAGCAAAAAGCGCCAGCCGAAGATCGAAATGTTGCATCTGAATCACATCGCCAAAGATGTGATCGAGTTAGCGTGGGTTCGCGCCAAGGAAAGGGGGGTTGAGCTACAAGCTGACCTGGACGAAGTGCCAGCGGCTGCTCTCGATGGCGAGGGAATGCATCAGGTTATTCATAATATCGTTCTAAATGCCATCGATGTTGCGCCAGCGGAAGGGGGGCGAGTTGTCGTCGAGACAAGCTATGCACGCGATACGGGCCATGTCACTGTCTCCATCACTGACAACGGTCCCGGCATACCGCCGGACAAATTGGACGTCATCTTCGACGCGTTTCATTCCTCCAAAGGGCATGGCGGGACTGGGCTTGGTCTTGCAGCAGCGAAGAAAATCATCGAAGAGCTGAACGGCGAAATCCTTATTGAAAGCGAAGTCGGCCATGGCGCGACATTTCACGTCGTCATTCCGACGGAGCGCGTACACCTGGCGGATTCGGACGACACATTGGGGTATTGAACGTCAGACTGCCGATTGCTGTCATTCGCTCGCCAGTTGTAAAGCACCATGCCTGCTTGTATAAGAGCAATGATGAGTTCTATTGAGTCGGGTCAATCAAATATCTCTGAGAACCTCCTTTGCATAGGTTGTGGCTACAATCTGCGCGGGCTGAATGAGGCTATGAACTGCCCGGAGTGCGGCAAGCCTGTCAGTCAATCTCCCCAAAGCAACCTGCTCCACTACTGCGACCCCGGCTGGCTCGAGAAAATTCGCCTCGGCGTTTCGGTCAAGTTGTGGAGTTTTTTGATTTTCTTCGTTCAGAGCCTTGTCTTGGGAAGTTTGATTCCTGTTTTTTCCCTCCCTTCCTCTATTGGTAGGGTATTTAGTATTGCATTTGGAGCCATCAACCTTTGGTCAACATTTCTAATCACGACCCAAGAACCGAGCATATCACTTGGGGAAACCAGTGTGACATTGCGAAAAACGGTTCGCATCTGCGCGATCATTGGGTTCTTTGGCGCTTACGTTGGATCTGGAGTTCAAGGCGGTGTCTTTAGTAGCATCAGTTATTTGATTGCTGGAGCCACAGGTCTTGCGGAAATCGCTGCTGCATGTGGAGAGCTTATTTATTTTCGGCGATTCGCAACTCGCATTCCTGATGAGAAACTCGCGAAGTCTACGAAGTATCTGCTTTGGACTGCGACGATATGCGTTGCCTGCTCTTCTGTTATTGGTATGGTTCTTGCCATCATCTCAGGTGGGCAAGCCCAGCCGAGCGGCATAGCTACTCAACCGGCTGCTCCGCCTACGCCCGGCGCAACCCTGATGGCTGCCGGTTGCTATGCACCCTTTGTTCTGTTCGTATTGTTTCCCTGGTATGTGTTCTTGCTGTTGAAGTACTGCAAGGCGTTCAAGGCTGCAGCGGAACAGGCAAGGACGCTCACGCGAGATGATACGCCCGGTTTGTCAGATGTGTGATTAGAATCGATGCGCGTGGTGGATGAATTGGTGAACACCAGCCGCAGGAGTTCGGGTGTACCACTGCTCTTGAGCAGTGGTTTGGGTGTTCTTGGCCGATCTCATGCACTGCTCGAGAGCAGTGGCACACGGTACGGCATTGTCTGTTGCTGAGATTTCGGTGTTGGAAAAGCCGAACGTGCTCTCTATTTCGCCGACGCCACCGACCATGCTTTATCAAGCAAGTCTCGCAGGTCGTTTTTTTCAACGTCTTCGCTGGCGGATTGTTCAGGGTTCACATCCTCAGCGTCACTCATTATCGGTATCGCATCAGCTTCGCTTGTGGATTCCGCCAGCTGAACAGCCTCCGCCAACTGGACGGCAAGGTCGTCGCGGGACAAACGCATTTCCTCAAGTCGGCACGCCAGCTCAATTTTTTCCGATCGGAGGGTCTCTAGATTGGCACTCATCGATTTTGAACGCTCTTCAATTTCGACAACCATTGTCTGTCGCGATTGCTTTTCGTCTTCGATCGATTCACGCAACATATTCACAGTGCTGGTTTCGCGGGCTTCCACCTCCACGAGTTGACGATCGAGTCGATGAATTTCAGATGCCTTTTCTACGGAAACAACGTGATACGCGCGGGCAGCAACGCCCAAGCCGACCAGAGACATTGCGACAAAGCACGCTGCAACGCCCACCATCCACCTGAGGTTTCGTCTCGCACGAAGCTCCGCGTCGATGGCCCGCTCTGTCTCATACCGCGTTTGAGTTACAACCGTTTCCAAAGCCGTTCGGGCATCGTTGACGGCGTTCATGGTGGCAGCCACGATGTCCGCGTCATGCTTTTTGAGCAGGGCGGCGGATGCAGCCACATCAGCCAATCGCCCACCCGTCTCCGCCAGGGTTTTGGTTGTGTCTGCCATTGAATTGAGGTACTTGGCGGCAGGTTCGATTTGGCTGCCATCGCCAGTTGCTGTCGGAAACAAACCCGGAGTAGGTTGCGCCTTATCGACATAGACCAGAACACGACGGCCTTCGTTTTTCGTCTTAAGTTGTCCGCCTGATAGTCGCCGATCGAGAGTGCGAGGAGAGATTTTCAGGACACTCGCTGCGTCTGCTTTCGGTAGCCAAGGCATGGTTCGTTCCTCCATGAACGATAGATCATTTTCCACTCGACAGCTTCGTGGCTGCCATCCATATCATCGTCCATGGCGGCTTTGATTCGTGAGTGGCGGCGCGAAGAGTGATAGGTCAGGGCCAAACGCCTATTGGAGTGGTAGCGGCATCAAGCCCGCCTGGACAAGTCTTGGGGCGCCAGCCTGGAGTGAGTCTGTGAATTCATCCAGGTCTTTGAAAACGATATCGGCCCCGGCTTGGTGCAGTCGGGCTGCAGAACAGGTCCCCAACGGCAATCCAACCGAGAAAAGTTCGGCTGAGCCAGCCGCACGAACAAGGGAATCGTTGGTAGCTACGACAACTGCGCGTGGTTCCCGATCAGCCAGAAACTTCAACTCCGCCGGACGTTTTCTTGGGTCCTCGTTGATCGCTTCAAAAACCATGGATGTCATTTTCGGTTGGCTGCGCTTGAGCCAATCACGCCTTGCGGTGAGATTGGTCCCCATAGTAGTCAGGCAACAAGAGCCAGCGCCCGCAAGGCTTGGAAAGTGCTTGAGAAAATCAGGCCGAATGGTAAATGAGTCGATCGATTCTGTGTCCTCGAACGCAGCGTCAAAGAGACGTCGATATTCCGCCTGCTTTGTGGTTGGCGCGCTGCGAAGCACAGCAGCATTAGGTCCTTCCTTGCGAATCAGGCGTCGAAATGTTGGCTCATCGACATGCGACCAGCCAACGTCTTTTGCGATGCGCTTATGGAGGGCGTAATGTGCCGGCAATACGGCACCGACTATTCCATCAAATTCAATGATAAGCCGCATGAAGCTAGTTGTCCCCGTGGATGAAGAATCGGTTCATGCCATTTGCACAACATTTATCGTTTGCGCACGTCTTACTATCTTTTGATTCCCCGTATGAATTGCTGCACTTCGGGAACCGCTCCCTGGAAGACCAGGTAGCCGTTGTATGGTTCGCGCTGGGTAATTTCATCGCAGATAGGCGTGAGCATGATCCGTTTCACTTCTTCGCGGTCGGTCGTTTGGCCAAGCGCCCAACTCAGCTTCATGAACGCGACCTCTGGGAGCATGTTCGCTGCTGGCACTACGCCCAGCTCCATAATCTTTCGACCTGTTTCATACACATACATCTGCACATAGCCCCAAAGGGTTTGGACGGTCATGTAAACATGCACGCCCTGATCGACGGCACGCTTTAGCGCAGGATAAAGAGGCTTGTTGACGTGCCCCAGCCCTGTGCCCGCTATGACGATCCCTCGATATCCTTTTTCGACCATGGCATCAACGATGTCGGGCATCATGTTTGGGTAGTAATAGAGGATGGTGACCTTCTCATCGAACGTCGGCAGGATCGTCACTTCACGGTCGGTGCGCCGGCGATTGTAGTCATCACGGAAACAATCAATCCGAGTTGTGTCAATCTGGCCTAGCGGAATATCGCCGATCGTACGAAAAGTCGATCGATAGCTAGAATGCATCTTTCGGACGCGCGTTCCTCGATGCAACAGGCAGTACTGATCCGATGTTGGGCCAAACATGCAGACAAGAACCTCTGCAATATCGCTTTCAGCAGCTGCCTTGACTGCGTTAATAAGATTGATCGCAGCATCGGAAGAAGGTCGATCGGAAGACCTTTGTGACCCGACCATGACAATCGGGATAGGGGAGTTCTGTACCATAAAGCTCAAAACGGCTGCGGTATGGTGCATGGTGTCCGTGCCGTGACCTATGACGATACCATCGACGCCATTACGGATTTCATCGCCAATTCTCTTGGCGAGCGCGATGTATTGCTCTGGGCCCATGTTTTCACTGAATACGCCGTAGAGTTTCTCCGTCGTCAGATTGCAGTAATCAGCGAGTTCCGGAACAGAGCCATAAAGCTCGCCTGGGGAAAACGCGGGAATCACGGCCCCGGAACGATAGTCGAGCCGACTTGCAATCGTGCCGCCTGTTCCAAACAGAGTTACGTTGGGCTTATTCGGATGGTAGGGGAATTTCTTTTCCGGAATTTTGTAGTTCGCTACACGCTTGCCGTGCTCGATCACGTTAGTGACAGTATTGGCTTTGATGCCGACATTGTAGCCCGTCGCCAGCTTGAGGACGATGTGCTTTTCGTCCGACGTTTCAGACCGAGGCAGTACGATTCCACGAAACCGTCCCTGCTGCGTCTCCACTTCGACATCACTCCAGACACCAACGCTGAACTGCTCAAGTGTCTTTTTTCCTTCGCCGCGGTATCCTTGCGTCAATGTGCTTGTCATGCCTGCACGCTCGTTTCAGATTCCTTGGCCGTCGTCTCGGCTAATACAGATGATAACATGTTCGAAAGTTGGGTGCCGCTGAATCGGCCGCGTAACGAGTTCATCAGTTGGCCCATCAGGAAGCGGTGCTTGGTTTCGCGATCAGGGAATTTTCTGCCGGCCGCCTCGCGAACCACTTCTTGCAGACAGGCCTTTACGTTTTGCTCATCGGCTGAGTCTTCTATCAATTTCTCAAGAATTCCTGCCAAAGCGACGTCGCTGTCCGGGTTCGCTTTACGCGTAACGAGAAACTCTCGAAAAACCATCGCCACACCCTCGCGAGGCAATCGCCCATCCGCCATTGCGGTGAAAACACTCAAGGCGTCTTCGTTGGAAATTGCATTCAAGGGAAGTCGACTTCTGCGCCAATGTTTGAATCGCTGAAGCAAGACGACCGCAGCTACCAGGGGCGGCACACGAAATTCCTCAGTCGCTCGATCGAGGATTGCTGCGTAAGGCGACAACAAGACCTCTGATATAATGTCCTCAGTCAGCCCTATCTCGCGATATCGCTTCTCGCGATCCCACACATATTCCGGCAACTGAGACTGGATACTTGTGATGCGCGTCTCGCCCAGCTCGATGGGCGGCAGATCCGTATCTGGGTACATTCTCTCTGCACCGGGCAGCACACGTTCAAACCCGTTCGTGCCATCCTTGAGTGCTTGTCTTGTGTCACATGGGATACCGATCGTCGCTTCGCGTGCCCGGATGGCGATTTCTTCGCACGCACAAACCGTGTCGCCCTCTGACCCCCAAACAAGAACGAGTGCGTCTCGATGATCGGCGCGCATGACTCTGAACAATCGCTTCCAATCCTTCCCGTAAAGAGATTCAGAAGCTGTGTCTGAATGAACCAGATTAGGAAGGCGGGTCAGACACGCAATGACGCGAACCCGATCCGCAAATTCCTTGGCAAAATTCGTATGCTCCTGTGTTGGTTCGTTCAGCAAGCCAGCGAAACCAGCAAGTACGACGCAACGAACGCGCTGACCATTGGCGATCGCATCGCGCATTGGGTCATAATGGGTCCTTGCAACAATCCTCGTAACGTCATCGTGTCGGCAGGAAAGCGTATCTTCGGTGATTCCTCTCTCTTTGAGTTGTTCGCGAATATGCAATAGAGATCGCTGCCGACGAGCTTCGTTATATACGAGCCGGGGTATGCGTCCTAGCTGCGGAACGCCTTTGATTTCAATCCTCGTCCCACCTTCCACGCTTACGTTGACATCCTGTCGCGCAGCACCATATCCCGTCCGAACTTTGCGAGTGCTCCTGCACAGATTGCGGATGATTCGACCAACGTCCGCCACTTCCTGCGGAGTTCGCATGTCCGGCGCTGTCACCACCTCAATCAATGGTGTGCCAAGCCGATCGGTCAGGTATACGCGATCGTGTCCAATATCCGAAACCTCTCGGCATGAGTCTTCCTCGAGGCCAAGCTGGACGATTCCGATTCGGCGGTCCTGATAGGGTATCCATCCATCAACGCCGAGGATCGTAGTTCGTTGAAATCCAGCAGGGATCGAACCGTCCAGATATTGTTTTCGTGCGATGTGTAGTTCGTCCACCATATTCAGCCGTAGCAGGAGGGCCAATTCGGTGGCGATATCTAGCGCCTCCTCGCTCGGTGCAAACGGAGGCGTATCATCGAATTCGTAAGTGCAAACGGTGTTGCGATGGATGCGATAGTGGATATTTTTCTTTGTCTTCTTTTCCATGAGCGCCGTGCCGTCATACTCGCCAAATTCGGAAAGTGTTGGCCTCATGTGTCGAAGAACCTCGGCGTCGTAGGCGCTGCTGTATCGACCAGCGGGGCATCGGCAAAATAGTTTCGTAGGGGTAAGCAACTGACGATGGACTTCAAGCCCGCTGCGCAATCCAATTGCTGCATAGTCGTCCGCGGACATCTCTTCAAACGGTTTGCATGTTTGCTGCATAATCCGATCGTTCCCGGTGATAGCAGCGTATGATTGTAGAGGAGTGACGATTGTGCAGCAAACAAATCGGAAAAAGCTGTCGAAGGTGGGAAGCGTCCTGTGGCAACGTGAGTTAGGCAAATCGCGAAGCGGTTCGTGCGATGGAGTTATCTAATCGAATCAGACATGGAAGCCGGGAGGACCATCGACCTGGCTAAGCCGAAGCTCCTTCGACCATCATCGCTCGACGAATGGTTTCACGGCGCTCGGAATCGCGTTGGCCGATACCGAGCTGAAGTACCTGTCCAGCCGATTCGGATATGTTGCCCAGGTGTCTTTGAAGTGCCAAGCTGTCAATCTCGGCATTCTCTTCTGGAATCGCGCCATCTGAAAAACCGCCCATAAGAGTTAGAGATGCCACGGTGTAACTGTCCTGGCTAAGTTCAGCCACTGCGTCATCCCAATCGCCTATGCTCATCATGCCATTATTTACCATCTCGCGAAGATCGATGAACTCTGTGGCAAGTGTGGGAACTGTGATTTCTGTAGCACCAAGGATCGTAATGAATAGCTGGTGGAGTGGTTCCGTTCTCCCTTTCTCGCGGTGTCGCCGCTGTGCGACAATTTGCCTGGCCAGCGTAGGCCTTTCCAATTCACATCCACCCATCAGCGTGAAGTAGATGCGTTTTTCGGGTCGCATTTGCCCGGAATGGCCTGACATTATGCAGATCTGAATCATTTGAAAATCCTTGGCGACTCTTGGTCAATCGATACGCAAGGTACGCTACGGACGTCTATTCGTATAATACCAACTGGATATTTTGATCGCCATACAAAATGACATAGTCGCCTGAAAAACCAGTAAAATCCCAAACAGGCAGCAGTCCCATGTGAGGCAATCGTCTCGAATGTGTGGCCCGTCGTTTGCTGGCCAACCAGTGGAAAACCGGGGGCGTGAAAGCGAACTCGACTGTGCGATGTTTATACACATTTCGATTTCGGATGACGTTTCGGCTTGTGGCTTGAAACCCGAACGTCCCTATAATGGCCGACGGCTCTTTGGGATCCTTAGGCAACTGGAAAATGAGGCAAGTAAATGAAGAAGATTCGATTGTTTACGCCCGGTCCAACCATGGTGCCGGACGACGTTTTGCTGGAAATGGCACGTCCCATTGAGCACCATCGAACTGGTATGTATCGCGAGATGGCTAAGGAGCTTCACGAGCTGCTCCAGTACCTATTTCAGACCAAAGCAATGTGTTTGACGTTCACCGGGAGTGGTACCTCAGCGGCGGAAGCTGCGATTGTGGGATGCACCCCTGCCGGGCACAAGGCGCTTGTCGTGCGCAATGGCAAATTTGCCGAGCGATGGGCTAAAGTCTGCGAGACGTTTGGGATTGACCATCAGACCCTGGACATCGAATGGGGGTTTGGCGCAACGGGTGACGACGTGCGCAAGGCAATGGAAGCTGACGCGAAGATCGATACCATCATCGTTGTCCACAGCGAAACATCGACGACAGCCCTATCCGATGTCGAGGCAATTGCGAAGGTGACGCGTGAAAAGGGCGCCATTCTGATTGTAGACGGCATTACCTCGGTCGGTGCGCTGCCGGTGAAGATGGACGAGTGGGGTGTGGATGTCTATCTGACAGGTTCGCAGAAGGCGCTAATGCTGCCTCCCGGGCTTGCATTCGCCGCTGTCAACGATCGCGCTTGGGAGCGTATCGATTCGGGTAAAACGCCAACGTTGTACAACGATCTGAAAGCCTATCGGAAATCGATGGATACCTTCGATGCACCGTACACGCCGGCGGTTTCGTTGGTTCGTGGGGCATTGTGCGTATTGCGAAAAATCAAAGAACGCGGCGTTGAGTCGATTTGGGCGGAGACTACGTTGCTTGCCAATGCAACGCGATCTGCGACCAGGGCGTTGGGTATGAAAGTGTTTGCAACACATCCGGTGGATTCTGTAACCGCGATGGTCGTTCCAGAGGGGGTCGATGAGGGAGCGCTCCGTAAGACCATGCGCGCCAAATTCGGCTTCCAGATAGCCGGGGGCCAAGGCGACCTTAAAGGGAAAATCATTCGCTTTTCCCACATGGGTTTCGTGGACGCGTTTGATACTATCGGCGCAATCGCTGCTTTGGAGATGGCACTCGAAGGCCAAGGATATGCGTTCAGCCGAAGTGCCGGAGTTGCGGCTGCTCACGCAGTATTAATGGATGCGAAGAACTAGGGGCTTACCCTGGTTTGATGTCAGCGAATGGCAGTTGACCTTGCGACGCACAATGAATAAGAATGCAATAATGTTGAGACTCGATCGAATCAAACCGCACTATGCACGAATAGCGATGCGCTTTTGTTATGGCTTTTTGCTGGCCGCGTGCATCTTGCCTCTTGCTGGCTGCATTTCCGCAAAACACCAGGCTCGGCTTGCACGCGAGAACGAAGAACTTCACGTTTCCGTTAAGGAGCTGGAGCGAGAGCTTTCTGATTGCAATCTTCAGACTCAGAGGGTCTCGGAGCAACTTGCCAATCTTCAAGCGATGGACTCAAGCCGTCCGGCAGATTTGTTTGCTCCGGTCAAGCTGGAAATTGCCAGCCTTTCCGGTGGTGCGAATTACGACGATCGCGTAGGCGATGACGGCGTGACCGTTCACCTCCGCCTTAGAGATATTGATGGCGACACGGTCAAAGCACCGGGGAAGATCACGATTCAATTGGTGGACAATTCGACAATGGGTCAGCCGACGGTGCTTGGCGTTTACTCGTTTTCCAGTGCCGAGGAGTTGCGCAAGACTTGGCATGGCCGATTTGGCACGCAACATTATACGTTGCGTTGCCCGTTCGAGTCGCAAGGCCCTTTTCCCGCAACCCCTCGCGTTGACGTCCGAGCGGAATTTGTGAGTTATCTCACGGGTATTGCGCTGACAGCCTTTGAAGAAGTGACGGTCAACAGAGCAGTTGGTTAGATGTGGCGGGTGTTGGGACCGCGTTTTCGATGTGGTTGGTTAAGCGATTGTTCGATGGTATGATAAATGTGCGGAGGATATCGAAATGGCCGATGAAGATACGAACCAAACCATAGGCGAAACCAGCGACGGGGCTGTATCCACCGCTGTTGCTCCAGTAAAAAAACCTCAGCCTCCCCAGCGTACTCCACGCCAACTTCCGCCCTTTAAGGTGCTTTTGCACAATGACGATGTGAACGAATTCGACCATGTCATCACATCGATTCTGCGTATTACCTCGCTGAAGACCGAAGATGCTGTGGTCCGGGCAATCGAAGCACATGAAACCGGCGTTGCATTGCTTCTCGTTACGCACCAGGAAAGAGCGGAACTTATTGCTGAGCAGTTCGCCTCCGCGCAACTTACCGTCACCATCGAACCTACGGAAGAGTGACAGACGGACCGGATGGACGCCATTTCTCCTTTGTCGCCCTCTCAATACTCGTGCTAATTTGCCTTCACTCATGACAAATGAAAGACACCCCCAAGCTGGAAAGCTCGAGGGTGCCTGTATTGCAAATCCGTGAGAATTTCCTTCGGCTTAGTACGGGACTGGTCCGCCTTCACCTGTCGACTCACAGCCAGTTGCGCATGCCGCATAGGCAACGCAGCTATTGCTGTAGACATTACCGTCGTCGCAAATCACAGGGTCCCACACCATTGGGCAAGCAATATTGCGGGGGCACTTACCGCCGCCGCCTGGCTTGCCTTTTGCTTCGACTTTCGTTCCGATGGCGACAGCCGCGGCAAATGCGGCAAATACGAACATTTTCAGAGCCAAACCAATGTGACGTTTCATACAAAATCCTCCTCTTTGAGCCGACAAACCCCAGTTTTGTAAAAAGCCTCGTCTGACGCAACGCTACAAATCGAGGCAACGAAATGATGGACCCATAATAACAAGTACGGCTTTCATGGTCAATTACAAAATCCGACATTTAAGAAATTGGGAATAATGCGGAGAACCCAGATCAATTATCCGCAACAGCGTCGGAGGCAGTTCGTTTCTGCGTTTCGATCCAAAGGGGTTTCGTTGAATCAATAGATGTGCACAGCCCCTCGCCTTAGGCGACCAGATCAAGACTCGGCCGTTGGAGCAACTGGATTTACATGAATCTCTACGCAGGAAACACCGTGCGGTTGAATCCAGCGACTCACTTGGTTACGATCGCAAATCGAGGTACTGCAATTAGGAACTGTCGAATTCAGCTCTATGAAAGGATGACATCATGTATCGTTCGTTGACGGTGACGGCTCTCGCGTTCTCATTGGCTTTTGTTTTCACGGGTTGCGCAAACAAGAAATGTGGGCTATCGGCGGCGGGCTGCAAAACGCCCTGCGCTAAAGGTGGGTGTAAGGATACGAGCAAATGGACTTCCTTCGGCGAGAAGACGAAGCGGACGAGCGCAAGGCCCATTTGCGTGGATGAAATTCTCGCCGACAATACGAAGTACGCCGAAAAGTTAATTCGCGTCTGCGGCAAGGTCGACTCGGTCTGCGTCAAAAAGGGCTGTTGGATTCGGTTGGTTGGACCAGCTGCGGGGGAAACACTCTTCGTCAAGTTCACATGCCCGGTTGATGGTCGCCTTGTGCCGATGGAAGCCGAAGGTCGGCTCGCCATCGTCCAAGGTACGTTAGAATTGAAGGAAATCTCCGAAGACGAAGCCCGACATTACGCCCAAGACGCAAATGCATCAGCCGAGGAAATCGCCAAGATCGTTGGGCCTCAGAAGCAGATCAAACTCAATTCACCGTCGGCAATGATCGATCTGACCATGAAGACTGCATCGGCTGGCTGAGGCTAACCTTGCATTTAGGCATGCCGGGC